>JANNDW010000285.1:0-70003 GCA_031378125.1 Methylibium sp. | reverse complement strand
GCCTCCAGCGTCCACCCCCCCGCGAACACCGACAAGCGCTGAAACAACGCCCGCTCGTTCGGCGGCAGCAGGTCGTAGCTCCAGTCGATCAAGGCCCGCAACGTGCGCTGGCGCGGCAGCACGGTTTGGTCGCCGGTCACCAGCAACCGGAACCGATCGGTCAAGCGCGCAGAGATGGCTTCGACCGACAGCGCGCGGGTGCGCGCCGCGGCCAGTTCGATGGCCAGCGGGATACCGTCCAGACGGTGGCAGATGTCCGTCACTGCAGCGGCGTTCTTCTCGGTTACCTTGAAGGAAGGTTGCGACGCGGTGGCGCGGTCGATGAACAGGCGCACCGCTTCGTGCCGGGCCAACTCGGCCAGCGTGATCTTCTTGCTGGGGTCGGGTGCCGACAGCGTCGGCACGTGGTAAGCCGTCTCGCCCGCGATCTGCAGCGGGTCGCGGCTGGAGGCCAGCACCTTCACGCTGGGCCCGGCTTGCAGCAATTGCTTGGCCAGCTCGGCGCATGCGCGCACCACATGCTCGCAGTTGTCCAGGATGATCAGCAATTGCCGGTCGCGCACGAACTTGACCAGGGCGTCGATCACCGGCCGCCCGGCTTCCTCTTTGACGCCCAGCACCGAGGCCACCGCCTGCGCCACCAGTTGCGGGTCCGACAGCGGCGCCAGCTCGATCAGCCATACGCCGTCGGAATAATCTTCCATCACCTCGGCGCCGAGTTGCACCGACAGGCGCGACTTGCCGATGCCGCCCATGCCCAGCAGCGTGACCAGCCGGTTCGATGTCAGCATCGCCTTGACTTCAGCGGCCTCGCGCTCGCGGCCGACGAAGGAGTTGAGCTGCTGGGCCAGGTTGTTCGGCGTGGCTTCCAGCGATCGCAGCGGCGGGAAGTCGGCCCTGAGTTGCGGGTGAAGCAACTGGTAGACGTGTTCCGGGCTGGTCAGGTCTCGCAGGCGCACGCGGCCCAGGTCGCGCAGCGTCACGCCGCCCGGCAGATCGCCCATCACGCGGTCGGCCACGGCCTTGGACAGCAGCGTCTGGCCGCCGTGGGCGACGCTCATCACACGCGCGGCACGGTTGACCTCGGTGCCGTAGAAATCGTTGTCGCGGCGCTGATGGGCGCCCGCGTGCAGGCCGCAGCGCACGCTCAAGGCCAGCCCTTGGGTCGCATCGGGGCGGGCGAGCGCCAGTTGCATTTGCAGCGCGGCGCGCAGCGCGTCGAGCGCATTCTCGAAGGCGGCGTGGATGCCATCGCCGGTGGTCTTCACCACCCGGCCGTGATGCTCGATCACGGCCGCCTGGGCAATTGCGTCGTGCTGCGCCAACGCCTGCTGCATGCGCTCGGGGCTTTGCTCCCACAGGCGGGTGCTGCCCTCGATGTCTGAAAACAGGAAGGTGGTGGCGGTGGACTCTTCGAACACGAGGCGTGTCTTTCGCGGCTGTGAGTCTGGGACCGAAGGATGGGCTGCCGCCGCGCCGGGCCGCTTTGCCGACGCTTGATTAATCAGCTTCTCGCTGGGCGCTACTGTACCGAAGCAAGGTGACGTCGTCCCCGCACGTTTTTGAGCGCAGGGTGCGGAGAGACGCCAAACCCGGGCCGCCCTCGCGCCCACGCGGACACCGCCGCGTCGCTACACTGGCAGGCCCAGATGGTTGGAGGCGGTCACCATGTTCCAGCACCTTCGAGAAGACATTGCCTGCATTCTTGAGCGCGACCCCGCGGCGCGTTCCACCTGGGAGGTGCTGACCTGCTATCCGGGCCTGCATGCGCTGGTGCTGCACCGGCGTGCCCATTGGTTCTGGACCCACGAGTTCTATTGGCTGGGGCGTTTCATTTCGCACCTGGCAAGGTTCCTGTCGGGCATCGAAATTCACCCGGGCGCCAAGATCGGGCGGCGTGTTTTCATCGACCATGGCATGGGCGTGGTGGTGGGGGCCACCGCCGAGATCGGCGACGATTGCACTATCTACCAGGGTGCCACGCTGGGTGGCACCTCGCTCACAAAAGGGGCCAAACGCCACCCGACCTTGGGCCGCGGCGTGATCGTCAGCGCCAATTCGCAGGTGCTGGGCGGCTTTACCGTGGGCGACGGTGCGCGGGTCGGCGCCAGCGCCGTGGTGCTCAAGGAGGTTCCGCCCGGAGCCACGGCCGTGGGCAACCCCGCGCGCATCTTGCACGCCAAAGTTGATGCGCAGCGTGAAGCGGCCGCCGAAAAGATGGGCTTCTCGGCCTACGGCATCACCCAGGGCGACGACCCGGTGGCGCTGGCGATGAAGGGCCTGATCGACAACGCCTCGGGCCACGAACACCAGATCACCTTGCTCTGGCAGGCGATCGAAAAGCTGTCGGCGCGCTCGCGCGAACTGCCTTCCGGCGACTGCGTTCCTCAAGACGCGCAAACCAGCGAGCAGTTCGATGCCGCGAGGCTCAACCAACTCGTCAAATGACGCGGTGCGGCGCGTCTACAGCCCGAACAGGAATGGCAACAGCAGCCACAGGGGGCGCCAGTCTTTCGGGACTTCGGTCTTCAAGGTCGCGCTGTTGGCGCTGACAAAGCCATCGGGCTCGACGCTGCGGTAGCGGAAGAAGTAGTCGCCCCCGCGCTCGGGCCGTGGCAGAACCCACTCGGTCGATGTCAGTTCCGCACTGGCGACCAGGGTCTGAAAGTTGGCATCGCGCGCCAGCTCCACCTGCTGGCGGTCCTGCGGCCTGCCGGTCCAGCTGAACGCCAAAGATGCGCCGTCGGAGGCCATCCCGCCCTTGGGCGGCTCGGGTGTGGCGCGCAGCTCGAAGCTCAGCGGGTCGCCAAACGGCCCTGCGTCTCCGGCTCGAATGCTGGCCAGGCGCCAGAAGTACGCGCCCGGTGAAAGGAGCTCGATGCGCACCGATGTGCCGGGCACGGCATTGCGGTCCGCCACCATGTCGCCAAAGGCCGCATCGCGCGCGACCTGCAATCGTTGGCTGCTGGCTTCAAGGTTTTGGGCCCAGGCAAATTCGACCGCGCCCACGGTCTGCTTGGAAGCGCGGCGCGGCTGTGTCGCGGCCGGCGGTTCGGGCCTGGCCTTGAGAACAAACGGGCGCACCGCGTCATACCCCTCGATGCCCAGCCCATCGAGGCGGCGCGCGCGCAGGTACCACTGCGCATCGTCCAGGCCTGCCAGCCGCACTTCGGTACCCGGCGCAACGCGTTGGTCCAGAACGATTTTGTCGAATGCGCTGTCCGCCGCCACTTGAATCCGCACGGGCTGCGATTCGCTTGCCAAAGCAAATCGAACCAGCGGTCGATCGAAGCGCTCGGGCACGGAGGCCAGGTCGGGTGCCGGCAACAGCTTGACCACCGAAGGAGCGCTTGCCGTGGCGTCGATCGCGGCGCCAAAGCCGGCAGCCACCGCGGCCCCGCTGGCGGCGGCCTTGGCCAGATCAAAGCGAACCGCGCCCTCGATCACACCGGCCCGGGTGCTGCGGTTGGCCGCTTCGTCGAAGTTGACCCGGTACTGCGTGCCGCGCACGCCGACCACCGCGGTCGGTGTGCTCACCTCGAGCGGTTTGGCGCGCAAGACCTGGGTGGCAAACACCTCGACCGAGCCGCGCAGCAGCCGCAACGCCCCTGAAAAAAGCCCGGTGGACGGGCTGCTGGCACTGTCGGCGGCGTTCGATGTGGGGTGGCGCCGGCTGGCCAGCACCTCGACCAGGCTTGAAGGGGCCAGTTTGATGCGTGACTGGTCGGCCAATTCGACGACGGCCGATCCCGCCGGGCCTGTCTCGATGGTCTGGCCTTCGGTCATCGTGCTCTGCGCCACACCGGCGCGGCCGTCGACCAAAACTTCGCCGCTGACGCTGACCAGCGTGGCGTTGGCGGGCGTCCAGCGCATCAGTCGCAATGGAATCTGCAGCGCCTGGCCTGGACGCAGCCGGTTCGGGCGGGCCAGCCGGTTCAGCGCAGCGACCTCTCGCCATGCGTCTGGCGCCACCAGCACCCGTTCGGAAAGGCCGATCAGCGTGTCTCCCACCGTGACGGTGAACACAAGCGTGGGCTCGGCAGCCAGTGTGAAGACGTGCAAGCTGGCCAGCGCCACCCAGGCACCCAGGCGCTGCATCCAGCGCCGCCTGTGAATCACCTCGACCGAAGGGGCGCGTTCCACAAGGCTCAGGCGGCCGGCGTGCGCAGCGCCGACTTCGGCCGAAATGCCTTGCACAGGTTCTCGTCGGTTTCGATGTACGGGCCGCCGATCAGGTCGACACAGTACGGCACCGCGGCGAAGATGCCCGGCACCGGCGGACGCGCTTCAGGCAGGCCCTCCAGGGTCTCGGCAATTGCCTTGGGCTGGCCCGGCAGGTTGATGATCAAGGCCTTGTCGCGAACCACGGCCACCTGGCGCGACAGAATGGCCGTCGGCACAAATCGCAGGCTGATCTGGCGCATTTGTTCGCCGAAGCCCGGCAGGACCTTGGTGGCCACGGTCAGTGTGGCCTCTGGCGTCACGTCGCGCAATGCCGGGCCGGTGCCGCCGGTGGTCAGCACCAGATCACAGTGCGCCCGATCGACCAGGTCGCGCAAGGTGTTGCTGATGGTCGCTTCGACATCCGGAACCAAGCGCGTTTCCCAGCTGACGGGGTTGCGCACGACGCGGCCCAGCCATGCCTGCAGAGCCGGTATGCCCTGGTCTGTGTAAACACCGGCCGAGGCGCGGTCGCTGACCGAGACCAGGCCGATGACCACCGGCTCGAATTCACTCATCTTGGCTGGCATTCCTGATGAACTGGAACAACTCTCGATAGGCCCGCCCGCTGCGCTTTTCCGGCACCCCCTTCGCATCCTTGCGCGCGCTTCGAACCAGGCTGCGCAACTGCTGCACATCGGTGCGCGGGTGCTCAACGGTCCAGCGCGTCAGGGCCGCGTCGGTCTCGATCAGTTCGGCGCGCCAGCGCTCGGCCTGGTGCAGCGCGAGCGAATCCTTCGCCCGGCCGAGCTGCATGTCGGTGACGGCCTGGCGGATCGGCTCCGTGTCAACGCGGCGCATCAGCTTGCCGATGTATTGCATCTGGCGCCGCCGGCCCTCAAAGCTGCGCGTGCGCTTGTACTCGCGCACGGCGTCGAGCAGTGGCTCCGAAATCCGCAGGCCATCGAGGCGGCTTTCGGGTAGCTCGACCAGGGCAACGCCCAGCTCTTGAAGCTCATGCGAATCCTGCTTGAGCCGGGTCTTGCTCGGCCGCCCGTAGAGCGCGTTGCCGGCAGGGGCTTGCTCGGTATCGGTGGTCATCACAGCAGTCATGGAGCGGTGGCGGGCGGGAGTGAGGAGGGGCCAGGCAGCGGCTCGTTATGATAGCCGCGCGGCCCCGCCTTCTGGCGGCGCGGCGTCCCGCCACCAACCTTGCCGCCCCATTCCCGCATGACTCCCACACCCCAGCCCGCATCGCAACCGCCCCAAGGCTTCGCCTTCGCGCGCGAGCAGTTTCAGCAATCGGTCGAGGACGTGCTCGCCTTCGCCCGGGCCATCGGGGCCAGCGACGCCGCGGCGGAAGTGTCCGAAGGTGTCGGCTTGTCGGTGTCGGTTCGCAAGGGCGAAGTCGAAAACGTCGAGCGCAACCGCGACAAGTCGATCGGCGTGACGGTGTACATCGGGCAGCGGCGTGGCAACGCCAGCACCTCGGACTTTTCGCGCGCCGCACTCGAACAGACCGTGCGCGCCGCGCACGACATCGCCCGCTTCACCGCCGAGGACCCGGCCGCAGGCTTGCCCGATCAGGACGACATGGCGCTGGGCCAGGCCGCGTTGCGTGATCTCGACCTGTTCCATCCCTGGGACATCGACGCCGAGCGTGCGCTGCAATTGGCGCTGCGCTGCGAGTCGGCGGCGCTGGCGGTGGACAGTCGCATCACCAACTCCGAAGGCGCGGGCGTATCTGCGCAGCAATCGCACTTTTTCGCGGGCAACAGCCGCGGTTTTCGCGGCGGCTACGCGAGCTCGCGCCATTCGCTGTCGGTGGCTCCGATTGCCTCGGTGCCCGGCCGGGGTGGCGACCAGATGCAGCGCGACCACTGGTACACCTCGATGCGCGCGCCGCGGGAGCTGGCGGCGCCCGAAGCAGTGGGCCGCTACGCTGCCGAGCGAGCGCTCTCGCGCCTCAACTCGCGCAAGCTCACCACCCGTGAAGTGCCGGTGCTGTTCGAGGCCACGCTGGCCTCCGGCCTGCTGGGGGCTTACGTGCAGGCCACCAGCGGAGGCGCGCTGTATCGCAAGTCGAGTTTTCTGCTCGACAGCCTGGGCCGGCAGGTCTTGCCCGAACACATCGCCATCGGCGAGGACCCGCATGTCCTGAAGGGCAAGGGCAGTTCGCCTTTCGACGACGAAGGCGTGATGACCCGCGCACGCGACGTGGTGCGCGGCGGCGTGGTGCAGGGTTACTTCCTGTCCACCTACTCGGCGCGCAAGTTGGGCATGCGAACCACAGGGCACGCGGGGGGCTCGCAAAACCTCACGCTCACAAGCCGACTCACCGATCCGGCCGACGACCTCGATGCCATGCTGCGCAAGCTGGGACGCGGGCTTTTTGTGATCGAGCTGATGGGGCAGGGCGTGAACTACGTGACCGGCGACTATTCACGCGGTGCGGCCGGCTTCTGGGTCGAGAACGGCCGCATCCAGTACCCGGTGCACGAGATCACCATCGCCGGCAATTTGCGCGACATGTTCAAGTCCATCGCGGCGGTCGGCGCCGACGTCTACACGATGGGCTCCAAGACCATCGGCTCGGTGTTGATCGAGCGCATGAAGATCGCCGGGCTTTGATGCATCTCGGCGGGGCTTGAACTGCGCTGTTTTCGCAGGGGTAAATCCCTGGGAAACCGGGCGATGCGCAAACCTAAAATCCGATCGGCCTGAGTCTGTTCGCTTCACCTAAGGAGTCTTCAATGGAACGTCGTTCCTTCATTCGACAAACCGGTCTTGCCGGTGTGTTGGCCGCCGGCGCCGCGCCGGCCATCGTGCACGCGCAGGCCAGTCTTCGCTGGCGTCTGACATCGAGCTTTCCGAAGTCGCTGGATACGCTGTTCGGCGTCGCGGATGTTTTCGCCAAGCATGTCAGCGACATGACCGGCGGGAAGTTCGTTATTTCCACCCACGCCGCCGGCGAAATAGTGCCTGCGTTCGGCACCGTCGACGCGGTCCAAAACGCGACGGTTGAGTGCGCCAACACCGCCCCCTACTATTACTTCGGCAAGGACCCGACCTTTGCGCTCGGCTGCGCGATTCCGTTTGGCTTGAACAGCCGCCAGATGACGGCCTGGATGTACGAAGGCAACGGCCTCAAGCTGATGCGCGAGTTCTATCGCAACTTCAACATCATCAGCTTCCCGATGGGCAACACGGGCGCGCAGATGGGTGGCTGGTGGCGCAAGGAAATCAAGTCATTGGCCGACCTCAAGGGCGTCAAGTTCCGCACCGGCGGCTTCAGCGGCAAGGTGTTCGAGCGAATCGGCGGCGTGGCGGCAAACATTCCCGGCGGGGAGATCTACACCGCGCTGGAAAAGGGGACCATCGATGCCGCCGAGTGGGTCGGCCCCTACGACGACGAAAAACTCGGCTTCCAGAAGATCGCCCAGTACTACGCCTACCCTGGCTATTGGGAAGGCGGCCCCCAACTGGACCTGCACGTCAACATCAAGGCGTATGAGGCGCTTTCGGGCGAGTACAAGGCGATCATCGAAGCCGCGGCCGCTTTCGCACACACCGACATGCAGGCCAAGTACGACGGCAGGAATTCTGCCGCGCTGAAAAGGCTCGTGGCGGGCGGTACCAAGCTGTTCCGTTTCCCGAAGGACGTGATGGATGGTGCCTTCAAGGAGTCGATGGCGCTGTACGCCGAACTCTCGGCCAGCAACCCGGCCTGGAAGAAAGTCTACGAAGATTTCTCTGCTTTCCGACGCGACGCGAACCTGTGGTTCCGCTTCACTGAGGCCGGCTTCGACGACTACATGCAGAGTGCCAAGCTGTAGTCACGGCGCCACTCCACCGGGGTGGAGCGTGCGGAGGGCAATGCGGACTTGAATGAGAACTTGAACAAGAAAAGGGGCTTCGGCATTGCCGCAGCCCCTTTTTTCTTGTGACCCGGTGGGGGGTCGCCAACAACGGTGAGCCTACTTTTTCGACTTGTCCTGCTCGAGCGCCCGCTTGATCGCTTCCATCGGGTCTTCAGCGTCCGTTGAGGAGCTTGAACCGCTTGCAGCGGACGCCGCATCAGCGGGCGACAAGCCTTGCGCCGGGTCGACCGCAGGGACCGGCGCTTTCGTTCGGCCACCCCCCATCCGCTCAATCGCTTCGCCGGCCTTGTTGATGTCCAGCACCTTTTCCTTGTCGAGAAACACGGTCACTGTCTCCGGAACGAAGATCACGATCGCCACCAGGATAAGTTGCATCGCCACCCAGGGAATGGCGCCAAGGTAGATGTCCTTGGACTCGACCTTGCGCGGCAGCGCTTTGTTCTTGAACAGCGTATCGGAAATTCCGCGCAGGTAGAACAGCGCGAAGCCGAACGGCGGGTGCATGAAGCTGGTTTGCATATTCACGCAGATCATCACGCCGAACCAGATCATGTCGATGCCGAGCTTGTCCGCGACAGGCGCAAGAAACGGGATGATGATGAACGCGATCTCGAAGAAGTCGAGGAAGAACGCCAGGAAGAAGATGAAGATATTGACGGCAATCAGGAAGCCCAGTTGGCCCCCCGGCAGGCCGGACAGCATGTGCTCGATCCACTTGCCACCGTCGACCCCCTGGAACACCAACGAGAACACGCGCGAGCCGATCAGAATGAACACCACCATGGCGGTGAGGCGCATGGTGCTGAGCATGGCCTCCTTGATCAAGACCCAGTTTAGGCGCTTGTGCATCGCGGCCAGAATGAACGCACCGACCGCACCCATGGCGCCGGCTTCCGTCGGGGTTGCAATCGCGGTGTTCAGGCCCGGCAGCCCGCCCATGCTGCCGAGCACCGTGAAGATAAGAACTGCCGACGGGATGATGCCGCGCAGGCACTTGGACCAGAGCGACCAGCCCTGCAGCGTTCGAGCCGACTTTGGCACACCGGGCACATGCTCCGGCCGCAGGCGCGACAACATGAAGGTGTACAGCGCGAACAAAAGCACCTGAATGATCGATGGGCCCCAGGCACCCTTGTACATGTCGCCCACCGGCTTTCCCAACTGGTCGGCGAGCACGATGAGAACCAACGACGGAGGCACCAGTTGGGTGATCGTGCCCGAGGCCGCCAGCACACCGGTGGCATAGCGCATGTTGTAGCCCCAGCGCATCATCACCGGCAGCGAAATCATCGCCATTGCGATGACCTGCCCCGCAACCGTTCCGGTGATCGCGCCGAGGATGAAGCCGACGATGATGACCGAGTAACCGAGGCCGCCCCGGACCGGGCCGAAGAGCTGGCCCATGGAGTCGAGCATGTCCTCGGCCAGGCCGCATTTTTCGAGCATCGTGCCCATCAGCGTGAAGAACGGGATGGCCAGCAGAAGGTCGTTCGAGAGAATGCCGAACACGTTCAAGGGCAGGGCCGTCATGAACGATGCCGGGAACCAGCCCATGTAGACAGCAAAGAAGCCGCAGCCCAACCCCAGCGCCGACAACGAAAACGCCACCGGGAAGCCGATCATCAGTACAAAGATGAGCCCCGCAAACATCAGCGGGGCAAACGTCTCCATGCTCATTGCAGCGGTCTCTCGTAGTGGAAGTCGGCGTCGTACTTGTGTGCCAACCAGGCCACGCGTTTGATGATTTCGGACAGGCCCTGAGCCAGCAAGAGCGTAAAGCCCAGCGGCAGCATCAGCATCGCGGGCCAACGAATCAGGCCGCTGGCGTTGCTGGACATTTCGCCCGTTTGGTACATCGACAGGAACATCGGCAACGAGTAATAGATCATCACCACCATCACGGGCATCAGGAACAGCAACAGGCCGAAGAGGTCGATCAACGCCTGAGTCCGGCCTGAGAAAAGGCCGTAGATCACATCGACCCTTACATGCTCGTTGACCCGCAGCACCTGCGCCGCGCCGAGCATCACGCAGGCCGCAAACATGTACCACTGGATTTCCAGGTACGCGTTCGAGCTGTAGTTGGCCACATAGCGAACGATCGCATTCGCAGCACTGATGAAGCAAGACGCCAAGACCGCCCACTTCGCGATGTCGCCGAACTTGTCGGTGATCGCGTCGATGAGCCGGGACAAGGAAAGCAAAGCATTCATGCAAGGCGCTTTCGTGTGTCGGGAGTGAGGGAGCTAAACGCTGCTGAGCGGCTCATCGAACCGGATTCTCTTAGGTGCCTGCGATGACCCGTGGTCACCCACCGACGCAAGCAGACAAGTCAACCAGGAACAAGGCCACGGCGCAGTGTAAGAGGGCGCGATGGGTTCCCGTCAGGGGACATTTCCCTATCGGGTGACGAGACGCGGATGACGAGACGCGAAACGAACAACGTTCCGGCCTGACCCGCTCAAGCGCCCACGGCCGCGTGAAAGAGCTTGCCCGACCGCGTACCCGAACGGCAGAACGCCAGAATCGGTTTGGGCAGGCTGGCCAACAGCTCAGCGAACCGCGCCACTTCGCCTGCCGTCAAGACGGTGGGGTCCACGGGCAGGAATGCGTAGGCCAACCCGACCGCCTTGGCGGCTGCCTCGATCGACGCGTTGCTGGGCTGATCCGGGCCGGCTTCGAAATCGGGCCGGTTGTTGATCACGCTCTTGAACCCGGCCTGCGCGGCCCAGGCCATCGCGGCGGGATCGAGTTGCGGCGCGACTGACAGATCGGCACTGAGCTGACGGGTGTAGGGAGCGTTCATCGTGGGATTCCGAAGGTTGACAGTCATTGCCCGAGCGCGCGCTTGACAGCGGCCGACACCAGCGCCATGTCGGCCTTGCCGGCCAGCCGCGCCTTGACTGCGCCCATCACCTTGCCCATGTCGCCCGGCCCTTTGGCGCCGAGTTCCGCGACGATGGCGCTGACCGCGACCGCTACTTCATCGGCGTTCAGGCGTTGCGGCAGGTAGCTTTCGAGTATCAGCAGTTCGGCGGCTTCCTTGTCGGCCAGGTCGGGCCGGTTGCCGGCGGTGAACTGGGTGATGGAATCCTTGCGCTGCTTGACGAGCTTGTCGATGATTGCAATAACCGCCACGTCGTCGAGCACGATGCGCTCATCGACCTCGCGCTGCTTGCACGCGGCCAGCAGGCCGCGGATCGTCAGCAGGCGTGCCGCATCCTTGGCTCGCATGGCCGTTTTCATGTCTTCGGTGATCTGGTCCTTGAGGCTCATGGTGGTCTTGGCGCGAGAAAGGCTGGGCATGAAATGGGGCGGCTGAAACAACGAAGCCCGCGAGTTGCGGGCTCCCAGGGTGCGAACCCCGACGATTCAGATCAATCGACTCAGAACAGTTTCTTCGGCAGCTGCATGCTGCGCACGCGTTTGAAATGGCGCTTCACAGCCGCAGCCTTCTTGCGCTTGCGTTCGGCGGTGGGCTTTTCGTAGAACTCTCTGGCACGCAGATCGGTCAGAAGCCCGAGTTTTTCGATGGTGCGCTTGAAGCGGCGCAATGCCACATCGAACGGCTCGTTTTCTTTGACGCGAATCGTAGTCATTTAAGAGTGGGGTCCTATGGCCAGCAAAGGGTGGAATTATATGCCGGCCCGAAAGGCCGCGCAATATCGCTTGACGGCGGGCATCAGAGGGTGCCGGGCGGCGCCGATGAGCGGATGCGCGCCGACAGGGCCTGCGCACAGGCGGCGGCGCTGGCCCAGGCCCATTGGAAGTTGTAGCCGCCGAGCCAGCCGGTCACGTCGACCACCTCGCCGATGAAGTACAAGCCAGGGACGCGGCGGCTCTGCAGTGTTTGGGAGCTGAGCTCGTGCGTGTCCACGCCGCCGGCGGTGACTTCGGCCTTGCGGTAACCCTCGGTGCCGCTGGGCACCAGCGCCCAGTGGTGGAGCTGCCGGGCCAGGGTCGACAGGTCGCGGTCGCGCTGTTCCGTCATCGGCCGATCCGCGAGATCGGGCTGCGTGGCCAGCCAGGTATCGGCCAGGCGCCGCGGCATCAGCTCGGCCAGTTCGTTGCCCAGCTTGCGCCGCGAATGGCGCTTGGCCGTGCCCAGCACGGTCTCCAAATCCAGGCCTGGCATCAGGTCGATGCGCAGCGGGTTGCCGGGTCGCCAGAAGCTGGAGATCTGCAAAATGGCCGGGCCGCTCATACCGCGGTGGGTGAACAGCAGGTCTTCGAGAAAGTCTCCAGCCGTCTTGCCGCTGCCGGTTTCGACCCGGGCCTGCATCGACAGGCCAGCGAGCGCCACAAACGGTGCCCAGCTTTGTGGTTCGAAGGTGAGAGGCACCAAGGCAGGGCGGGTCTCGATGACGCGGTGGCCGAATTGGCGTGCGAGCCGGTAGCCAAAATCGCTGGCGCCAATCTTGGGGATCGACAGCCCGCCGGTGGCGACGACAACGCACCTGGCGCGCACCGGCCCGCGGTCGGTGTCGAGCTCGAACGCCGACGCCAGCCGCACCTCGCGCACAGCGCACGGTTGCCAGCGAATCACTTGCCCTTGTTCGCATTCGCGCAGCAGCATGGCAATGATGTGATCGCTGGAGCCGTCGCAGAACAACTGACCCTTGTGCTTTTCGTGCCAGCCAATTTCGTGCCGCTGCACCAGCGCGATGAAGTCTTGCGGCGTGTAGCGCGCCAGCGCGGAGCGGCAGAAATCGGGATTGGCTGACAGGAAATTCGCCGGGCTGGTGTCGCGGTTGGTGAAGTTGCAGCGCCCGCCGCCCGAGATGCGAATTTTCTCGGCCACGCTCGAAGCGTGGTCGATCAACAGCAGCTTCAGTCCCAGCTGGCCGGCCATGGCGGCGCAATGAAGACCGGCCGCCCCGGCTCCGATGACGACCGCGTCGAATTGCTGCATCAGGGCGCCTGCACGGCCCCCAGACCCCCGAGGAACAGATCGGCCACGATGGGCGCCATCTGCTCATGGCTGAGACGCCCGTCCGGGCGCAGCCAGGTGAACATCCAGTTGATCATGCCGAACAGCAGCATGGTCAGCGGCTTGTCCAACGCGCTGCCCCGCAGGCCTGGGCGAGCCCGGGTGATGGCCAGCGCGAACGCATTCACAACCTGCCGCTCGATGCCCAGCACCCGCTCGCGGTCCGCGGCACTGAGGAACTTGACATCCTGCGTCAGCACGCCATGGTCGTGGCGGGCGAGGGCGTATTCCTGGACGAAGCGCGCAATCAACTGGCGCAGCGAATCCTGCGGGTCCAGTTTCAACGCACCCACCTCGGCCACCAAGGCTTCGAGCCGGCTGACGTGCCCTTCGGTGATCTCCAGCAGCAACTGGTATTTGTCGTCGACATAGTGGTACAGCAGCGGCTTGGAGATGCCGCAGGCGCGCGCCAGATCGCTCATCGACGTGCCCGGAAAGCCCTGGCGCGCGAACAGCGCGGCGGCGGCGCGAAGAATGGTTTCGCGGTTGCCATCGAAATGGGCCGAACGCGCGCGGGCCATCAGCGCTGGTCCAGCGTGATGACGACCTTGCTGGTCAGCGGGTGCGACTGGCAGCACAGTACGAAGCCCTGCGCCAGCTCGGCCGGGGTGAGGGCAAAGTTGCGGTCCATGCGCACCTCGCCTTCGAGCAGCTTGCCCTTGCAGGTGGAGCACACGCCGGCCTTGCAGGCGTAAGGCACGTCCAGGCCGCTGCGCCGCGCGGCGTCCAGGATGGACGGGTCGCTGAGGCGGAACTCGATCTGGCGGCCCAGCCCGTCAATCACCAGCGTGACTTGCGCTTGGTCGGCGTCGCCGGCTTCGACATGGTGCGCGGTGGCCGCGTGCACATCGCCGAAGCGTTCGACGTGAATGCGTTGCGGGTCCATGCCGGCCTCGCCGAGGGCAGTGAGCGCGTCGTCGATCATGCCGGCCGGTCCGCAGACGAAGGCTTCGTCCACCGTGTGGGCAGGCACCGGCGCGCGCAGGAAGGCGGAGATGCGCTGCGTGTCGAGCCGGCCATTGAACAGCGGCGCGTCCTGGCTCTCGCGCGAGAACACATGGTGAATGCTGAATCGCGCGAGGTGGCGGTTCTTCAGATCGTCGAGTTCCTCGCGGAACATCGTGGTGGCCAGGCGCCGGTTGCCGTAGATCAGCGTGAAGCTGCTTCGCGGTTCGCGTACCAGCATCGTTTTGATCAGCGACAACATGGGGGTGATGCCGCTCCCCGCGGCGATGAACAACACCTGGCGCCCGGCTGACGGATCGATGGGTACGAAGAAGCGTCCCTGCGGCGGCAGCACATCGAGCGTCTGACCCACGCGCAGTGCCTTCACTGCCCAGCCAGAGAAGGCGCCGCCGGGAAGCAGGCGAATCCCGACGCGCAAGTCACCGTCGTCCAGCCCACTGCAGATTGAATAAGAGCGGCGCAGGTCAACGCCGTCGACGATAGCGCGAAGCGTCAGGTACTGCCCTTGGGTGAAGGCGAACGTCGCGCGCAAGGCGGCGGGCACCTCGAAGCCGATCACCAGCGCGTCGGCGTCGGTGTGCACGCTGGCCACGCGCAGCGGGTGAAATGAAAAACTCATCAGATCGGCTTGAAATATTCGAACGGCTCGCGGCAGGCCAGGCAGCGGAAAAGCGCCTTGCAAGCCGTCGAGCCGAAGGCACTGAGTTGTTCGGTGCGTGGGCTGTTGCAGCGCGGGCAGTGCAAATCGCGCGGGTGAAAGCGCAGCGGCTGTGCCGCCAGCGGCGTGCCAGACACATGCGGCGGTGCAATGCCATAGCGGCGCAGCTTCTCGGCCGCTTCGGGTGCGATCCAATCGGTGGTCCAGGCGGGCGCGAGCTGCATCCGCACCTGCACGTGGTCGGCGCCGGCTGCTGTGAGGGCGGCAACGATGTCGTCGCGGATCACGTCGGTGGCCGGGCAGCCCGAGTAGGTCGGTGTCACGGTCACGCTGACCGCGCGCCCCAGCACCGTCACGTCGCGCACGATGCCCAGCTCGACCACCGACAACACCGGCACCTCCGGGTCCAGCACCTGCGCGAGCGTGGCCCAGACTTGTGCCGTGGTCATCTTTGGTGCGAGCTGGCCGTTCACCACACCGCCCCCGGGAACGAGCGCGGAAGCGACTGCATTTCGGCCAGCAAAAACCCCATGTGCTCGCTGTGACCGCCGCGTTTACCGGTCGATAGAAAAGCGCTGTCTGGCGGTGCAACCAGGCGGGCCTCGTCCAGCACGGGCAACACCCTGTCCAGCCACGCCGGCCGCAAGCTGTGCCATGACGGCCCCACGCCGCTCGCGATCGCCTGGGCATCGACCTCGTCCGGCGCGAACCACTCGGCCGTGTAGGGCCACAAGTCGCGCAGCGCCTGGTTCATGCGGCGCTGCGATTCGCCGGTGCCATCGCCCAGGCGCACCACCCAATCGGCGCTGTGGCGCTGGTGGTAGCGGGTTTCCTTCAGGCTTTTCGCGGCGATGGCGGCGAGCTGGTGGTCGCTCGAATCAACCAGCCCGGCCCACAGCTGCTCCATGAAGCCGGACCACAAAAAGCAGCGCAGCAGCGTGCGTGCGAAGTCGCCGTTGGGCAGCTCCAGCATCGTCACGTTGCGGTAGTCGCGCTCCATGCGCAGGAAGGCGAGCGCGTCTTCATCCCGGCCCAGGCCCTCGATGTGCCCCGCCAGGCTCAAGCTCATGCGGGCCTGGCCGATGTGGTCGAGCGCGATGTTGGTCAGCGCAATGTCTTCTTCGAGCACCGGCGCATGGCCGCACCATTCGGCAAGGCGTTGGCCGTGGATCAGGCAGGAGTCGGCAATGCGCAGCACATAGTCCACCGCATGCGCGTTGGCTTGCATTTCACGTTTGACCGGCACAAGGATATTCATGGACTTCACATGTGGTCCAGGTCGGCGGGCAGTTTGTAGAAGGTCGGGTGGCGGTACACCTTGTCTTCGGCCGGCTCGAAGTACATGTCTTTGGTGTCGGGGTCGCTGGCGACGATCTGGTCCGAGCGCACCACCCACACGCTGGTGCCTTCCTGGCGGCGCGTGTAGACGTCGCGCGCCAACTGAATCGCCATGTTGGAATCGCTGGCATGCAGGCTGCCGCAATGTTTGTGGTCCAGGCCGCTCTTGCTGCGGATGAAGACTTCCCACAGAGGCCATTCGGCACTCATGATTGAAGTTCCTCCGAGTGGACGGTGTTGCGCGCCCGCTTGGCCGCATGCGCCAGCGCGGCCTCGCGCACCCAGGCCCCGTCGTCCCAGGCCTTCACGCGCGCCGCGAGGCGCTCTTTGTTGCACGGGCCGTGGCCGTTGACCACGTTCCAGAACTCGGTCCAGTCGATCGCGCCGAAGTCGTGTTGGCCGCGCGCTTCGTTCCATTTCAGCCCCGGGTCGGGAAGGCCCACGCCCAGCAGCCTGGCCTGCTCCACGCAGGCGTCGACGAACTTCTGCCGCAACTCGTCGTTGGCGTTGCGCTTGATGCCCCAGCGCATCGACTGGGTGCTGTGGGTGGACTCGGCATCGGGCGGCCCGAACATCATCAGCGACGGCCACCACCAGCGGTTCACGGCATCCTGAACCATGTCGTGCTGCTGCTGCGTTCCGCGCGTCATCATCGTCAGAAGAGACTCGAAACCCTGGCGCTGGTGGAACGACTCTTCCTTGCACACCCGCACCATTGCACGTGCGTAAGGGCCGTACGAACAGCGGCACAGCGGCACCTGGTTCATGATGGCCGCACCGTCGACCAGCCAACCGATCACGCCCACGTCGGCCCAGCTCAGCGTGGGGTAGTTGAAGATCGAGCTGTACTTGGCGCGGCCGGCATGGAGCGCATCGATCAACCCGTCGCGCGACACGCCCAGCGTCTCCGCGGCGGCGTAAAGGTACAGGCCATGGCCGGCTTCGTCTTGCACCTTGGCGAGCAGGATGGCTTTGCGTTTGAGGGTCGGCGCGCGGCTGATCCAGTGGCCTTCGGGGAGCATGCCGACGATCTCGGAGTGCGCGTGCTGGCTGATCTGGCGCACCAGCGTCTTGCGGTAGTGCTCGGGCATCCAGTCCTTCGCCTCGATGAACTCTCCCGCTTCGATGCGGGCTTCGAACGCCGCTTCACGGGACATCTCTTCAGCGCTGCGCAAAGGCTGCGCCGGCTTGGCCTCCTGGGCCATCAGATCCATCGCTTGGGTGTACATGGCTTGTTCTCTCCTAAGACTTGGGCCGCTTGTCGATCACACGCCGCGCCTTGCCGACCAGCGTGCGCTCGATCGAATCCGGCGCGCCCACATGCACTTGCACGCTGACGCCGATCAATGACTTGATGCGGTGTTGCAACGATGCGGCACATTGCTCCGCAACCGCGCTTGCGGCGGTGGACAGCAATTCGCAGCGCAGCTCCATCAAGTCCAGCGGGCCGTCGCGCGTGACGACGATCTGGTACTGCCCGGCCAGCTGCCCGTGCTGCAGCACCAATTCTTCGAGCTGTGTGGGGAACACGTTGACACCGCGGATGATCAGCATGTCGTCGCTGCGCCCGACGATTTTTCCCATCCGGCGCATGCTGCGCGCGGTGGGCGGCAACAGGCGGGTCAGGTCGCGGGTTCGGTAGCGCACCACCGGCAGTGCTTGCTTGGTGAGCGTGGTGAACACGAGCTCGCCCTCGCTGCCTTCGGGCAAGACCGCGCCGGTGTCCGGGTCGATGATCTCGGGGTAGAAATGATCTTCCCAGATGACCGGCCCGTCCTTGGACTCGATGCACTCGTTGGCAACACCCGGGCCCATCACTTCACTCAGGCCATAGATGTCGACCGCGTCGATGTCGGCGCTCATCTCCAGGTCACGCCGCAGGGCTTCGGTCCAGGGCTCGGCGCCGAAGATGCCGACCTGAACCGACATCGCCCTCGGGTCCAGCCCCTGGCGCCGGAACTCCTCGATGATCACCTGCATGTAGCTGGGCGTGACCATGATGATGTGCGGCTTGAAATCGTTGATGAGCTGCACCTGCTTTTCGGTCTGCCCGCCCGACATCGGGATGACCGTGCAGCCCAGCCGCTCGGCACCGTAGTGCGCGCCCAGGCCGCCGGTGAACAGGCCGTAGCCGTAGGCCACGTGCACGATGTCCCCGGGCCGGCCGCCGGACGCCCGGATCGAGCGCGCCATCAGGTGCGCCCAGGTGTCGATGTCGGCCTGCGTGTAGCCCACCACGGTGGGCTTGCCGGTCGTGCCGGATGAAGCATGCACGCGCACCACCTGTTCGCGCGGCACCGCGAACATGCCGAACGGGTAGTTGGCGCGCAGGTCCTGCTTGGCGGTGAACGGAAACTTGGCCAGGTCCTGCAAGGACTTCAGGTCGGTCGGGTGCACACCGCGCTGATCGAAGGCCGCACGGTAGTGGGCCACGTTGTCGTAGGCATGCGTTAACGACCATCGCAGGCGCTGAAGCTGCAGCGCCTGCAACTCATCGCGGCTGGCGGTTTCGATGGGCTCCAGCTCACCGGCTTGGGGGCGCTTGACGGGCATGCTCGGATCTCCGTTCTTGCGGGTGCGGGTGCGGGTGCGGGTGCTGGTGCTGGTGCTGGTGCCAGCCGCTCAGGCGACGACCGTCTTGCCCTTGACGCGGTACGAGCGCCCGCGAAACACGGCAACACGCTCGCCAGCCTGGTTGCGCACCTCCACGTCGTACAGCCCCAAACGCCCGGCCTGCGACACCACGGCGGCGCTGGCGGTGAGCAGGTCGCCCTGGCGGCCAGGGGCCAGCAAGTCCACATCGAAGCCGGACGCCACTGTGAGTTCGTTGTACGAGTTGCAGGCGTAGGCGAAGGCCATGTCCGCCAGTGTCGTGATCAGGCCCCCCTGGCAGATGCCGAAGCCGTTGAGCATGTCGGCGCGCACCGTCATCAGCACGCGGGCGTGTCCCGGCGAGATCGAGGTGACCCGCATGCCCAAAGCGTGTGCGGCGGCGTCTTTGCCGAACATGCCGTCGCGCACCCGCTCCGCAAGGGCTTGGGACTCGGAAATGTCGGGCTCCATCCGGGCAGGCCGCTCAACGGTCCGTGAACGTCGGCGCGCGCTTGGCAAAAAACGCGCTCACACCTTCGAGGTAGTCGCGGCTCAACCCCATGCGACCTTGCACTTCGGCCTCCATGCTCAGCGCCTCGGAAAGATTCATGTGGTCGGCCCTGGCCATCGCCCGGCGGGTTTCTGCCAGTGCTCGCACCGGCATCGCGGCCAGCCGCTCGGCGGTGGCCTTCGTCTCGGAGGCCAACGCAGCGTCGTCCACGCAGCGCCAGATCAAGCCGATTCGTTCGGCCTGTTCGGCAGGGAGCTTGTCGCCGAGCAAGGCCAGGGCCATCGCGTGGGCACGCCCCACAAGGCGTGGCAACAACCAGGTGCCGCCCACGTCCGGGATCAAACCGATTTTCGAAAAGGCCTGGATAAACGACGCCGACCGGGCGGCGATGACGATGTCGCAGGTCAAGGCCAGGTTGGCGCCGGCACCGGCAGCCACGCCGTTCACCGCCGCCAGCACCGGCACCGGGTAATCGGCCAGCAGCATGGCCAGCGGCTTGTAGCGCGCTTCGATCAGGTTGCCGATGTTCTTTTGCGCGGCGCCGGGTGTCAGGTCCGGGGCGATCTCGGGGTCGGTCAGGTCTTGGCCGGCGCAAAATCCGCGGCCAGCGCCTGTGAGCACGACGCAGCGTACCGATGGGTCGCCGGAGGCCGTCTTCAACGCGGCCAGCAATGCGTCGTGCATCCCGCCATTGAAGCTGTTCAGCGCCTGGGGACGGTTCAAGGTCAGCGTCAGGACTGAAGCTTCCTGATGCGTTAAAACAAGCGGAGCGGGATCTTCCATGGTGGAATCCTGACGAGGGCTGAATGAATCGAGACCCGAGTTAATTCATTGACCGATCGGTCAATGATCGGTTTTGACTGTAGTTCACTTGCCACTTTGAGGCAAGGCTCAGCGGTTATTTGTAACAAGGCTTGGACCTCGACCGACCGTGGAATGCCCATCTGCGGGACAACGTAGACCTCATCTGTCAGCTGTTGAAGGAGTCTCTCGATGAACATCACACGCAAAGCGTTCTTTGACATCTTGTCAGCAGGCTCCGTGCTGCTGCTCCTCAAGGCCTGCGGCGGTGGCGGCAGTTCCGCGGTACCCGCGGCGGTGTGTGGGGCCGACGGCGGCGCGATCTCCGCCAACCACGGCCATGCACTGAGCATCCTGCGCGCCGACCTCGACTCGATGGTGGCAAAGTCCTACAGCATCAGAGGCTCGGCAACCCACGATCACACGGTGAGCTTGAGCGTGGCGCAACTTCAGGAGCTGAAGGCGGGCAACACGGTGACCGTCGTTTCGTCGGTCGGAGATGTGCACGTGCACGCGGTGACGATCGTCGTGGTGGCGATCTGCCCCTGATGGCGCTGCTTGGCACACCGGCAACAATTGCTTTCCGCAGTGAACAGGCAATCCGCATACCGTTCTCTGCGCGCCTTGCGTGCCTTGTAGGCCCCTGGCGGGCGATTCAATCCGGAGAAATCTTCGATGCACAAACGGTTCTTCCAAACCATCAAGGCCGGCAGCCTGGCCTTGGCCTTGTCGATACCCAGCTTCATGTCCCACGCGCTCGACGCCGGGCAGGCAGCACCCGACATCGAACTGGCAGCCGGGTCGGGAGCGCAAACGCTGTCCGCGCTGAAGGGCAAGCTGGTCTACGTTGATTTCTGGGCTTCTTGGTGTGGCCCTTGTCGACAGTCCTTTCCCTGGATGAACGAGATGCAGGGCAAGTACGGCGCCCAGGGTTTGCAGATCGTCGGCATCAACCTGGACGCCAAGCGCGCCGACGCCGATCAATTTCTGGCCCAGTTGCCCGCCAAGTTCGCGCTTAGCTTCGATGCCAAAGGAGACACCGCGAAGCGCTTCGGCGTGAAAGGCATGCCCACATCGGTCTTGATCGGCCCGGACGGCACCGTGCTGGCCGTGCATCAAGGCTTCAAGGATGACGATCGCAAGGCGCTGGAAGCGAAGTTCGCGAGTGCGCTCGGGGCGCTGGCGAAATGATTCCCTCAAGGACATGTTCATGACAAAGGGACGTGCATTGCGGGTTTGCCTTGCCTGCCTGGCATGCCTTGCGGGCTGCTCCGCGTTTGCGCCGCCCCAGCCCTGGGAGAAGGGCAACCTGGCCAAGCCCGAAATGACCCTGGGTGGCGACCCACTCGATGAACGTTTCCTGCAGCACATTTACTCCAGCAAGGAAAACGCCTCGGGAGGCTATGGGGTGGGCGGTGGTGGCTGTGGCTGCAACTGAACGAAAAAACATGAAAACGGCAAGCCTAAAAAAAGCACGCAGCCGCAACCCCACCGTCGGCTCGCCGGCCCGTGGCACTCCCGGTGCCATCGTGCTGGCCGCCCTGGCGCTGCCGGGAGTCTGGCTGCCGCCGGCCCACGCCGAAGGCGCGCCCGAGAAGGGAACAATCGCCTTCAAGTACCTGTACTACCAGGATTCACAACCGGGCTTGAAGCGCATCACGGTCAATTCGCCGTCGGTGTACGTGTTGGCGCCGGTGGGGCGGGACTGGTCTGTGGAGGGCTCGCTGGTCGTGGACAGCCTGTCGGGTGCGACCCCGCGCTGGCAATCGGCCGTCTCCAGCGCATCGGTGATGAAGGAACTGCGCAAGGCCGGAGATGTCAAGGTCACGCGCTACTTCGACCGCTCCTCCTACGCGTTCGGGTTGAGCCATTCGACCGAATACGACTACGTGTCCAATGCCATCTCGCTGAACGGCAGCTGGTCCAGCGCCGACAACAACACCACCTGGAACATCGGCCTGGCGTCGTCGGAAGATGCCATCACGCCGGTCGAGGGTGGCGTCAACAAAATTGGCAAGCAGAAGAAGCGCGCCGACGAGATGTTGATCGGTCTGACCCAGGCCCTGTCAAGCACAGACCTGGTTCAGTTGAACCTGACCCTGAGCGCCGGCGAGGGTTTTTACAGCGACCCGTACAAGCTGCTGGACGTGCGCCCGCAAGCGCGCAAGCAAGCGGCGCTGCTCGGGCGCTGGAACCACCATTTCGCGGGCGATGGGTCGACCTTGCGCGCGAACTACCGCTACTACCGCGACAGCTATGGCATCAAAGCCAACACAACCCAGCTGGAGTGGGCCAAGCCCATGGATGAGCGCCTGATGCTGACCCCGCTGCTGCGCTACTACAGCCAGAGCGCGGCGCGGTTTTATGTCGAGCCGCAATTCGACGCCGCCGGCCAGGTGGTGATCCCAACGGTGTTCCCTGCCGGACTGAATTCGGGCGACCAGCGGCTGGCGGCGTTCGGCGCCGTCACGCTGGGCCTGAAGGCCGACTACAAACTCACCGATGACTGGACCGTGGACGGCAAACTCGAGACCTACGAGCAGCGCTCGGATTGGCGATTTGGCGGCAATGGTTCCAAGGGGCTGGATCCGTTTCGGGCGACCTTTGTGCAATTCGGTGCACGGCTCAGGTTCTAGGAACGTATCGATTCCGGGAGGTCGCGCACATGGGCACGCAGGCGAAGGCGGCTGAAGACATCGGCTTCCAGTTCTCTGCGATGGCCTGCGATTGCGAGGTGCGCATCGCGGGTTTGAGCCGCCGCAAAGCCGAGCCCTTGGCCAAGTTGGCGATTGCCGAAGTGCAGCGCATCGAATCCAAGTTTTCGCGCTACCGCGCCGCCAGCGTGGTGTCGCGAATCAACGCGGCGGCCGGCAATGGCCACGCGGTGGACGTCGACGCCGAGACGGCCCATTTGCTGGACTTTGCCGCCAAGCTGCACGGCATGAGCGACGGGCTGTTCGACGCGACCTCGGGCAGCTTGCGCAAGGCTTGGGATTTCCGCGCCGCGCGGTTGCCCGAGCCGGCCCGGATCGAGGCCTTGCTGCCGCTGGTGGGCTGGCAGCAGGTGCGTTGGAAGGACAGCCGCATCGAGTTGCCGATAGCCGGCATGGAACTGGACTTCGGCGGCTTCGGCAAAGAGTACGCCGCTGACCGCGCCGCCACGCTGCTGCAGCAGCACGGTGTGCGGCACGGCATGGTCAATTTGGGTGGCGATATTCGGCTGGTCGGGCCGCGGCCGGGCGGCATGCCCTGGTCGCTGGGCATCCAGCATCCGCGCGACGAGCACCGCATGCTCGCCAGCTTGGCGCTGAGCGTCGGCGCACTGGCCACCAGCGGTGACTACGAACGCTACTTCGAACGCGACGGCGTTCGCTATTGCCATGTGTTGAATCCGCGCACCGGCTGGCCGGTGCGCGCTTGGCGTTCTGTCAGCGTGGTGGCCCCGGCCTGCCTGGCGGCCGGGGCGTTGACGACGGTGGCGATGCTCAAGGGCAGCGAGGCGTTGGCCTTCCTGGCCAGCCAGAACGTCGACTACCTGGCGGTGGACGCCGGGGGGGGCATTCACCAGCACGCCACCGAGGTGGTGTGGGCTTGAATAGAATTCACCCCAATGACATCTGATTTGAAACGCTTGTGGATCCCGCTGGGCATGCTCGCACTGTTGGCGGCGAGCGGCATCGTGCGCGCCGCCGACGAGTTTCTCGACCCCGAGGTGGCATTCAAGCTGTCGGCCCGCGCGGTGGATGCCGAACGCATCGAGATTCGCTTCGACATCGCCCCCGGCTACTATCTTTACGGTGACAAGTTCAGCGTCGAGGCGATGCCCGGCACGGTTCAGCTGGGTGAACTGCGGGTTCCCAAGGGCAAGACAAAGTTCGACGAGACGTTTCAGAAGGAGGTCGAGTACTTTCGGGACTCGGCCACGTTGGTCGCTCCGCTTGCCAAAGCGTCCAGCGCGCCGTTCAAGCTGATCGTGGGCAACCAGGGCTGCGCCGACAAGGGCTTGTGCTACCCGCCGATGCAGCGTGCCTTCAAGGTCGAAACGGGCGCGGGCGGCATGGCCAAGCTCAGCCTGTTGACCGAAGCGCAATCCGCGGCGTGGACACCTGAGGAAGGAGGGCTGCCCGCGGTGGCGGCAGCGACCTCCACGACCTCCACGACCGCCGCCACCACCGCCGTCACTGGGGCCACTGCGTCGACCGGCGCAGCCAGTGAGCCAGCCCAATTCGCGCAGGCGCTGCAATCGCGCAGCCTGTTGACGGTTGCCGGCGTGTTCCTGCTGGCGGGTTTGCTGCTGGCGTTCACACCCTGCGTATTGCCGATGATCCCGATTCTGTCGTCCATCATCGTCGGCCAATCGGGTCCCGTCTCGCGCAGCCGCGGCTTTGGCCTGGCGCTGGCCTATTCGCTTGGCATGGCGCTGGTCTACACGGCGTTCGGCATGGCCGCGGGCCTGGCCGGCGAGGGGCTGGCGGCGGCGCTGCAAAACGCCTGGGTGCTGGGTACGTTTGCGCTGCTGCTGGCGGGGCTGTCGTTGGCCATGTTCGGCGTCTACGAACTGCAAATGCCGGCGCGCATCCAGACGCGCCTTTCTCAGTGGTCGGGGCGTTTGCAAGGGGGCCAGCACGCGGGCGTGTTTCTGATGGGAGGTCTGTCGGCGTTGATCGTCGGCCCTTGTGTTGCCGCACCGCTGGCCGGTGCGCTGGTGTACATCAGCCAGACCCGGGATGTGCTGCTCGGTGGCGTGGCGCTGTTCGCGCTGGCCTCGGGCATGAGCGTGCCGCTGCTGCTGGTGGGCTTGTCGGCGGGGTCCTTGCTGCCTCGTACGGGCGTGTGGATGGAGCGGGTCAAGCATTTCTTCGGCGTGATGCTGTTGGCGGTCGCCTTGTGGCTGGTGTCGCCGGTGCTTCCGAGCTGGGCGATGATGTTGGGTGTTGCCGCGCTGCTGTTGGCCTGCGCCGTTTACCTGGGTGCGTTTGAGCGCTTGTCGGAATCGGTCACCCCGGGGCGCGCCGTGACCAAGGGGATGGGCTTGATGCTCGCCGTGCTGGCGACGCTTCAGTTGGCGGGAATGGCCTCGGGCGGGCGCGATCTGCTGCAGCCCTTGCAACATCTGTCGGCGAGTGTCGGCGGACCCCTGGGCCCGACGGCGTCGAACCAGGCGGAGCTGAAGTTCCAGACGGTGGCCAACCTCGCGGCACTCGACGCCGCGGTTCGGGTCTCGAACAAGCCCGTGATGCTCGATTTTTATGCCGACTGGTGCGTGGCCTGCAAGGAGATGGAAGCGCTGACCTTTGCCGACGAATCGGTTCGCAAACGGCTGGCCGGCATGACCCTGCTGCGGGCCAACGTGACGGCCAACAGTGCCGACGACAAGGCATTGATGCGCAAGTACGGGCTGTTCGGGCCGCCGGCACTGTTGTTCTTTGCGCCCGCCGGGCCTGAGCTGAGCCGGGCCCGGGTGATCGGCTTCCAGAACGCCAGGATGTTCGGTGAACACCTGGACCGCATCGAATCCATCAGCGCCGTCAAGCTCAGTCTGAACTGATTTTCAACCCACCACGACCCGACCCAACTCCATGTCCGCATCTCAACACGCCAAGGTCTTGATCCTGGGCTCCGGCCCGGCCGGCTACTCCGCCGCGGTCTATGCCGCCCGCGCCAACCTCAAGCCGGTGCTGATCACCGGCATTGCCCAGGGCGGGCAGTTGATGACCACGACCGATGTGGACAACTGGCCGGCCGACGTCGACGGTGTGCAAGGCCCCGAGTTGATGGAGCGGTTCCAGAAACACGCCGAGCGCTTCAACACCCAAATCGTGTTCGATCACATCAACCAGGTCGACTTTTCCAAGCGCCCGTTCACGTTGCAGGGCGACTCCGGCACCTACACCTGCGACGCGCTGGTCATCGCCACCGGCGCTTCGGCCAAATACATCGGCCTGCCGTCGGAAGAAGCTTTCATGGGGCGCGGTGTGAGCGGCTGCGCCACCTGCGACGGCTTCTTCTACCGCGACCAGGATGTCTGCGTGGTGGGCGGTGGCAATACGGCCGTCGAAGAGGCGCTGTACTTGTCGAATATCGCCTCGAAAGTGCACCTCGTGCATCGGCGCGACAAGTTCCGCGCCGAGGCCATTCTGGTCGACAAGCTGATGGACAAGGTGGCGGCCGGCAAGATGGAATTGCACCTGTGGCACACGCTGGATGAAGTGCTGGGAGACGCCAGCGGCGTGACCGGGGTGCGCATCAAGAGCACGCGGGGCGGCGGCACCGCCGATCTCACCCTGAAGGGCTGTTTCATCGCGATCGGCCACCAACCCAACACCGACATATTCAAGGGCCAACTGGAGATGAAGGACGGCTACATCATCACCCAATCAGGCCTGAGCGGCATGGCCACGATGACCAGCGTGCCGGGCGTTTTTGCCGCCGGCGACGTGCAAGACCATGTCTATCGCCAGGCCGTCACCAGTGCCGGCACGGGCTGCATGGCGGCACTGGACGCGCAGCGCTTCCTGGAGCAGTGAGTGCGGCGCCGGGCCGGCACACGGCTGCGCACAGGCTCTCTCGTTCAGCCGGCATAGTCCGACATCGGCGGGCATGAGCACATCAGGTTGCGATCGCCCCAGACGTTGTCGACCCTGCCCACCGGAGACCAGTACTTGGCCTGGCGCAACGACGCCAGGGGGTAGGCGGCGTCCTCGCGAGAGTACGCATGAGGCCAATCGGCGGTGAGCAAAGACGGCGCCGTGTGCGGCGCATTTTTCAACGGGTTCTGATCGCGCGGCCACTGGCCCGACTCCACCTTGGCGATCTCAAAGCGGATGGCGATCATCGCGTCGCAGAACCGGTCCAGCTCGCGCAGCGATTCGCTTTCGGTCGGCTCCACCATCAAGGTGCCCGCCACCGGAAAGCTCAGCGTGGGGGCGTGAAAACCGTAGTCGATCAGCCGCTTGGCGACGTCTTCGGCACTGATGCCCTGGGCGCCGCCGGTGGCTTCTTTCAACGGCCGCAGGTCGAGAATGCACTCGTGCGCCACGCCACCGCCCTTGAGTTGCGCCGAGCCGCCCGAGTACAGCACGGGGTAGTGGTCAGCCAGCCGTGCGGCAATGTAGTTGGCACTCAGGATGGCGGTTTCGGTGGCCGCTTGAAGGCCGGGCGCACCCATCATGCGGCAGTACATCCAGCTGTTCGGCAGCACCGCCGAGTTGCCCAGCGGCGCGGCGCTGACGGCGCCGACCTGTTGTTCGGTGCCGATTCCCGCCGTTCGGTGTGCCGGCAGAAACGGCACCAGGTCGGCCACCACCGCGACTGGCCCGACGCCAGGCCCGCCGCCGCCGTGCGGAATGCAAAAGGTCTTGTGCAGGTTGAGGTGGCTCACGTCGCCGCCGAACTCGCCCGGCGCGGACACGCCGACCAGTGCGTTCATGTTGGCCCCGTCCACGTAGACGCGCCCGCCATGCTGGTGCACCAGCGCGCACAACTCTTTGACGCGCACCTCGAACACGCCGTGTGTGCTGGGGTAGGTGATCATCACCGCGGCGAGTCTGTCGCTGTGCTGCTCGCACTTGGCTTGCAAGTCCTCCATGTCGACGTTGCCCATCTCATCGCAGCGGGTCACCACCACCTGCAGCCCGGCCATGTGGGCGCTGGCCGGGTTGGTGCCGTGGGCCGACTCGGGGATCAGGCAGATGTTGCGCCGGCTCTCGCCGCGTGACGCGTGAAACGCCTTGATGACCAGCAGGCCCGCGTATTCGCCTTGCGAGCCGGCATTGGGCTGCAGGCTGACGCCGCTGTAGCCGGTGGCCTGGGCCAGCCAGGCTTCGAGCTGCTCGCGCAACAGGTCGTAGCCGGCCAACTGGTCGCTCGGTGCGAACGGGTGCAGATCGGCAAACTCCGGCCAGGTGATGGGAATCATCTCACTGGTGGCGTTGAGCTTCATCGTGCAAGAGCCCAGCGGGATCATCGTGCGGTCCAGCGCCAGGTCCTTGTCGGCCAGGCTGCGAAGGTAGCGCAGCATGTCGGTCTCGGAATGGTGGCGGTTGAAAATCGGGTGGGTGAGGAATGCACTGGTCCGTGCCAGCGAGGGTGGGATCAGCGCGCTGATCCCTTTCTCGAATTTGGCGAAGGTCTCGGCTTCGGTTTCGTCCAGGTGCCGGCGCGAATCCGTGCCGGATGTCTTGGCTGCATATGGGACGATGTTCAACAGCGCCGTCACGTCGTCGCGCGTGCTGGTTTCGTCCAGCGTGATCCCCACGCTGGCGGCCGATGCGCGGCGCAGGTTGAAGCCGGCATCGCACGCGGCCTGCAGCACGGCGTCGGTGCTTGCGCCGGTGGCGACGTGAAGCGTGTCGAACGCGCTCGTGTTCAGCAGCGACAAGCCGCGCTGCTTCAGCCCCGCGGCCAGCACCGCGGTGTAGCTGGCCACGCGGCGCGCAATCCGCTTGAGCCCTTCCGGTCCGTGGTAAACCGCGAACATGCTGGCCACGACGGCCGGCAGCACCTGGGCGGTGCAGATGTTGCTGGTGGCTTTTTCGCGCCGGATGTGCTGCTCGCGGGTCTGCAATGCCAGCCGGTAAGCAGCGTTGCCGTGCACATCGACGCTCACGCCCACCAGCCTGCCCGGCATCGAACGCTTGAACTCGTCCCGGGTGGCCAGGTAGGCGGCATGCGGCCCGCCATTGCCCATGGGCATGCCAAAGCGCTGGGTGTTGCCCACCACGATGTCCGCACCCATCTCGCCCGGCGGGACCAGCAGGGTCAGCGCCAGCAGATCGGCGGCCACGATGGCCAGGCCGCCGTGGGCGTGGATCGCCTCGATGACGGGTTTGAGATCGCGCACGGCGCCGTTGACGCCAGGGTATTGCAGCAGCACCGCGAAGGCCGCCGGCTCGCCAGCTGTTTCGGCGGGCCCGGTGGTGACCGTGATCCCCAACGGCTGGGCGCGCGTGCGCATGACTTCCAAGGTCTGCGGCAGCACGTCGTCGGCCACATGGAAGGTGCTGGACTTGCTTTTGCCCACCCGCAGCGCCAAGCTCATCGCTTCGGCGGCGGCGGTGGCTTCGTCGAGCATCGACGAGCCAGCGATGGCCATGCCGGTCAGCTCGCACACCATGGTCTGGAAGTTCACCAATGCTTCCAGACGGCCCTGGGAAATCTCGGCCTGGTAGGGCGTGTACGCGGTGTACCAGGCCGGGTTTTCGAGCACGTTGCGCAGGATCACGCCGGGTGTGTGCGTGCCGTGGTAACCCTGGCCGATGCAGCTCTTGAGAACCTTGTTGCGGCCGGCGATGCCTTTGAGTTCCGCCAATGCCTGGGCTTCGGAAACCACCGCGGGCAGCGCCATCGCCTGGCTGCGGGCAATGCTGCGAGGCACGATGGCTTCGATCAGCGCGCGCCGCGAAGCCGCTCCGATGACGGACAGCATGTGGCGCTCGTCGGCCTCGGCCACACCGATGTGGCGGGCGATGAACTCAGCGGCGTTTTCAAGCTCGCCCAGCGGCTTGTGGGTGGACATCAGCATCGGGTACTTTCTGCCGCGGCGCGGCGTGGCGTAACTTGGCAAAGAGAGGCGCTCAGGCGTTCTTGACGAGCAGGTCGTAGGCGGGCCCGTCCATCAACTGCTCGAACTCGGCCATGTTGTTCAGATGGACCTTGAAGAACCAGCCATGCCCCAGTGGGTCGGTGTTGGCCAGCGAAGGGTCGGCGCGCAAGGCTTCGTTGACCTCGACCACTTCGCCGCTGACGGGCATGTTCAGGTCGGCCGCCGCCTTCACCGACTCCACCACGCCGGCCACCTCGCCCTTCTTGAACGTGCTGCCCACGGCCGGCAGGTCGACGAACACCACGTCGCCCAGCGCATCCTGCGCGTGGTGGGTGATGCCCACCGTCGCGGCTTCGTGGTCTTCGATGTTGATCCATTCATGGTCGGCGGTGTACATGGTGGTCATGAGCTCTCCTTGGTGTTGCGGCCTTCTTCCAGGGCGCAAGGCGGTGGGGTTGAACTGGGAAGGGATTCATCCGCGCACATAATGGTGCGGCGTGAACGGCATGGTGCTGACGCGCATCGGCTGGGGTTTGCCACGAACCTCTGCGTAGACCTCGTGGCTCGGCGCGGCATGGTTTGCGGCCAGGTAGGCCATCGCCACAGGCTTGTTGAGGGTTGGCGACAGCGTGCCGCTGGTCACCAGGCCCAGCTTGTGGCCGTGCGCGTCGTGGATGACCGCGCCTTCGCGCACGGGCATGCGCTCCAGCCCGACCAGGCCGACACGTTTGTTCGTCGTCCCGCGCGCCAACTGGCCATCGATGACATCGGCGCCGGGGTATCGGCCGGCGCGCGCGCCGCCGGCGCGGCGCACTTTCTGAATCGCCCAGCTCAAACCCGCCTCGACCGGCGTGCTGGTGGCGTGGATGTCGTGGCCATAAAGGCACATGCCCGCCTCCAGGCGCAGCGTGTCGCGCGCGCCCAGGCCGGCCACCCGTACTTCGGGCTGCGCCAGCAGCGCACGGGCCAGGCTTTCGGCCTGTGCGGCAGGCACGGAAATTTCGAAACCGTCTTCACCGGTGTAGCCGGAGCGCGTCAGAAAACAAGCCGCACCGTTCAGCACCGCGTCCATGCCGGTCATGAAAGTCAGCTTGGCCACGTCGGCATTCAGCCGCGCCAGCGCCGTCACTGCTTTGGGGCCCTGAAGCGCCAGCAGCGCACGATCGGGCAGCGGCTGCACGCCGCAGCGGTGGCCGATGTGGGTCTGCAGGTGCTGAATGTCGGCTTGCTTGCATGCCGCGTTGACGATCAGCAGAAGGTCGTCCGCGCGCCGTGTGATCATCAGGTCGTCCTGGATGCCACCGGCGGGGTTGGTGAAGAAACCGTAGCGTTGTCTGCCCACCGCCAGGCCCAGCACGTCAACCGGCACCAGCGATTCGAGTGCGCCGGCCGCATCCGCACCGACGAGCCGCACCTGGCCCATGTGGGACACGTCGAACAAGGCTGCCGAGTCACGGCAATGGCGGTGTTCGCTGAGGATGCCCGCGGGGTAGCTGACGGGCATGTCGTAGCCGGCAAACGGCACCATCTTTGCGCCCAGCTCAAGGTGCAAGGCGTGCAGCGGCGTCGTTGAAAGCGCGGTGGCGGGCATGTGGTTCTCCGAGGGCGATCTTGAAACCCCGGTGGCCGAGCCACGCCGGGGGGAAAGCCCTCTCTGTCCGCTTTACCTGAGAGATTCGCATTCGGCCGCTTTGCGAGCCATCTGCTTGCCCCTTCGGTGGACCCACTCAAGGTGGGCCTCTCTCCAGCGAGGATCGCCTCTAACGAAGCGTTTGCCAGTCCTTTTGCCTGAGCGTTCGAGACCCGTTCTTTCAAACCGGACTCTGCGCCGTCGGCGGCCCCACAAGAGGCTCTCTCCTGGCCAGGCGAAGTGTACCAGCGGCCCAGAGCTGACTGACTTGGCGCCACGTGGGGCACTTGTCTGCGCGTGCGCCGGATAATCGCGCCCCATGACTGAAGCGAACGAATGGTTGAAGGTCGAATCGCTGGACCTCGAAGCCCAGGGTGTGGCGCACAACCTGGAAGGCAAGGTGGTGTTCATCGACGGTGCCTTGCCCGGCGAGGAGGTGCAGGTCACGGTGCAGCGCCGCAAGAACAACTGGGAGCAGGCGGTGATGATCGCCATGCGCCGCGAAAGCTCACAGCGCGTGCGGCCCCAATGCCGCCATTTCGGCACTTGCGGCGGCTGCAAGATGCAGCACTTTCATGTCGGTGCGCAGGTCGCCGCCAAGCAGCGCGCGCTCGAAGACGCGTTGTGGCACCTGGGCAAGGTCAAGGCCGAACAGGTTCTGCGGCCGATCGAAGGTCCGGCCTGGGGCTACCGCTACCGGGCCCGGCTGTCGGTTCGTTTCGTGGCCAAAAAGGGCAAGGTGCTGGTCGGTTTTCATGAGCGCAAGTCCAGCTTCGTGGCCGACATGGACAGTTGCGAGGTGCTGCCGGCTCACCTGAGCGCGCTGCTGGTGCCGTTGCGTGAGTTGGTGGCGAGCATGGACCAGCGCGACCGGTTGCCGCAGATCGAAGTGGCGGTCGGAGACAGTCTGACGGCCCTGGTGCTGCGCCACCTGGAGCCGCTCGGCGATGCGGACCTCAAGCGCCTGCGCGAATTCGGCGCCCGGCACGGCGTGCAATGGTGGCTGCAACCCAAAGGCCCCGACACCGTTCATTTGTTGGAGGAGGGCGGGCCGCAACTGGCCTACACGCTGCCCGAATTTGGCATCACCATGCCGTTCCGGCCCACCGACTTCACGCAGGTCAACCACCAGATCAACCGGGTGCTGGTGGCGCGCGCCTTGCGCCTGCTGCAGGCGGGGCCGGACGAGCGCGTGATCGACTGGTTTTGCGGCCTGGGCAACTTCACCTTGCCCATTGCGCGCCAGGCCGGCGAGGTGCTGGGCGTCGAGGGCAGTGAAACGCTGGTGCAGCGGGCGCAGCACAACGCGCTGCTGAACGGTCTGGGCGCCAAGGCCCACTTCGCGGCGCGCAACCTGTTCGAGGTCTCGCCGGCCGAGTTGGTGTCGCACGGGACGGCGCAAAAGTGGTTGGTCGATCCGCCGCGAGAGGGCGCGTTTGCGTTGGTCAAGGCGCTTGTCGACTTGCGCGCCGATGACACCGCGGCATCGGCCTGGGCGCCGCCGAGCCGGATTGTCTATGTGAGCTGCAATCCAGCGACCTTGGCGCGCGACGCCGGATTGCTGGTGCACCAGGCGGGCTATCGCTGCGCGGCGGCGGGGGCCATCAACATGTTTCCGCACACAGCGCATGTGGAGAGCATGGCGATGTTCGAGATCGACTGAAATGGAAACGGGGCCCGAAGGCCCCGTTGAACGTCGAGTTCGAGCGAGGGTCAGTCGTCGCGTCCCGCAATGCCCAACAGCGCCAGCAGCGACTGGAACACGTTGTACAGGCTCAGGTAGACGCCCAGCGTGGCGGTGATGTAGTTGGTTTCTTCGCCGTCCTGAACGCGCTTCAAGTCGTACAGGATGAAGGCCGAGAAGATTCCGATCGCCAACACAGCGATCGTGATCATCAACGCGCCAGACTGCAGGAAGATGTTGGCCAACCCGGCCACCAGCAACATGATGGCGCCGATAAACAGCCACTTGCCCATCGCCGACAGGTCCCGCTTGATGACCGAGGACAGCGTGGCCATGCCCAGGAAGATCAAACCGGTGCCGGTGAAGGCGGTCATGATCAGGCCCGCGCCATTGGCCAGGCCGAGCACCGAGCCGACGAGACGCGACAACATCAGGCCCATGAAGAACGTGAATGCCAACAGCACCGGAACGCCGGCGGCAGAGTTCTTCAGCTTCTCGATCGCAAAGATGAATCCGAACGCTCCGGCCAGGAACACGATGGCGCTCATGCCCACGCCCATGCCGCGCATCAAGCCGGTCGAAACACCAAGCCAGGCGCCCAACACGGTTGGCACCATCGACAGCGCCAACAGCCAATAGGTGTTGCGAAGAACGCGGTTGCGTTGATCCACCGAAACGCCGGTACCGGGGAAACCGGTGCGGGTGGCTTGCAGGCTTTGATCCATGAGACCTCCTATGGTGTTTGGAATACGACGGTTATGACTCAACTGCCGAATTCTAGTTCCCCTGCGTTCCGATCGAAAATCCTTCCACGCGGGGTGGCGAAATTCGAGTCGGCTCGCTCCATCCTGAGGCCGGTCGCCAACATGGCTCGGCTACAATCCGCGAGCTTACTTTCAACCTTCCCGCCCAGCGAACTTGCGCTGTTTCCAGCCCGGAAACTCCCACGGTTTTCCCGACAAACTCAGGCTCGCAGAGCAGAGTTGGGCGCGCACAAGATACGGAGATCCGGTGCCGGCGCAACTGCTCAAACCTCAAGCCAAGGCGATCCTGGCACTCGCGGACGGCACGGTTTTTCAAGGCGTCTCGATCGGCGCCGCAGGTCAAACAGTGGGGGAGGTGGTCTTCAACACTGCGCTCACCGGATACCAGGAAATCCTGACCGACCCGAGCTACTGCCGCCAAATTGTCACGCTGACCTACCCCCACATCGGCAACTGCGGTGTGAACGAGGAAGACGTCGAAGCGCGCAAGGTGCACGCCGCGGGCCTGATCATCCGCGACCTGCCCGTGCTCGAATCCAACTTCCGCATGACGACGACCTTGCCGGCGTACCTGCAGCGTGAAGGCACCGTCGCCATCGCCAACATCGACACGCGGCGGTTGACCCGAATCCTGCGCAGCAAGGGCGCCCAGAACGGCTGCATTTTCACGCTGCCCCTGGGTCAGCAGGTCGCGCCCGTACACATCGCCGACGCGATTGCCAAGGCACGCGGCGCGCCCAGCATGACCGGCCTCGATCTGGCCAAGGAGGTGACGGGACGTGCGCCGTTCGATTGGGTGCAAAGCGAGTGGGTGCTGGGGGCAGGCTATGGATCGTTGCGGGACGCGAAGTTCCACGTCGTCGCCTACGACTTCGGCATCAAGCACAACATCCTGCGCATGCTTGCCAGCCGGGCCTGCAAGGTGACGGTCGTGCCCGCGCAAACATCGGCGTCGGTTGCGCTCGGGCTCAAGCCCGACGGCATCTTTCTCAGCAATGGCCCGGGGGACCCGCAGCCTTGCGGCTATGCGATCGATGCCTCGCGCGAACTGATCGACCGTGGCATCCCGACCTTCGGCATTTGCCTGGGCCACCAGATCATGGCCCTGGCGTCGGGTGCGCGTACTTTCAAGATGAAGTTCGGCCACCACGGTGCCAACCATCCGGTCAAGGACTTGGACACCGGCCGGGTGTCCATCACCAGCCAGAACCACGGTTTCGCGGTTGACGAGACCAGCCTGCCGGCCAATCTTCGGCCCACGCACGTGTCGCTGTTCGACGGCACGTTGCAAGGCCTGGCCCGCACCGACCGCCCCGCGTTTTGCTTCCAGGGCCATCCGGAAGCGTCGCCCGGGCCGCATGACATTGCCCACCTCTTCGATCGTTTCACAGCGCTGATGCAGACACACCGAGACAGCCACCGTTGCGCCTCGGCCGGGGGCCACAATGCCTAAGCGAACCGACCTCAAATCCATCCTGATCATCGGTGCCGGCCCGATCATCATCGGCCAGGCCTGCGAGTTCGACTATTCCGGCGCGCAGGCCTGCAAAGCGTTGCGCGAGGAGGGCTACAAGGTCATCCTCGTCAACAGCAACCCTGCGACGATCATGACCGACCCAGAGATGGCCGACGTGACCTACATCGAACCCATCACGTGGCAGGTGGTCGAAAAAATCATCGCCAAGGAACGGCAGAGGTTTCCGGACGAAAAGATGGCTGTGTTGCCGACCATGGGTGGGCAGACGGCGCTCAATTGCGCGTTGGACCTGCACAAGCACGGCGTGCTGGCCAAGTACGGCGTCGAGATGATCGGCGCCAACGAGAAGGCCATCGAGAAGGCCGAAGACCGCCTGAAATTCAAGGATGCGATGACCGGCATCGGCCTGGCCTCGGCCCGAAGCGGCATCGCGCATTCAATGGAAGACGCGCTGAATGTGCAGCGGCGCATCCGGACCGAGATCGGCGGCAACGGCTTTCCGATGGTGGTGCGCCCGAGCTTTACGCTGGGTGGCACCGGTGGCGGCATTGCCTACAACCCCGAGGAATTCGAGGAGATTTGCAAGCGCGGCCTGGACTTGTCGCCGACCAAGGAGTTGCTGATCGAGGAGAGCCTGATCGGCTGGAAAGAGTTCGAGATGGAGGTGGTGCGCGATCGTGCCGACAACTGCATCATCGTCTGCGCGATCGAAAACCTCGACCCGATGGGCATCCACACCGGTGACTCGATCACCGTGGCCCCGGCGCAGACGCTCACCGACAAGGAATACCAGTTGCTGCGCAACGCCAGCATCGCCATTCTTCGCGAGATCGGGGTCGACACAGGCGGCTCCAACGTGCAGTTCTCCATCAACCCGAAAGACGGGCGCATGGTGGTGATCGAGATGAACCCGCGGGTGTCGCGCTCGTCCGCGCTGGCATCCAAAGCCACCGGCTTCCCGATCGCCAAGGTGGCGGCCAAGCTGGCGGTGGGCTACACGCTGGATGAGTTGCGCAACGACATCACCGGCGGTGCCACGCCGGCGAGCTTTGAGCCCAGCATCGACTACGTGGTGACCAAGATCCCGCGTTTTGCGTTCGAGAAGTTCCCGGCCGCCGACTCGCGCCTGACCACGCAAATGAAGTCGGTCGGCGAAGTCATGGCGATCGGCCGAACCTTCCAGGAAAGCTTTCAGAAAGCGTTGCGGGGGCTGGAGACCGGCATCGACGGATTGAGTGAACGCAGCACCGATCGTGAGGAGATCGTGCAGGAGATCGGCGAGGCCGGGCCGGAGCGGATTTTGTACGTTGCGGATGCGTTTCGCGTCGGCCTGAGCCTGCAAGAAGTGTTTGAAGAGACCGCCATTGACCCGTGGTTCCTGGCGCAGATCGAACAGCTCGTGCGGACCGAGCAGGCGCTGTCGGGGCGCACCCTTGCCAGCCTGTCCAGCGAGGAGTTGCGGTTTCTCAAGCAGAAGGGTTTTTCGGACCGGCGGCTGGGCAAGCTGCTGGGCACGAACCAGCACGAGCTGCGCCGGCTGAGAAGCGCCATGGGCGTGCGCCCCGTCTACAAGCGCGTCGACACCTGCGCGGCTGAATTTGCGACGCAAACCGCTTACCTGTACTCGACCTACGAAAATGTCGATGGCGAGTGCGAAGCCGAGCCCACCAAAAACCGCAAGATCATGGTGCTCGGCGGGGGCCCGAACCGCATCGGCCAGGGCATCGAGTTCGACTATTGCTGTGTGCACGCCGCGCTGGCGATGCGCGAAGACGGCTACGAGACCATCATGGTGAACTGCAATCCCGAGACCGTGTCGACCGACTACGACACCTCGGACCGCCTTTACTTCGAGCCCGTCACGCTGGAAGACGTGCTGGAGATCGTCGACAAGGAGCGGCCCGTTGGCGTGATCGTGCAGTACGGTGGGCAGACGCCGCTGAAGCTGGCGCTGGACCTGGAGCGTGCCGGCGTTCCCATCATCGGCACATCGCCCGACAGCATCGACATTGCTGAAGACCGCGAGCGTTTCCAGAAACTGCTTCATCAGCTCGGCCTGCGGCAGCCGCCGAATCGCACCGCGCGCACCGAAGAGCAGGCGTTGCTGCTGGCTCAGGAAATCGGCTACCCGCTGGTGGTGCGGCCGAGCTACGTGCTGGGCGGCCGAGCCATGGAAATCGTGCATGGCGACAAGGACCTGGAGCGCTACATGCGCGAGGCGGTCAAGGTGTCCGAGAAGTCCCCGGTGCTGCTGGACCGTTTTCTCGACGATGCGATCGAGGTCGACGTGGACTGCATCAGCGATGGCGACTCGGTGATGATCGGCGGCATCATGGAGCACGTCGAGCAGGCCGGCATTCATTCTGGCGACTCGGCCTGTTCGTTGCCGCCTTATTCGCTGCCCCAGAGTTTGCAAGACGAGATGCGGCGCCAGGCCCGGTTGATGGCCAAGGCGCTGAAGGTGGTCGGTTTGATGAATGTGCAGTTCGCCATCCAGGGCGAGGGCGATGGCGCGGTGGTGTACGTGCTGGAGGTCAATCCACGCGCGTCGCGCACGGTGCCCTTCGTCTCCAAGGCGACCGGCCAGCCATTGGCCAAGATCGCCGCGCGCTGCATGGTCGGGCAAAAGCTTTCAGATCAGAAGGACAGCAACGGGCGGGAGCCGGGCGAAGTGATCCCGCCGTATTTTTCCGTCAAGGAGGCTGTGTTTCCGTTCAACAAGTTCCCCGGCGTGGACCCGATCCTCGGCCCCGAGATGCGCTCCACCGGAGAGGTGATGGGCGCAGGGCGCTCCTTCGGCGAAGCGATGTTGAAGAGCCAGTTGGGTGCGGGGTCGCGGCTGCCGACCCAGGGCACGGTCTGCATCACCGTGAAGAACAGTGACAAAGTGCGGGCGGTCGTCGTTGCCCGCGCGCTGCATTCGATGGGGTTCCTGATCGTTGCGACCAAGGGAACCGCCGCCGCCATCCTTGAGGCCGGCATACCGGTCCGGGCCGTCAATAAGGTCAAGGATGGCCGCCCGCACATCGTCGACATGGTCAAGGCGGGCGAGATCCAGCTGGTGTTCACGACCGTCGACGAAACCCGCACGGCCATCGCCGACTCGCGCCACATTCGGCAGGCCGCACTGGCCCACCGCGTGACCTACTACACCAGCATGGCGGGCTGCGAAGCGGCCGTGGAGGGCATGAAGCACCAGGACGATCTGGTGGTGATTTCCTTGCAGGAGTTGCACTCCGAACTGCACTAAAATAAGCCGAGTTTTTCATCTGCCGCCGCCGGATTCCCTGGCGGCGGTTTTGTTTCTACCGTTTTGGTTCGATCATCATGGCCACGATTCCCCTGACCCTGCGCGGCGCCGGCAAGCTGAAAGAGGAGTTGGCGCGCCTGAAAACGGTCGAGCGCCATGCGGTGATCCAGGCCATTTCCGAGGCCCGGGCCCAAGGCGACTTGTCGGAAAACGCCGAGTACGAGGCGGCCAAGGACAAGCAAGGCTTCATCGAAGGGCGCATCCTGGAGATCGAAAGTAAGCTGGCTGCCGCGCAGATCATCGATCCGGCCACGCTGGACGCCGGTGGACGCGTTGTGTTCGGCTCCACCGTCGATCTCGAAGAGGAGGCCAGCGGCGCGCGTGTGACCTACCAGATTGTCGGCGACGACGAGGCCGACCTGAAGCTCGGCAAAATCTCCATCAGCTCGCCCATCGCCCGCGCGCTGATCCGAAAAGAGGTCGGTGACGTGGCCGAAGTGCAGGCCCCCGGCGGGCTCAAGCACTACGAGATTGTCGACATCCGCTACATCTGAGTTGGCCGTCGAGCGCGGGCGCGCTGTCGGCGCCGCTCAGGCTTGTTGAGCGCTTTTCTTGACGCTGGTCACGCGTTTTCGGGCGCGCTTGAGTTCACCGCCCGCGGCGATTCGCTCATTGCCCAGCACCTTGATCTTCTTGACCTGAGCGCGATGATTGCCGCTCTTCGAGAACTTGAGGATCTTCACGACCTTGGGGCCGGGCAAGCGACCCTCGCGCTCGCGCTTTTCCTTCACCGGCATCGGGCGCCACAACACCAGCAGCTTGCCGATGTGCTGGATCGGCGCTGCGTTCAACGCGTCGGCAAGCGTGGCGAAGATGCCTTCGCGCGTCTCACGCTCATCGGACAACACGCGCACCTTGATCAGCCCGTGGGCGTTCAGCGCGGCATCGGTTTCTTTCTGGACCGCGGACGTCAGTCCGTCGGAGCCGACCATCACCACCGGGTCGAGATGGTGAGCGTCGGCGCGCTTTTCCTTGCGCTGGGCAGGGGTCAATTGGATGGCAGGCATGCCCGTATTATCGATCCAGCATGAAGACGCAAACCAAAAGCAAGAAAGTGAACAAATCGTGGCTGCACGACCACATCAACGACCCCTATGTGAAACAGGCGCAGCGCGAAGGGTACCGGGCCCGTGCGGCGTACAAGTTGAAGGAGATCGACGAAGCGCTCCACTTGCTCAAGCCCGGTCAACTTGTGGTGGATTTGGGTGCTGCGCCCGGGGCCTGGAGCCAGTACGTGCGCCGCAAATTTGCGCCCAAGGAAGCGGGCGTGGGCGGCGCGGCGGCCGGCGCGCTCAACGGGGTGATCATCGCCTTGGACGTCCTGGAGTTCGAGCCTGTCGAAGGGGTCGGTTTCATTCAAGGCGATTTTCGGGAGGCGGCGGTGCTGGCGCAGCTGGAAGCGCTGGTCGCGGGCAGGGCGGTGGATGTGGTGATCTCGGACATGGCGCACAACCTCTCGGGCATCGAGAGTTCGGATTCGGTCCGCATGACTCACCTGGTCGAACTGGCGGTCGAGTTTGCCCAGAATCACCTGGCACCTCAGGGCGCGCTGGTGTGCAAAGTGTTTCATGGGAGCGGCTACAGCCAGTTGGCCAAACTCTTCAAGACGACATTTCGGGTGGTCAAGCCCATCAAGCCCAAGGCGTCGCGTGACAAGTCGTCGGAAACCTTTCTGGTCGGGATCGGTCTGAAGCAGATGTCGGAAAAGCGAGTTTCCGGACCTATTGCTTGACACCCCTCGATACAGCCATGCCGGCAGCGAGGGCGAGCCCATGGGCAGCGGGCTTGCTTCGACTAAAATTGCCCTTATATGCCGTGGAAGAAAGCGATTCTGTGCTCGCTTGCTCGAACGTCTTGATCCGGAAAAGGAGCCGCGGTGAACAATCAATGGTTCTCTAAAGTCGCTGTGTGGTTGGTGATTGCACTCGTGTTGTTCACGGTGTTCAAGCAGTTCGACCGCGGGGTGGCGCAGGGCGGGATGATCGGGTATTCCGACTTCCTCGAAGAGGTGCGCAGCAAGCGCATCAAGACGGTGCAGTTGCAGGAAGGCCCTGGCGGAAGCACCGAAATCCGGGCCCGCACCACCGACGACAAGGAATTGCGCACGACCGCCACCTACCTGGATCGGGGCTTGGTGGGCGACCTCATCAACAACGGCATCAAGTTCGATGTGAAGCCGCGCGAAGAGCCGTCCTTCCTGCTCAGCATGCTGGCCTCCTGGGGCCCGATCCTGCTGTTGATCGGCGTGTGGATCTACTTCATGCGGCAGATGCAAGGCGGCGGCAAGGGCGGCGCTTTCAGCTTCGGCAAGTCCAAGGCCCGCATGCTCGATGAAGCGAACAACACCACCACGTTCGGCGATGTCGCGGGTTGCGACGAAGCCAAGGAAGAGGTCAAAGAGCTGGTCGACTTTCTCAAAGACCCGCAGAAGTTTCAGAAGCTCGGCGGTCGCATTCCCCGCGGCGTGCTGCTCGTCGGCCCACCCGGGACCGGCAAGACCTTGCTGGCCAAGGCCATCGCCGGTGAGGCCAAGGTGCCCTTCTTCTCGATCTCGGGTTCCGACTTCGTCGAAATGTTCGTCGGTGTCGGCGCGGCGCGCGTGCGCGACATGTTCGAGCAAGCCAAGAAGAGCGCGCCCTGCATCATTTTCGTGGATGAGATCGACGCTGTCGGTCGCCACCGCGGCGCGGGGCTGGGCGGCGGCAACGACGAGCGCGAGCAGACCTTGAATCAGATGCTGGTCGAGATGGACGGTTTTGAGACCAATGTCGGCGTGATCGTGATGGCCGCGACCAACCGCCCGGACATCCTGGACCCCGCGCTGCTGCGTCCCGGCCGCTTTGACCGGCAGGTGTATGTGACCTTGCCCGATGTGCGCGGCCGTGAACAGATTCTCAACGTGCACATGCGCAAGGTTCCGGTCGGGCAGGACATTCGGGCCGACATCCTCGCGCGCGGCACGCCCGGGTTCTCGGGTGCCGATCTGGCCAATCTGGTCAACGAAGCGGCGTTGTTCGCCGCCCGGCGCAGCGGCCGCGTGGTGGAGATGGTCGACTTCGAAAAGGCCAAAGACAAGATCATGATGGGCCCCGAGCGCAAGTCCATGGTGATGCCCGAGGAGGAGCGCAGGAACACCGCCTATCACGAGTCGGGTCATGCCTTGGTGGCGCGGCTGGTGCCCAAAACGGATCCGGTTCACAAAGTGACGGTCATTCCACGTGGGCGCGCGTTGGGCGTGACCATGCAGCTGCCTGAGACCGACAGGTACAGCCTGGACAAGGAGCGCATGCTCAGCACGATCTCGGTGCTGTTCGGCGGGCGGATCGCCGAAGAAGTGTTCATGAACCAGATGACCACCGGCGCCAGCAACGACTTCGAGCGTGCCACGCAGATTGCCCGCGACATGGTCACTCGTTACGGCATGTCCGATGAGCTCGGCCCGATGGTCTACGCCGAAAACGAGGGCGAGGTGTTTCTGGGCCGTTCCGTCACGCGTCAGGTGAACGTCTCGGAGCAGACGATGCAGAAGGTCGACTCGGTGATCCGCCGCATCATCGACGAGCAATATGCGCTGGCACGCAAGTTGATTGAAGACAACAAGGACAAGATGCACGCCATGGCGAGCGCCTTGCTCGAATGGGAAACCATCGACTCCGACCAGATCGACGACATCATGAACGGCAAACCCCCACGTCCGCCGAAGGACTGGACCCCTTCGACCACCCGGCCCAGCGTGGTGCCGCCGCCGGTGACCCCCGGCAGCGAGCCGGCGGCCGCCTGATCTCTCGGCCAATCGGCACACGGGGCTTCGGCCCCGTTTGTATTTCTGATGGACCAATCCGGGTCGCACCATGCATTGGCAAACCACCCGTTTTCGGATCGACCTCACGCGGATTCGTGTGATGGGCATCGTCAATGTCACCCCCGATTCGTTCTCGGATGGCGGGCGACTTTCGAATACCGCCGCGGCCCTCAAACACTGCGAACAACTGTTGGTCGAGGGCGCCGATATGCTTGACATCGGCGGCGAATCCAGCCGGCCCGGCGCGCAGCCCGTTTCTTTGCAAGAAGAGTTGGACCGCGTGATGCCCGTGCTCACGGGCGCCTTGAAGCTGGGCTGCCCGATTTCCGTCGACACAATCAAACCGGAGGTGATGCGGGCGGCCTTGGCGCTGGGCGCAGACATCATCAACGACATCGGGGCGTTGCGTGCACCGGGCGCCATCGACGCGGTTCAAGGACACCCCGGTTGTGGTGTCTGCCTGATGCACATGCGCGGCGAGCCCAGGTCGATGCAGGCGCAGCCCGTCTACGCCGACGTGGTCGTCGAGGTGAGTACTTTTCTGCGGGAACGGCTGCAGGCTTTGAATGCAAGGGGCATCGCGCCAGAACGCGTCGTGCTCGACCCTGGAATCGGCTTTGGCAAAAGCGTCGAGCACAACCTCGAGTTGCTCCAACGCCAACGAGAACTGCTGGCGCTCGGCCGTCCGTTGTTGCTGGGTTGGTCGCGCAAGTCGACCCTTGGCGCCATCACCGGAAGGCCGGTTTCCGGGCGCCTCGCCGCCAGCGTGGCCGCGGCGCTGGCAGCGGTTCAGCACGGCGCGCGCATCATTCGTGTGCACGATGTCGCGGCAACCAGCGATGCGTTGACGGTGTGGCGCTCGGCCGGTCTTTGCCAGTGACAATGACGCCCCAGGAGGGTGGCACGCGATGAGCAGAATCTACTTTGGAACCGACGGCATACGGGGAACCGTCGGGCAGTACCCGATCACGCCGGACTTCATGCTTCGGCTCGGTCATGCAGTCGGCAGGGTGCTGAAGTCCGCCGACCCCAAACCGACCGTTCTGATCGGCAAGGACACGCGTATTTCGGGCTACATGATTGAGTCGTCTCTCGAAGCCGGCTTTGCGTCGGCCGGAGTCGACGTCCTGCTGACCGGCCCGTTGCCGACGCCGGGAGTGGCCTATCTGACCCGCGCGCTTCGTCTGAACCTGGGCCTCGTGATCAGTGCCTCGCACAATCCGTTCGGCGACAACGGCATCAAGTTCTTTTCTGCCCGTGGCGAGAAGCTTCCAGACGCATGGGAGCGGCAAGTCGAAGCGGCATTGGAGCAAACGCCCGAGTGGGTCGCGTCGGCCAACCTGGGTAAGGCCCGCAAGCTGGAAGACGCGCGCGGCAGGTACATCGAATTCTGCAAGAGCACCTTCAGCAACGATCTCTCTCTGAAGGGCGTCAGGATCGTTGTCGATGCGGCCCACGGTGCCGCGTACCAGGTGGCCCCCGATGTGTTCCACGAGCTCGGTGCGGAGGTAGTCGCCATCGGCTGCAGCCCGGACGGTACCAACATCAACGCGGGTTTCGGCGCCACCGCGCCCGCGGCCCTGGTGGCGGCGGTCAAGGCCCACGGCGCGCACTATGGCGTGGCCCTGGATGGCGACGCCGACCGGCTGCAACTGGTCGATTCTCAAGGTCGCCTCTACAACGGCGATGAGTTGCTGTACTTGATGGTGGTGGACCGGCAGTCCCAAGGCCTGGCAGTTCCCGGCGCGGTGGGCACGCTGATGACCAACATGGCCGTGGAGCTTGCGTTGCAACAGCTCGGCGTTGAGTTGGTTCGTGCCAAGGTCGGAGACCGCTACGTGCTGGAAGAGCTGGCGGCCCGCGGTTGGCAGCTCGGGGGCGAAGGCTCGGGCCACTTGCTGGCGCTGGACAAGCACACCACCGGCGACGGCATTGTCAGCGCCTTGCTGGTGCTGCAGGCCGTCAAGCGCAGTGGAAGGCCCATGGCGCAGTTGCTGGAGCGTGTGAGTCTGTTCCCGCAGACCTTGATCAACGTGCGTGTCGCTCCAGGCACGGACTGGAAGGCCAATGCCCAGCTAGCCGCGGAGCAGGCGGCGGCGACGCGGGAACTCGCTGGGCAGGGGCGGGTGCTGATTCGCGCTTCGGGTACCGAGCCCCTGGTTCGGGTGATGGTGGAAGCGCGCGACGCCGCCCTGGCACAGCGTTGCGCGCAGCGCATGGCGGATACGCTGCGTTGAGGCGCTAATCCGCCGCCGCTGCTGAGGCCGCGGCTCACTTCATCGGCGGCAGCAGCACGCGGTCGATCACGTGCACCACGCCATTGCTGACGGGCACATCGGCGGTGGTCACAACGGCTTCGTCGACGGTGACGAACGTGCCCGCCCTGGACAGCGCGACGTTCGCGCCTTGCACGGTCTTGGCGGGGCCGTTCTTCACGTCGGCGGCCGCCACTTTGCCGGCCAGCACGTGGTAGGTCAGAACCGACTTCAGCAACGCCGGGTCTTTGCCCAGTGCGTCCAGTGTCTTGGCCGGCACCGCCTTGAAAGCGTCGTTGGTCGGCGCGAACACCGTGAAGGGGCCGGGCCCGCGCAGCGTTTCCGTCAGCCCCGCGTCGCCGATCAACTTGTTCAAGGTCGAAAGCTGGGGTGTCGCTGCGGCGGTGTCCGAAATGGTCTTGGGGGCGGGCGCAGTGGCACAGGCGGTCAGCACCAAGAGGGCCGTTGCGCTGCAAGCCAGCCAGGTCGATCTGTTCATGGGTTCTCCTTGAAGGACGTGCGATTCGAGTCAGGCCATCCCGCAGAAAACCAAGGCGCGGAATGCTTGGCCTTGAAGCCTATGGCTTGCCCGTGACGATTCGATGAATGTGTTGTGACAGAACCGAGACATGGCTTCTCCAGCCGTAGGCAAGTCGGCCGTTGTCGCTTGGCGCCTCGCCTTCGCCGAGTGGGGCGAGACTGTCACAGTGATGTCACAAGCCGTCCCTAAAATTCGTCACATTGGATTTGCACTGGAATTTCGGAACGAAAGGACCGCTCATGAACTTATCAAATACTCGCGCTGCCCTGGTTGCAGCCACCCTGTCGGCGCTGGCCGGCGCAAGCTTTGCACAAGACGTGACCGGTGCCGGTGCCACATTCCCGGCGCCGTTGTACGCCAAATGGGCCGACGCTTACAACAAGGCCAGCGGCGCCCGCATCAACTACCAGTCGGTGGGCTCCGGCGCGGGCTTGAACCAGATCCGCAGCAAGACCGTCGACTTCGGTGCCTCCGACATGCCGCTCAAGGACGATGCCCTTGCCAAGGACGGCCTGGTCCAGTTCCCGACCGTGATCGGCGGCGTGGTGCCGGTGGTCAACATCAAGGGCATTCAGCCGGGCCAGATCAAGCTGACCGGACAGGTTCTCGGCGACATCTACCTCGGCAAGATCACCAAGTGGAACGACGCTGCCCTGACTGCGCTGAACCCCGGCGCGCCGCTGCCCGACGCCGCGATTTCGGTGGTGCGACGCGCGGATGGGTCGGGCACCAGCTTCATCTTCACCAACTACCTCTCGAAGGTAAATGCCGAATGGCAGGCCAAGGTCGGTGAAGGCACCGCCGTCAACTGGCCGACCGGCGCGGGCGGCAAGGGCAACGAGGGTGTGGCGGCATTCGTCAACCGGCTGCCGAATTCAATCGGCTACGTGGAGTACGCGTACGTCAAGCAGAACAAGATGACCTACACGCTGCTGAAGAACAAGGACGGCGAGTTCGCTACGCCGGATGACGCCAACTTCAAGGCCGCCGCCGCCGGCGCCGACTGGTCCAAGACCTTCTACCAGGTGTTGACCGAGCAGCCCGGCAAGGAGACCTGGCCGCTGTCCGGCGCCACCTTCATCCTGATGCACAAGGCGCAGGAAAAACCGATCCAGGGCGCCAACACCTTGAAGTTCTTCGAGTGGGCGTTTGGCAACGGCGACAAGATGGCGTCGGACCTCGAGTACGTGCCGCTGCCGGACAGCGTGAAAGCGCTGGTGCGCAAGCAGTGGGGCGACATCAAGGACGCCTCGGGCAAGCAGGTGGCCTTCAAATAGGGCTCCGGTCACCGACCAACCCACCAGGGCGCGAACCGGCGCCCTGGCCTGAACATGATGGGAGGGACTGTGGCTGCTACGCTTCCGGCATCGCACTATGACAATGACAAGATGCAACGCACGGACCCGCTCGGCTCGCCGCCCGAAAACCGGCGGACCTCACCCTGGATGGACAGCGTGTTTTCGGTGCTTGCCCACGGCGCCGCGCTGCTGACACTGGCGCTGCTGCTGGGCATCATCGGCTCCTTGTTGGTTGGCGCGATGCCGGCGATCCGGGAATACGGCTTGAGCTTTTTGTGGCGCACCGAATGGGACCCGGTGCAAAACCGCTACGGCGGCCTGGTGATGATCTACGGCACAGTGATGACCTCGCTGATTGCGCTGGTGATCGCCGTTCCCGTGAGCTTCGGCATCGCGCTGTTTCTGACCGAGCTGGCACCCTCGTGGTTGCGGCGGCCGCTGGGCGTGGCCATCGAGTTGCTGGCCGCCGTCCCTTCGATTGTTTATGGCATGTGGGGCTTGCTGGTGTTCAGCCCCATCTTGTCGACCTTCGTGCAGCAGCCGCTGCAAAAGTTGCTGGCCGATGTGCCTGTGCTGCGCGAACTGGTGTCGGGCGCGCCGGTGGGCATCGGCATCCTGTCGGCGGGCATCATCCTGGCGATCATGATCATCCCCTACATCGCCGCGGTCATGCGCGACGTCTTTGAAGTCACGCCGCCGATGCTCAAGGAGTCGGCTTACGCACTGGGCTCCACCACCTGGGAAGTGATGTTCAAGGTGGTTCTGCCGTACACCAAGACCGGGGTCATCGGCGGCATCATGCTGGGCCTGGGTCGAGCGATCGGCGAGACCATGGCAGTCACCTTCGTCATCGGCAACTTCAACCAACTGAACAGCTTGTCCTTGTTCGAAGCGGCCAACAGCATCACTTCGGCGCTGGCCAACGAATTTGCGGAGGCCGGCGCGGGCTTGCACCAGGCCGCGCTGATTTATCTGGGCTTGGTGTTGTTCTTCATCACGTTCGTCGTGCTGGCGTTGTCCAAGCTGTTGCTGGCGCAACTGAAAAAAGGTGAGGGGGGCCGTTCATGAGCGCTGCGATGCTTGATGCCACCGACCCTCGGCTGGCCAAACACAAGCGTCGCAAGCGGGTCAATGCGGTGGCGCTGACGCTGTCGCTGGGAGCGATGGCCTTCGGTCTGTTTTGGTTGATCTGGATTTTGGCCGAGACCATCCGTTTGGGAATCGGCGGCATCAACCTGGCGGTCTTCACCGAAATGACGCCTCCCCCGCAAGCGGACACGGGCGGCTTGGCCAATGCCATCTTCGGCTCGCTGATGATGGTGGGCGCGGCCACCCTGATCGGCACGCCAGTCGGCGTGATGGCCGGCATCTACCTCGCCGAGTATGGGCGCAAAGGCTGGCTGGGCAGCACCACGCGCTTCATCAACGACATCCTGTTGTCGGCGCCCAGCATCGTGGTCGGCCTGTTCATCTACGCCGTGGTGGTGGCACCGATGAAGACGTTTTCCGGTTATGCCGGTGTTCTGGCGCTGGCGCTGATCGTGATTCCGGTGGTGATCCGTCAGACGGAGAACATGCTGCTGCTGGTTCCGAACGCGCTGCGCGAAGCCGCCTACGCTTTGGGCACACCGAAATGGAAACTCATCTCCAGCATCACGCTGAAAGCCGTGCGCGCGGGCGTGATGACCGGCATCCTGCTGGCGGTGGCGCGCATTTCGGGCGAGACCGCGCCGCTGCTCTTCACCGCACTGTCGAACCAGTTCTGGGTCTCCAGTCTGGGCGAGCCGATGGCCAGCCTGCCGGTCACGATTTTCAAGTTCGCGATGAGCCCCTACGAAAACTGGCAGAAGCTGGCCTGGGCGGGGGTGTTCCTGATCACACTGGGCGTGCTGGTGCTGAACATCCTGGCGCGCGTGTTGTTCCGCAGCAAGAATTGATTGCCTGAGGTCTGCCACATGGATGTCAAAGTCAACCTGCCGGTCACCGAGAAGGTCAAACTCTCTGTGCGCGACCTGAACTTTTACTATGGCAAGTTCCAGGCGCTGAAGAGGATCAACCTCGACATCCCGGAGAAGAAGGTCACCGCCTTCATCGGTCCATCGGGGTGCGGCAAGTCCACGCTGCTTCGCTCCTTCAACCGCATGTTCGAGCTTTACCCTGAGCAGCGCGCCGAAGGCGAGATCCTGCTCGATGGCAAGGACATCCTGACCTCCAGACAGGACGTGTCGCTGATGCGTGCCAAGATCGGCATGGTGTTCCAGAAGCCGACGCCGTTCCCGATGTCGATCTACGACAACATCGCCTTCGGCGTGCGTCTGTTCGAGACGCTGCCCCGGGTGGAGATGGACGAACGGGTCGAGTGGGCGTTGAAGAAGGCCGCGCTGTGGAACGAGGTCAAGGACAAACTCGAACAGAGCGGCTCCGGGCTGTCGGGCGGCCAGCAGCAGCGCCTGTGCATCGCACGTGGCATCGCCATCAAACCCGAGGTGCTGCTGCTGGACGAGCCGTGCTCGGCGCTGGACCCCATCTCTACCGGCAAGATCGAAGAGTTGATCCACGAACTCAGGGCTGACTACACCGTCGTCATCGTCACGCACAACATGCAGCAAGCGGCGCGCTGCTCCGACTACACCGCCTACATGTACCTGGGCGACCTGATCGAGTTTGGGCCCACGTCCGACTTGTTCATGAAGCCCAAGAAAAAGGACACCGAGGACTACATCACCGGCCGGTTCGGGTGAGCCGGCCTGCAGCGCCGGCGCGTGGCAGCGTGCCGCACAATCAAAGGAAACCGCCATGAGCAGCAAACATCTGTCCACACAATTCGACGCCGAACTCAGCGGGGTTTCCACGCGGGTTCTGGAAATGGGCGGCATGGTGGAGTCGCAGGTGGCTCGCGCCGTCTACGCGTTGACGCAGTTCAACGGCGAAGTAGCCTCCGAAGTGCTGGCCACCGAGGAACGGGTCAATGCGATGGAGGTCGAGATCGACAGTGACCTGTCCAGCATCATTGCCCGCCGCCAACCCACCGCGCGCGACCTGCGCCTGTTGATCGCCATTTCGAAGACGATCGCCAACCTGGAGCGCGTCGGCGACGAGGCGGCGCGCATCGCCCGCACCGTGCAACGCTTGATCAACGCCGGCGTGTCGACCCGGCTGCGCCTGCCGGTCAACGACCTGGCGCATGAATCCGAACTGGCGGTCACGCAGCTGCGCAAGGCACTTGATGCGTTTGCACGACTGGATGTGGACAAGGCCGTCGAGGTGCTCAAGTCCGATGACCTGATCGACCAGGAATTCGAAGGCCTGATTCGCAAGCTCATCACTTTCATGATGGAAGACCCGCGCACCATCTCGGCGAGCATCGATCTGGTGTTCGTCGGCAAGGCGATCGAGCGGGTGGGTGATCATGCGAAGAACCTGGCCGAACAGGTGATCTACATCGTCAAGGGAACCGATGTGCGGCACAACCCGGTGGGCACGGTGGAGACGCTGGTTCGATGAAGCATTGCCGCGCGGGAGATGAAGCATGAGCCGGGTTCTGGTTGTCGAGGACGAGGGGGCCATCGCCGAATTGATTGCCATCAACCTGCGCCACGCGGGACACGCTGTCAGCTTGGCGGTGGACGCCGAAGAAGCGCAGGCGGCCGTGGACGGCGTGCTGCCGGACCTGGTACTGCTCGACTGGATGCTGCCCGGGCAGTCGGGTCTGGCGCTGGCCAAGCGTTGGCGATCGCAGGCGCGCACCCGTGAAATGCCGGTCATCATGCTGACGGCGCGGGTTGAAGAGTCCGACAAGATCGCCGGGCTGGACGCCGGCGCTGACGACTACCTGACCAAGCCCTTTTCGACCCACGAGTTGATGGCCCGTATTCGGGCGGTGTTGCGCCGCAAGGCCCCGGAGTCGCTGGACACGGCGGTCAGCATCGGACTGCTCCATCTTGACCCCGGTACACGGCGAGTCACGAGCAACGGGCAGGAAGTCAGGCTGGGCCCCACCGAGTTTCGGTTGTTGCACTTTTTCATGACCCATCCCGAGCGGGTGCACAGCCGGGCACAGCTTCTGGACCGCGTCTGGGGCGATCACGTGTTCATCGAAGAGCGCACGGTGGACGTGCATGTGAAGCGCCTGCGCGAGGCATTGAACCCGGTGCGGTGCGCGCACATGATCGAAACCGTGCGCGGCGCGGGCTACCGCTTGACACAGCAGGTTCAGGCCGTGTCGGGATGACCGGTCGGACGCGGGGAATGTCTTGACCTGGCTGCTGCCGCGCATCCTGACAGGCATGCTGGTCGTGGTGCTTGGTGGGTTCGCCGGGCACTTTATCGGTGGCCAGGTGCAGGCACCCTTCATCAGTGAATTGATCGGTGGCGCGTGCGCCGTCGCTGCTCTGGCGGTGCTTGACACCCTGCGTGGTTATCGGCTGATCCACTGGTTGCGCGGATCCCAGGAAAATCAGGCACCGCGAGACACCGGTTTCTGGGGCGAGATCGGTTACCGCGTGGAGAGATCGGTTCGCATCCATGAGCGTGAGACCGCCCAGGAGCGGATTCGTCTGTCGCAGTTTCTCTCGGCCATCGAGGCCTCGCCGAATGGCGTGATGCTGCTCGATGCCGGCGACCAGATCGACTGGTGCAATGCGATGGCCGCCGACCACTTCGGCATCGATCCGAAACGCGACATTCGCCAGCGCGTCACCAACCTGATTCGTGCGCCGGCGTTTGTGGCCTATCTGCAGGAGGGCGAGTTTTCTGAAGCCGTGCGGTTCCCCGCGCCGCGCCGGAACGGCATCTTGTCGGTGTTGATCCGCCGCTACGGCGACGACCTGAAGATCGTGTTGTCTCAGGATGTCACCAGTCACGAACGGTCCGAAGCCATGCGGCGCGATTTTGTCGCCAACGTGTCGCATGAGATTCGCACGCCGTTGACCGTGCTGACCGGCTTCATCGAAACCTTGAGCAGCTTGCCCCTGACGGATGTCGAGCGCCGGCGCGTGCTGGAGCTGATGATGCAACAGGCTCGTCGCATGGGCACCCTGGTGAACGACCTGCTGACCCTGGCTCAGCTGGAGGGCAGCCCGCGGCCGAGCTCGGAGCGCTGGGTTGCCATCGGCACGCTGATGGCCCAGGTGGAGATCGAAGCCAAGGTGGTGTCGGCGGGGCGACACCAGTTCAGCTTCGTGGGCTGCGACGGGTTGCAGATAGCCGGGGCGGAGCCGGAACTGCTGAGCGCCGTCACCAACCTGGTGAACAACGCCGTTCGCTACACCCCGGCGCCGGGGTGCATCGATGTTGCCTGGCGAATTCGCGTCGACGGCTGCGGCGAACTGTCGGTCACCGATACCGGCCCCGGCATTGCACGCGAGCACTTGCCGCGCCTGACCGAGCGGTTCTACCGCGTTGACGGCAGCCGGGCGCGGGATACGGGCGGCACGGGACTGGGTTTGTCCATCGTCAAACACGTGGTGCAGCGCCACGGGGGCGAGCTCGACATTCAAAGCGAGCTTGGCAAAGGTTCGAGTTTCAGGTTGGTCTTCCCGGCAGCGCGTACGCGGCCGGCGAATACAGCCGTGAGTGCCGCACTCGATTCCGAACCAACACAGCCCGAAATCCATTGACTCGCGCTCAGCGTGAGCCGGACGCTCGGCGAAAGACCGCGGTGATTTCATCTTCATTGTTGTTGCGTTTCTCGCGGGCCAGCAATTGCCAGCCTGGGCCCACGTCACTGGGCTTGAGGCGCGTTTCCATCTGAAGAAGGTAGTCGCACGTCGATGTCTGGACCGGCGTTACCGCGTCGACGCGGAACTCCCCCAGGTACTGCAGTGCCGCCAGTTGACCCCGTTGGAGACCGGGTGCGGAGATGCAGGCTTCCTTCGGAATGTGCTGGGCAATGCGCTGCACGAATGCGCGATAACTTCTGGCGTGATCCAGCGGTGGCAGCAGCAGGGTCATCAACAACAACCAGCACAGCGCCACGCCGCTGGCTGGCAAGACCAGGCTTTTCCACAGCGGGTGGCGGTTGCGCCCGGTGCGCCACTGCACCAGCCACAGCCAGGCCAGGCTGCCAACCATGGCCAGCACCAGGGCCAGGAGTGAGAAGGTCGGTGTGAACCCGGGCGTCAGGCGCGCCACGTTGGCGGCTGGTTTGGCTGGGTAGCCGGTCTGCATGGACACGTAGATCACCCAGATGGCAATGGCACAGAGGCTGAAGAAGAACACCGAGAACCAGTCGATCGCCGCGGCGGTGCTGCGTTGCAGGGTCGGCAACGAAAACGCCGCCAGAACGGCCAAGGCGGGTAATCCGAGCATCAAGGCGCGGTCCGATCCTCCCATCGCGACGCAAGCCCCGAGGGACACGAGTACCGATCCCAGCGGAATGGAAATATGCCGGTTCAACAAATGCTTGCGCCAGCGCCACAAGGTCCACAGCGCGAGCGGCATGGCGGGCCAGGTGAACCAGCCGACCAGGCGCACCACAACCCACAGCTGGAGCGCTGCGCTGTAACTTTCTAGCCGCCAGCCCCAGGCACCCAGGGCGGACGCAACCGCCACCGCGAGAACGCCCGCCACCAGCACCCAAGGCGCGAAGTTGCGCACCTGGTGGTAGCTGGAGTTGCGGCAGATCAGCGCACCACTGAGGCTCAAGGCCAGGGCGATGCTGGGCGCCCCGCTTGCGGCCAGCGCGGGCACGGCAACCAGCACAGCCAGCTTGGCTTGCAGCGAACGAAATGGACTGGCCGCCAGCGCGTAGAGGAACAGCGCAACACTGGTCAGCTGCCCCAGCTCGGGAGTGGTTTCATGCCCCAGCTGCAACAAGCCCAGCGTGGCGATCAAGGCCAGAACGGCACCATCGGCGATGGCGCGCGCGTAGTCCACCGGGTGGGCCTCTCCGCCGAACGCGAAGGGCAGCGGCTGGGCGGCCTCCGTGCGGGCGAGGTGGTAGGTGCTGTACCAGATCAGCACCAGCACCAGCGCCAGCAACAACGCGAACGGAATTCTGGCGGCCAGCGCAGGTTCGACCCAGGGCCCGAGCAGCTTGATGAACGACGCACCCAGCCAGTAGGGCAACAAAGCGGCATCCGCCGGCAGCCCAGCGACGGTCGGGGAGAGCCACGGCGTCTTTCCTTGCGCGATGTTCAGCATGTAGCCAAACGCACTGATGTCGGCACCTTTCCAGGGATCTCTGCCGAACAGGCCAGGCAACACATAGGCGGCGCAGAACAGCAGCAGTGCCGGCCTGGGAAGGCGCTGGGCCGCGCGTTGCGAGACCAAGGCGGGGTTGGGTGAATTCACGGCAAAAGCGGGTGTCAGCGACTAACGATCCGGAGATCGGATGGCAAACAAAAAAGGCAGCCCGAAGCTGCCTTTTTTGAGACCCGAGGTGTCTTTACTTCTTCGCGCCCAGGTGCGCGAACTTATTGCGAAACTTCTCGACGCGGCCGCCCAGCGAATCCACGCTCTTTTGGGTGCCGGTGTAGAAAGGATGTGATTCGCTGGTGGTTTCCAGCTTGTACAGCGGCAACTCGCGGCCGTCGTCCATCTTCACCGTTTCGCGCGTTTGCGCGCAAGAGCGCGTCACGAATTTGAAACCGTTGGACAGATCCACGAAGCACACTTCGCGGTAGCTGGGGTGAATGCCTTCTTTCATGGGAATCCTCTGACCTGTTGACGCCGCTGTTTCGGTGAGAGCCACGCCGACCTGTTCGGCGCACTTGTCATAGGGCGGGTAGGCTTGGATTGTAGCGTTGAAACGATAGACCGGCTCCGGCTCATCCGCCTCGTCGCATCATGTCGAAGAAGTCGAGGTTGTTCTTGGTGGCCTTCATCTTGTCGAGAATGAATTCCATGGCCTCGATTTCGTCCATCGCGTACAGCAGTTTGCGCAGGATCCAGGTCTTTTGCAGGATCTCGGGCTTGAGCAACAGTTCCTCGCGCCGCGTGCCTGATTTGTTGAGCAAGATGGACGGGTAGACACGCTTCTCGGCCATGCGGCGATCCAGGTGGATCTCGCAGTTGCCGGTGCCTTTGAACTCTTCGTAGATCACTTCGTCCATCCGGCTGCCGGTGTCGACCAGTGCCGTTCCGATGATGGTCAACGAGCCGCCTTCCTCGATGTTTCGCGCCGCGCCGAAGAACCGCTTGGGCCGCTGCAAGGCATTGGCATCGACACCGCCGGTCAGCACCTTGCCGGAGGAAGGCAACACGTTGTTGTAGGCGCGCGCGAGCCGGGTGATGGAGTCGAGCAGGATGATCACGTCCTTCTTCATCTCGACCAGGCGCTTGGCGCGTTCGATCACCATCTCGGCCACTTGCACATGGCGAGCGGCCGGCTCGTCGAAGGTCGAGCTGATGACCTCGCCGCGCACGGTGCGCTGCATCTCGGTCACTTCTTCCGGCCGCTCGTCGACCAGCAGCACGATCAAGTAAACCTCGGGGTAGTTGGCGATCAACGCGTGCGCGAGGTTCTGCATCATCACCGTCTTGCCGCTCTTCGGCGCGGAGACGAGCAGGGCGCGCTGGCCTTTGCCCAGCGGGGCAATCAAGTCGATGATGCGGCTGGTGATGTTCTCTTCGGACTTGATGTCCCGCTCGAGCTTGAACTGCTCCTTGGGGAACAGCGGCGTCAAGTTCTCAAACATGATCTTGTGCTTGCTCTCCTCGGGCGTCAGGCCGTTCACGCGGTCGACCTTGACGAGCGCGAAGTAGCGTTCACCATCCTTGGGCACCCGCACCTCGCCTTCGACGGCGTCGCCGGTGTGCAGGTTGAAGCGGCGGATCTGGCTCGGGCTGAGGTAGATGTCGTCGGTGGACGCCATGTAGCTGGCGTCCGGCGATCGCAGGAAGCCAAAGCCGTCGGGCAGCACTTCCAGCACGCCGTCGCCGAACACCTGTTCGCCGCCCTTGGCACGCTTCTTCATGATCGCGAACATCAACTCCTGCTTGCGCATTCGGGCGACGTTCTCGATCTCCAGTGCCTCGCCCATCGTGATGAGCTCGGAAACGTGGATCGCTTTCAGTTCTGACAGGTGCATGGGTGCTTGGGCTGGGGTGGATCGAACCGATGCGCTGTAGGGATGCGATCGGTGCATCTGCTGCATTCACGGCGAGCCTGTTGGCTGAGCCGGAGACAACCCGACGTGAGACGCGGGATTCAAAACGCTGGAGTGGGGGCCGAACCACGCACCGTTTGGACGGACCTTGAAGCCGGCGACCGGCCTTCAAGCATGGGGGCGAATTTCGATCTTTGGAATCAGGCGCTCAGCACTTGATTCCAAAGCAGTTGTCTGGATTATAGATGACCGTCGAGAAAAGCTGTCAATTGCGCCTTGGACAGCGCGCCGACCTTGGTGGCAGCCAATTGACCGCCCTTGAACAGCATCAGCGTGGGAATGCCCCGGATCCCGAACTTGGCGGGAATGTCTCGGTTCTCGTCGACATTCATCTTGGCAACTTGCAAACGGCCATCGTAGGTCTTCGACACTTCGTCAAGGAGGGGGGCGATGGCTTTGCATGGCCCGCACCATTCAGCCCAGTAATCCACCAGGACGGGCTTGTCGGACTGCAAAACGTCGCTGTCGAACGACGCGTCGGATGTGTGCTTGATCAGATCGCTGCTCATGAAGGGTCCTCGGACGTTTTGCCGCCCATGGCGGACAGCAAGGCACAATCATTCTGACACAAAGGCATTCGCCGCGTGCCCCTGCGCGGGGGGCTTGCCCGGCGAATGAAGCTATGGCGGCAATAGACCAACACCCACTTGAATTGTCGACGGCCGACCCCTGGAGCGAGGTCGTTTCCGTCACTGTGGAATGGGCTCGGGCGCAAGGGCTGAGTTGCCGGGACCTGATCGTTGTGCTGCCCTTCGCACAACTGCTGCCCGTTGCGCGGCGCGCATTCGGTGCAATGGGCGGCTGGATGCCTCGTGTTGAGACGACCCAGTCGCTGGCGCGCAGCCTCGGCCCCGGGAGTCGTCCAGCGCCGGGCCAACTGAGCTTCGATGTTGCACTTGACCACATCGTCGCCGATCGTTTGCTGCGTGCCCAAAGCTGGGCGGCGGCCTGGGCGCAAAGTGATGTTCGTGGCTTTGCGCAGGCGGTTGCCGAAGTGGTGCAATCGGCCCATGCACTTGCCAGTGCCGCGTTTGCGCTGCCTCCCGATCAGCGTACCGAACACTGGGCGCGTGGAAGGGCTTTGCTGTCGCTCCAATCGGTCGCCGCCGGCATGCCGGGCGCCAGAGAAAGGCTGCTCGGCCGAGTCGCACTGGAGTGGGCGGCAAGCACGTCGGCCCCCGCCACCGATGCGTTGTTCGAGCTCCGGCCCGCCGGTTGGATTGTTCTGCAGGCGGGTGGCCCAGACCTGCTGACGCAGGGCCTGCTGCAACACGCTGCGCAGGCCACACCGTGCCTTTGGCTTGATACCGATGTTGACCCCGCCGATCCATTCGCCACGCTGCCGCCCGAGACAAGCATCAACATTGCGGTGTGCGAGGACTTCGAAGCCGAGGCGCAACGCAGTGCGGCGTGTGTTCTGCGCCACCTGCAAGACGGTGAGCAACCGGTGGCATTGATCGCGCAGGACCGCGTGCTGGTTCGCCGCGTGCGCGCGCTGCTTGCCCGCCAGGGCGTGGGCATGCGCGACGAGACCGGCTGGAAACTATCGACCACGCGCGCCGGCGCGAGTGTTCGCGGCCTGTTGAACTGCGTGCGCGATGATGTTTCCACCGATGACTGGCTCGATTGGCTCAAGGCCTGCACCGGTGGGCACCCCGGCCACGGACCTTCGATGCCCGGCATGCCCGAGGCGTTGGACGAACTGGAAGTCGCGTTGCGAGCGCGGAAAGTGCGCTTCGCCCGGACGGTTGACCCGGCGCAGCTGGCGCCACGCGCCGCGGCGCTGTGGCGGTCCGCCCAGTCGGCGCTGCGGCCTTTGTACGCGGCCGGCCATGCTGTCGGGTCGGGCTGGCTGTCCGCCCTGGAGGCCGCCCTTCGCGCCAGCGGTCAGCGAGCCACGCTGGAGTCCGATGATGCGGGCCGCCAGGTGCTGGCCGCGTTGCAACTGACGCCTGCGGCTGCACAACACGGCGCCGCGGCGGCCACGGAGCCACTGGACCTCGACGGTTTCAGCGCCTGGGTAGACACCGTCCTGGAGCAGGCATCGTTCCTGCCCGAATCATCCGACCACGCTTGGGTTGTCATCACACCGCTGGCGCGGGCCATGCTGCGACCCTTCGCGGCGGTGGTATTTCCCGGTGCCGACGAACGCCACCTGGGCGCAGCACCCACCTCGAAAGGGCTGCTGAGCGACAGCGAATCCAGCGCACTCGGCCTGCCCGGCCGGCAGGCCCGGCGGGATGCCGAAATCCGCGCCTTTGCGCAGGTTCTGCGCTTGCCAAGACTCAGCTTGCTGTACCGCGCCAACGATGAAGGCGAGCCGCGGGCCCCAAGCCCCTGGGTTGAACTGCTCGGGCTGGCGCTGCGCCGTTTGCGGCCTGATGCCTGGAGCATTGCGCCGGACGCTCGGGTGCCCCTGGCGCTTGCCGCCACGCCGCTGGAACGGCCTCAGCCGCGTGCGCCGGCCCTGCTCCCACGCAGCCTGAGCGCCAGCGCTTGTGAGGCATTGCGCGCCTGCCCGTATCGATTTTTTGCGCTGCGGCTGTTGCGGCTTAGCGCAGTGGACGAGCTCGATGCTGATCTTGAGAAGCGCGAATATGGAACCTGGCTGCACGCGGTGCTGCAGCGCTTTCACACTGAACGGGCCGAGCCCTTGGCAGCTGATGTGGAAAGCGCCCGCCTGCACGAGATCGCGCTCGCCATGCTGAACGAGCAGCACCTCGATGAGGCCGAATTCCTCCCCTACAGCGCCTCGTTCGCGCGTCTGGCGCCGCGCTACATCGCCTGGCTGCACCAGCGTGACAGCGCGGGCGCGAAGTGGCTGGACGCCGAACGCAGCCTGGTGGCGCAGCCGCCCGAATGGGGCGCGGTCGAGATGCGCGGCGTGATCGACCGGGTCGACTTCATTGATGAGCAAGGCGTGCCCACTACCCAGCTGATCGACTACAAGACCGGTCAGGCGCAAACCTTGCACGACGCGATCAGGCGCGGTGAAGACACTCAGCTTCCGTTCTATGCAGCCCTGGTGGCGGCGCAGGGCGAGGGCCCCGGCGACCTCAGTGCGATGTACCTGATGCTGGACGAAGGCGACAAGATCCGGGAAATTCCGCACGCCGATGTGCATGTCAGCGCGCTGGAGCTGGTCGAGGGCATGGGCCGCGATCTCGCAAGGCTCAGGGCCGGTGCCGCGATGCCGGCGCTGGGCGAGGGCAGGGCCTGCGAGTTCTGCGACGCGCGCGGCTTGTGCAGGCGCGACCACTGGCCCAGTTCGGCGGAGCTTGCCTGATGAGCACGCCAGGCCGCCCCAAGGCGAATACCGCAGTGCGAAGCACGGAGCTTGCCTGATGAGCGGGCCCGCCTATCGAATTGACGGTCGGCTCAGTGACCGCGGCGCGTTCTACGCGCTGGCCTGCGACCCTGCGCGCAGCGTGGTGGTGGAGGCCTGCGCCGGGTCGGGCAAGACCTGGATGCTGGTGTCGCGCATCCTGAGGGCCCTGCTCGACGGCGCCCAACCGCAGGAGATTCTGGCCATCACATTCACCCGCAAGGCTGCGGGCGAAATGCGCTCGCGTCTGAACCAATGGCTGGCCAGGTATGCGTCACCCGAGTGCTCTGAGGCGGAGCGAGTTGAAGCGCTGTGCCAGCGTGGCCTGGACGCCGCGCGCGCTCGCGCCGCGGCGCCCCTCCTCGCCGCCCTGCAGGAGCGCGTGCTGCGCACGGGTCGGCCGGTCGAGATCCTCACCTTTCACGCCTGGTTTTCGCAGTTGTTGCGAGCCGCTCCGCGGGACATGCTGGCCGAGCTGAAATTGCAGCCCGACATGGGGCTGATCGAGGACCTTTCCGATCACAAACGCGCTGTGCTGCAGCGGTTTCGAGTTCGCGTGCTGACAGACGGCGTTTTGCGAGCCGACCATGACGCGTTGATGATGTCGCGTGGCCGCTCCCAGGTGGGCAAGTGGTTGAACGCGGCCTGGGACAAGCGAATCGAGTTCGAGCTCGCCGACGCTGCCGGCACGCTGGAGGGCAGCGTGCCGGATGGCGCGGCAATGGGGCCGGAGTTCGCCGCCGGGCAGCCACCCTCCGAGCTTGTTCGCGACCCGGCTGCGCAAGCGCTGCTCTTGAGTGTGGCGCGGGCGCTCGGGCGGCAAAAGGGCGCGATACCGCAGCAACGCGGGGCCTTGCTGGAGCAAGCCACGGCAATCGAGGACAGCCGATACCTCTTGATCGCCGCCCGCGAGGCCCTGTTGACGAAGGGCGAACTTCGCAAGAAGCTGGACGTGCCCGGCCTGCCGGAGTTGGTGGCATTGCTCAACCGCGTGCAGCTGGCGTGTGAGCAGCAGCAGGCGCATGAAGAGCATTTGCGCATGGTCCGGCTGACCCGCGTGCTGCTGGCCGAGTTTGCCGACCACAAGCGCGCGCGCGGCCTGGCCGACATGGCCGACCTGGAGCGCTGTGCGCTGGCGTTGCTGCGCGATGCCAGTCTGTCCGGCTGGGTTCAGGAGCGCCTGGACGCGCGCATTCGCCACGTGCTGATCGACGAATTTCAGGACACCAGCCCGCTGCAATGGCACGCGTTGCATGCATGGCTGGCCGGCTATGCCGGCGCAGGCGGCGGCGGCAGCGGGCAACGGCCGCCGGGAGTGTTCATCGTCGGTGACCCGAAGCAGAGCATCTATCGATTTCGCCGCGCCGAGCCACGGGTATTTGAAGCCGCACGCGAGTTCGTCGCCGCCGGCTTGCTGGGGTCTGTGCTGGAGTGCGATCACACCCGCCGCAATGCGCCGCAGGTGTTGGCCGGGCTGAATCCGCTGTTCGAGCAGGCGCAGGCGGGTGGCGAATTCAGCGGGTTCCGCCAGCACACGACCGAGCTGAGCACCACACCGGGTGCGGGCATCTGGGTCTTGCCGCGCACAGCGCGACCGCCGAAGCTGGACAAGGCGGACAAGACCGATGCCGACGAGCCCAGGCCCTGGCGCGACAGCCTGAATACCCCGCGGCGCGAAGCCGAAGAAGTGCTGCGCTTGCAAGAAGCGCGGCAGGTGGCCGCGGCGATTCTGGCGCTGGTGCAACACGACGGCATCAAGCCAGGCGACATCCATGTGCTGAGCCGCAAGCGTGCGTCGCTGCGCCTTGTCGCCGACGCGCTGGCGGCGGTGCACCTGCCGTTCGCCGCCGCCGAAAAACTCCCGTTGAGCGACTCCCCCGAGGCGCGCGATCTGCTGGCGTTGCTCGATGCGCTGGCCTCACCCATGCAGAGCCTGTCGCTGGCGCACGCGCTGCGCAGCCCGGTGTTCGGCGTCAGCGATGACGACCTGGTGGTGCTGGCGCTTGCCGCGGCGGCCGATGGCCACTGGTGGCGGGCCTTGATGGCGCTGCCGCCCACCAGCCCGGCGCTGGACCGCGCCCGGGTGCTGTTGCAAGGCTGGCACGCGGGCGCCGCCCAGCTGCCGCCGCACGACCTGCTGGACCGCATCATCGACCAGGGTGAGCTGCGCGAGCGGGTGGCAGCCACCGTCAGCGCCGAACGCCGACGCGCCGCGCTCGGCGCCATCGACGCCGTGCTGGGACTGGCCCTGACGCTGGACGGTGGGCGCTATGCCACGCCCTACCGCTTTGTGCGGGCGCTGAAACGGCGCGCGCTGGAGGTGGCGGTTGCGCCGCAGCAAGACGCCGTCCAGTTGCTGACGATTCACGGCGCCAAGGGTTTGGAGGCGCAGGTCGTTTTTGTGATGGACAGCGATCCGGAAGTCCAGAACGCCGACACCGCCACCTTGCTGATCGACTGGCCGGCGCAGGTGGACCACCCGTTGCGTTGCGCCTTCTTGTATTCGGAAGCGCAAGCCCGCTGCCCGCCGTCGCTGGCCGGATTGCGGCAACAGGAAGTGGCCGCTCGACGGCGCGAAGAGCTGAACGGCCTGTACGTGGCGATGACCCGTGCCCGGGAACGCCTGGTGTTCAGCGCGACCGAGCCGCTGCGCAGGGCCGACGGGCCGAGCTGGTGGCAGCGAGTCGAAGCGATGGCCACGCGCTGGGAACCGGCGCGCATCGACCCCGACGTCGCGCCGCCAGCGCGCGTGGAAACCTTCTCCATGTTGGCCTTGCCGCGGCTGACCGCGGCGGCGCAAACGGCAACACCGGCCCGGCAAGGGGCGCCACGCTCCGACGCTGCCAGCCCATCCACCCGCCTCGGATCGGCGGTGCACCGCGTTCTGGAGTGGGCCAGCCAGCGGCCGGAGCCTGCGCCGGCCATGCTGGCAACGCTGGCCGAGGCCGCCGCCCAGGAGTTCGCGGCGCCGGTTGCCGATGTGTTGCGCATTGCCCAGCGCATCTGGCACAGCCCGGAATGCGCCCGCTTCTTCGACACGGCCCGGCTGCATTGGGCGGGCAGCGAGGTGTCGGTCAGCGACGGCGGCGAAACGTTGCGGCTGGACAGGCTGGTGGCGCTGCACGAAGGCGATGGAACTGGACAACCGGTCTGGTGGGTGCTGGACTACAAGCTGGAGCACCAGCCCGAGGCGCTTGCCGAGTACCGGCAGCAGTTGTTGCGCTATCGGCAGGCCGTGCAGCGCCTGCAGCCGGGCGAACGGGTTCGCAGCGCCTTCATCACCGGGGCGGGTGCGGTGGTCGAGGTCGATTGATTTCGGGCCCACGCGAGACGGTATACCGGGTGTTGGATGGCGTGCGCTGCCTCCTCCAGGAGGGGCCACACAGAAATGGAGGTGATACGCCGGCCTGATCGGCCCATCCCGGACCCTTGCTCGGCGTTCCAATGAAAGCGGTCTTCCATCCTGGCTCCAATGGTCACTTCCGCACCGCCTTCGACCCTGCCCCGAGCCGATGGCCCGGCGCATGCATTCGGCCGCTTTGTGCTGCGCCAGCGGCTCGGCAAGAGTGTCGGCACAACCGTGTGGCTGGCCTTCGACCCGCAGCGGGACCAGGAGGTGATGATCGTCGCGCCGCGCCTGCAGCCCGACGACCCGGTGGCCCTGGAGCTGTGGAGCCGTGAAGCGCGCAAAGCCGCACGCCTGGAGCACCCCAACCTGGCACCCGTGCTCGAAGTCGGTGTGCAGGACAACTGGCCTTACGTGCTGGTCGAGCGCCAGCTGGGGCTGACGCTCGGTGAGTGGCTGGCCCTGCACCCGCCGCCAACACCGATGGAAAGCGTGGACTGGCTGAGCCAGGCACTTGAAGGCCTGGCTTTCGCACACGAATCGGGCTGTTCGCACAACGATCTGCAACTGCACAACCTGCTCGTCACCGATCAAGGCAAGCTGCGCTTGATGGCCCTGGCCAGCGCCGGCGACATGAGCGGCATCGAAGCGGCGCAGCTGGGCAAGCTGCACCACGAGCCCGCCGGGCAAGCGCTCGCCGATTCGCAAGGTCTGATGGCGCAGCGCAAGGCCGGCGAACGCGATGTGCTGGCCTGCGGCCTGCTGCTGCATCGCTTGTTGACGGGGCAGCCGCCGCTGGAACAGCCCGACACGGCGCGCGCCATTGCCCGCATGGCACCGCTGGGGCGCGAGATCGTGCACCTGCCCTGGACCACGCCGCACCCCATTGCGGCCGCGTTGCGGGCGATCGCCAATCGAAGCACGGCCAACCATGAACGCCAACGCTATCTGAACGCCCGCACCCTGCTGCGCGCGCTCACCGGCTGGCAACAAACCCAGTCCGAAGACAACGGCGGCCCGCTGGCCCTGCTGCTCGATCGGCTGCGCAGCGTCGGCCACCTCCCGGCGCTGCCCGGCGTGAGCGCCAAGGTCGAAAGGCTGATCGCCTCGGAGGGCCAGCACACCGACACGATGGTCACCGAGCTGCTGCAAGACATGGCGCTCAGCCTGGAGCTGCTGCGCCAGGTCAACTCGGCCCTGGTGCGCAACACCCAGACCGCCGGCAACGGCGCGGTGTTGACGATCCGGCGCAGCATTGCGCTGTTGGGTGTCAACGGTGTGCGCCAGGCCGCCAACAGCTTGCGCCGCTGGCCCGGGCCGTTGGCGGAGCCAGCGGCGCTGGAATTGAAACGCTTGATGGATCGGGTGCGCCTGGCCGGCCACGTGGCGCAGGCCCTGCGACCGGCGGGTTACGACCCCGAGGTGATCTACTTGATCACCCTGTTGCAAAACCTGGGGCGCTTGATGGTGCGGTACCACTTCCCCGAAGAGGCTGAGCAGATCCAGCAGTTGACCGCGGGTGCGGATCCGGGCAGCGCCACACCCACCGAGATGCCTGGCGCCCCCGCCATGAGCGAGGCAGCCGCTTCGTTTGCCGTGCTGGGGGTGGACCCGGAAGGCGTTGGCGCCGCCGTTGCCCGCCATTGGGGGCTCGGGCCTGAGTTGGCGCAGATGATTCACCGCGTCCCCAGTGACCAGCGGGTTCGTTCGATCCAAAGCGACGTCGACGCGCTGTGCAAAACCGCCAGCGCTGCCAACGAGGTGGTGGATGCCATCAGCCAACTGCCACCGGCTCGCGCCACCCGCGCGCTGGAGGTGATTGCGCAGCGCTACGCGCGTGCGCTGAAGATCAACTTGCGCGACGTTGAGGATGCGGTTCAAAGCGCCCGCAACGCCATCAAGAATGGCGGCGCTGTGGTGTCCGCGGGCACCGAACAAGCGCCGGCCGGCGGGGTGACGAGCCTTGCCTCGGCACTGGTCACAACGGTTGGGGCTGCTTCGTTCCCGACCTGACCCGGTTGGCCGCGCTTCCATGCGAGGAGGCCCGTCGGGGCCAATTGTAGGCGAGGCCTTCAATGACCCTGATCCCACAGGCCGCGGCGAAAGCCGGCGCGCGAACCATCGCGCGGATCAACGCAGCCGCAGCGCGTCATCCCCGAACTCGATGTCCAGCGGCTCGATCAGCAGTTTCTTGGGGCCTGCTTCCACCCGTCCCGCGACCAGCGCCTTCACGCCGAGCGCCTGCGCGACTTCGACCGTTCGCTCGGCATCGCCGGCGGCCACGAACAATGCAAACCCCGCCCCCATGTTGAGCGTGCTGTAAGCCTCGCGATCGCTCTGGCGGGCGTGCTGCTGAATGAATTTCAGCACCGGTGGGACCTCGGGCAGGGTGTGGATGCGGTAGCTGTGGAGGGCAGGGTGGCGCAGCAGCTTGCGCCAGCCGTGGCCGGTGATGTTGGCGCAGTAGTGCGGTGTGATGCCGGCCTTGTACAGCGCTTCGGTGATCGGCGAATAAAGCAGGGTCGGCGCGAGCAGCGCGTCGCCATAGCTCAGGCCGGGCAACACCGGTGTCAGATAAGCGTGCGGCAGGCGCTCGACCAGCTTGCGCGCCAGGCTCAGGCCGTTGGCGTGGATACCGCTGGACTCCAGCAGCACGATCGTGTCGCCGGGCGCAAGGCGGTCGCCGACCGACAAACGCTCCTTGGGGTTGATGATCCCCGTGCATGACGCGGCCAGGTCGATTCGGCCATCGGCCACGATGCCGGCCAGCGCAGGTGTTTCTCCACCGCCCCAGGCCACGCCGCAAAGGTCGCAGGCGCGCTTCCAGCCGTCGACCAGCGCATTCGCACGTTGCGCGTCGGCGAACCATTCCGAACCGCCGGCCGCCCAATAGGCCTGCACGACCAGCGGCGTGGCGCCCACGGTGATCAGGTCGTTGATCGCCATTGCCAGCGTGTCCTGCGCAATGGCGGCGTAGTAACTCTTGCCGGTGAGTCGATGCATCTCGTCGGCGACCAGCGCCTTCGAACCCAGGCATTCCACGATCGAGGCCAGATAAAACGGGCCCACATCGACCACATAGGCCGACTCGCCGCGCGACGCCGCCACTTCGCTGAAGCCATGGGCTCGAAGGTGCACGCCGGTGGCGGCCGCGGCGCGCTGCGCGGCCACTTTCAACGGGTCGATCAGGTCGTAGTTGACGCCGGCTTGCTCGTAGCTGAGCGTCGAGTCGTGGCGGATGGACGGGGGCGTGGCGCTCATGGTTCGAAGGCATGCAAGACGGGAATGGCAAGAGCCGGGATTATCCGGCAGGCCCGAGGCGTGGCCGTATGGGCCACCCGTAGAATGAATGCATGTCCTACCGCGTCCTGGCCCGCAAGTACCGCCCGCTCAGCTTCGAGACCCTGGTCGGGCAGGAGCACGTGGTGCAGGCCTTGGCGAATGCCCTGACGCAGCAGCGCCTGCATCACGCTTACCTGTTCACCGGCACCCGCGGTGTGGGCAAGACGACCGTTGCGCGCATTCTCGCCAAATCGCTCAACTGCACCGGAGCCGACGGCACCGGCGGCATCACGGCCAAGCCGTGCGGGCAATGCGATGCTTGTCGCGACATCGACATCGGCCGCTTCGTTGACTACATCGAGCTCGACGCCGCGTCCAATCGTGGCGTGGAAGAGATCACCCAGCTGCTCGACCAGGCGGTCTACAAGCCGGTGTTGGGCCGCTTCAAGGTCTACATGATCGATGAAGTGCACATGCTGTCGACGACGGCGTTCAACGCCATGCTCAAGACGCTGGAAGAGCCGCCCGACTACTTGAAATTCGTGCTTGCCACCACCGACCCGCAAAAGGTGCCGCCCACGGTGTTGTCGCGCTGCCTGCAATTCAACCTGCGGCCGATGGCGCCGCAGACGGTGCAGGCGCACCTGGTCGACCTGCTGGCCCAGGAACAAATCCCCGCCGAGCCGGGCGCACTGCGTTTGCTGGCGCGGGCCGCGCGCGGTTCGATGCGCGACGGGCTGTCGCTCACCGACCAGGCCATCGCGTTCGGCGCCGGGGTGTTGTCCGAGGCCGGCGTGCGTGAAATGCTCGGCGCGGTCGACCGCAGCCATGCGGTGCGCATCGTCGAAGCCCTGGCGGCGGGGGAGGGGGCGGCCGTGGTGGCAGCCGTCGATGCGCTGCGCGGGCTGGGCCTGTCAGCCACCGGCACGCTGGAAGAGCTGGCCACCTTGTTGCAGCAAATGGCGGTGCTTCAGGCGGTGCCGGATGGCGGCCATGGATCCGACACCGACGGGCCCACGCTGGCGCGCCTGGCCGCTTCGATGGCGCCCGACGAGACCCAGTTGCTCTACAGCATCGTGCTGCACGGCCGTGCCGAACTGGTATTGGCGCCGGATGAATACAGCGGCCTGGTGATGGTGTTGTTGCGCATGCTGGCGTTTCGCCCACAGGGGCAGGCCGATACGCCAGCGCCGTTGACGCGGCGCCCGACGTCGACACCGTCGCCTGCGCCTGCGCCCGCGCCTGTTGCAAGCCCCAGGGCCGCCCTGGCGCGAGAGGCGGCGCGGCCCGCCGTGGTGGTGGCTTCTTCGGCGCTGCGGGTGCCGGCCCTGCTGGTCAGCGAGCCGTCCCCGTGGGAGGATGAAGCGCCATGGGTGGACCAAGACATGAGGCCGGTCAGCGCGCCAGTCGCCGGGTCGCCTTCCGCATTGACTGAACCCCCCGCCGCGCCCATGTCCGTGGCAGACGTGTCATCCGCCAGCGAACGCGCGGCCTGCGTTGCCTTTGTCCCTGACCCAAACGACGAGCGATCGGGCGAGCGATGGGCGCAGGTGGTGCAGCAGATGGTCGATGCCGGCAGCATCGTCGCGCTGACGCGCGAGCTGGCGATGCAGTCGCAATGCCTCGCGGTTGACGAAGGCACGAACCCCAAGGCCTGGCGCCTGCGCGTCGAGCGCGAGATGTTGCGTGCACCGGCGCAATGTGAGAAGTTGCAAGCGGCGCTGTCGGCACTTCTGGGGCGCGCGGTCCGAGTCGAGGTCGAGCTGGGTGTCGCGCTGGACACGCCGGCCCGGCGCGACGCGGCCGAGCGCGCTCGCCGGCAGGTCGAAGCCGAACAGATCATCCACAACGATCCGCTGGTGAAGGCCTTGCTGGCGCAGTACACAACGGCGCGCATCGTGCCGGGGTCGGTCAAACCGAATTGAAAGCACAAGGAGCGCAATCATGATGAAAGGTCAACTCGCCGGCCTGATGAAGCAGGCCCAGGCCATGCAGGACAACCTTAAGCGCGCGCAGGACGAGCTCGCCAACATCGAGGTGGAGGGCCAGTCGGGCGCCGGCTTGGTCAAGGTCACCATGACCTGCAAGCACGACGTGCGCCGCATCAGCATCGACCCCAGCCTGCTGGCCGACGACAAGGACATGCTCGAAGACCTGGTGGCCGCCGCCTTCAATGACGGCATCCGCCGCGCCGAAGAAGTGAGCCAGGAGAAGATGGGCAAGCTCACTGCCGGGATGCCCATGCCGCCGGGCATGAAGTTTCCTTTCTGACGGTGAACGAGCCGTTGCTCGCAGGGCTGATTGATGCCTTGCGCCGGCTCCCCGGCGTGGGCCTGAAATCGGCTCAGCGCATGGCGTTTCATCTGCTGCAGCACGACCGTGAGGGCGCCGAGCGGATTGCGCTCAGCCTGCAATCGGCGCTGGCCAAGGTGCGCCATTGCGAGCTGTGCCACACCTTCACCGAAGCGCCGGTCTGCGGCATCTGCCAGGACCCTGGGCGCGACCTGCGCCAGTTGTGTGTGGTGGAGACGCCAGCCGACCAGGCCGCGCTGGAACGCACCGGCAGCTACCGCGGCCGCTACTTCGTGTTGATGGGGCGCATCAGCCCTCTGGACGGCATTGGCGCGCGCGACATCGGGGTGCAGCAACTGCTGGCGCGGGCCGGCGACGGCACGCTGGAAGAGGTGATCATCGCCACCAACTTCACCGCCGAGGGCGAGGCCACCGCGCATGTGCTGAACGAAGCTCTGAAGGCGCGTGGCCTGAAGGTCACCCGGCTGGCGCGCGGGGTGCCGATCGGCAGCGAGCTGGAGTACGTCGACCTGGGCACCATCGCCCACGCCTTGGTCGATCGGCGCTGACCGCCGCGGCTTCGTTCCGGTCAGCGCTTGGCGACCCGCACAGGGCGCTTGGCGAGCGCGCCGCGGGCCTTTTTCGCCGTGGCTTTGCCGGGCGCGGCAGCATGCCGGCTGGACTTGACGCCGCCGGCCTTGCCGGCCACGAAGACCACGATGCTCTGGCCCGCCTTGAAGCTCGCTCCCGCGCCGATGCCATTCCACTGCCCGACCTGTGACGCGCTGACGCGGTAGCGCCTGGCTACCGACGCCACGCTGTCATTGCGGCCCGCCTTCAGTGAAACCTTGCGCAAGACAGGGCCGTCGGGTGCCAGCGCCATCGTCGCGTTGTCGGCGATTTGTTCTGACACGTCGGCCTGGCGATGCTGGCCACGCGGCACCAGCAGCGTGGAGCCGGCTTTCACCAGCATGCGCGGGGGAATGTGGTTCACCTCGCGCAACAGGGCTTCGCTCATGCCGACCTGGCGGGCCGCGTCCAGCGGGCGAAGCGTCTTGGGGGCCACCCAGGCAGTCCAGCTGGCCAGCGGCCCGCGGTGGCGCGGCAGTTCGCGCACGAACTGGTTGGCGTTGTCGTAGGGCAGCAGCACCTGCGCGGTGCCGGCGGCCAGGATGACCGGCTTGTTCATTTGCGGGTTCAGCGCCTTGAAGTCGTCCAGCGTCATGCCGGCCAGCTGGGCGGCCAGGTCCACGTCCATGTCACGCTCGATGGCCACGCTGAGAAAGTACGGGTGGTTGGCAACAACGGGCAAGCTCAGGCCAAAGGGCTCTGGCCGATTGATGAGGTTCTTGACCGCCTGCAGCTTGGGCACGTAGTACTGCGTCTCGGTAGGCATCTGCAGACGGGTGTAGTCGGTGGGCAGGCCGGCTGCCTTGTTGCGCGCGATGGCACGCCCAACGCTGCCTTCACCCCAGTTGTAGGCCGCTAACGCAAGGTGCCAATCACCAAACCTGCCGTGCAGCTTTTGCAAGTAGTCCAGCGCCGCCCGGGTAGACGCCAGCACATCGCGGCGGTCGTCCCGGAAGACGTTTTGCTTCAGGGCGAAATGTTTACCGGTGGAGGGCATGAACTGCCACATGCCCGACGCTTTGGCTGAAGACATCGCTTGCGGGTTGAACGCGCTCTCGATGAAGGGCAGCAGCGCCAGCTCGGTGGGCATGTGGCGGCGCTCGACTTCCTCGACGATATGGAACAGGTAGCGGCTGCCGCGTTCGGTCATGCGCTGAAAATAGTCGGGGCGGCTCGCGTACCACTGGGTGCGATCGCGCGTCAGCTCGGTGTCCAGCTCGGGCATGCTGAACCCGCGCCGCACACGCGCCCACAGGTCGGACTGGGCCTCGCCCTCGTTAGGGTTCAAGCGAACATCGGGCCGCAGCGGGTCGACCGGCTCGGGTGCCTTGATCACTTCCGGGGCGGCCATCTCAGTGGCCTCGGGCGCCGCGGCAGGCCCAGGCTCAGCGGTCGGTGGCACCCCCGCCGCCTCGGCGGGGGCCCCCGCTGCGGCGCTGGCTTGAGCAGCCCCGACGGACGGTTCGGCGGCCGTCGGGTTCATCGTCGTTGCACATCCTGCCAACAGCAGCAGCGAAAGAGCACCGGCGATCAACAGCCTTGAGGCGGGAATTGGAGTCATTGGAAATGCTTCTTCCATGAACGAAGGGCCGTGAAAACAGCGCAGGGGGGTATCACTAGAATCGCCGCCAGCAGCGCCGATCCCGGTGCGCCGCGATCGCGGGTGCGAGGCCCTCCGGATCGACGGGTGGCCCAGTGGCCATCGTGCAGCGTCCAGATGAGGTGGTTGGAACAGGCGGGCAGGGCGATCGGGTTCATGGAAAAGAGTGGCGCGATTATAGGTTTGACGCAGTGGCTGCAAACGCCCGCCGGTCG
>JANNDW010000241.1:0-7293 GCA_031378125.1 Methylibium sp. | reverse complement strand
GACGAGTCGGCGCTGGACGCGCTCAGGGTCCCGCTGCTGGCCGGCAGTTCGCATGCGGCGAGTGCCATTCACCAGGTGCCATTGCCCTGGCCTTGCGCCTGGGTCATGGGCCACGAAGGGCAGGGCGTTTCTGCCGGCCTGCTGCGCCGCTGCGCGCAGGTGTTGCGCATTCCGCAGCCGGGCGGTGAAGAGTCGCTCAATGTCGCGGCCGCCGGCGCCGTGTGCCTGTACGAATCAGCGCGCCAGCGGCGGGCCGGGTAGTCAATACATCAGCCGATCGGGCCGCAGGTCGCGCAGGATGGTGGTCGCGATCTCCTCGATCGACTTGTGCGTCGACGACAACCACGAAATGCCTTCGCGCCGCATCATCGCCTCGGCCTCGTTGACCTCGTAGCGGCAGTTCTCCATCGCCGCGTACTTGCTGCCGGGCCGGCGCTCGGTGCGAATGTGGTTCAGCCGGTCGGGTGCGATCGTCAGGCCAAAGCACTTTTTCTTGTACGGCAGCAGCGGCGTTGGCAAATTCCCACGCTCGAAGTCTTCCGGGATCAACGGGTAGTTGGCAGCCTTGATGCCGTGCTGCATGGCCAGGTACAGCGAGGTCGGCGTTTTGCCGCTGCGGCTCACGCCCACCAGGATCACATCGGCCTGGGCCAGGTTGCGGGCACTCTGGCCGTCGTCGTGGGCCAGCGAGAAGTTGATGGCCTCGATGCGGTCGGTGTATTCCTGGCTCTTGGACACATCCGAGAAGCGGCCGACGCGGTGGTTGGAGGTCATGCCGAACTCGGCCTCGAGCGGCTCGATGAAGGTGTTGAACATGTCCAGCACCAGACCCTTGGAAGACTCCTTGACGATGGCCAGTACCTCGGTGTCCACCAAGGTCACGAAGACGATCGGCTTCTTGCCCTCCGATGCGGCGGCGTGGTTGATCTCGGCCACCACCTGATGCGCCTTGTCCACCGTGTCGACAAAGGGCCGGCGCACATGGCGCGGCTTGGTCGCAAACTGGTTCAGGATCGAATTGCCGAAGGTCTCGGCGGTGATGCCGGTGCTGTCGGACACAAAGAAGACTGTGCGGTTTGGCATGGCGTGCAAGGGCGTGGAGTAGGGGGTGCTGACGCGACGGGTCTGATCATAGGCAGTTGGCTCGTAGAATCCGCAGCAAACTTCCACCCGAACGCCGTGATCGCTGTTCCCTGCCAAAAAGTATTCTCACAGGCAAGGTCGAGCATGCGAGCCAGCCACTCCCTTGAGCCTTGCTCGGGAGCCTGCGTGCCAGGTTGGGCAGCACCGGTTTTTCAACCTCACGGAGCTCTCCCATGTCATCCACGAACCTGGCGACCGCCCTGGTCGCGCCGTTTGAACGCTTGAGAATGACCGACGTCGAGTCGGTGGGCGGCAAGAACGCCTCGCTCGGCGAAATGATCAGTCAGCTGGCAGCCACGGGTGTGCGTGTGCCTGGCGGGTTTGCCACCACGGCGCATGCGTTTCGAGAGTTCCTGGCGCACCAGGGGTTGGCGCAAAAAATCAACGCGCGCCTGGCCTCGCTCAACACTGAAGACGTGCGAGCGCTGACGGATGCCGGCGCGCAAATTCGCCACTGGATCGAGGCAACGCCGTTCCCCCCCGCGCTTGAGACGGCGGTTCGCGCGGAGTTCGCCAAGCTCGTGGCCCACAACCCCGGCGCGTCGTTTGCGGTGCGTTCTTCGGCCACCGCTGAAGACATGCCCGACGCGTCGTTCGCCGGCCAGCAGGAAACCTTTCTGAACGTGGCCGGCATCGAAGAAGTGCTGGCCAAGATGAAGGAGGTGTTTGCCAGCCTCTACAACGACCGCGCCATCAGCTACCGCGTCCACAAAGGTTACGCGCACAACGATGTGGCCTTGTCGGCCGGCGTGCAGCGCATGGTGCGCTCCGACCTGGGCGCGGCCGGCGTGATGTTCACGATGGACACCGAAAGCGGCTTCACCGAGGTGGTGTTCATCACCTCCAGCTACGGCCTGGGTGAAACGGTGGTGCAGGGCGCCGTGAACCCCGACGAGTTCTATGTTCACAAGCCCACGCTGCGGGCCGGCAAGTCGGCCATCATCCGGCGCAACATCGGCTCCAAGCTGATCAAGATGGAGTTCGCCACGGCGCAAGAGAAAGCCGCCAGCGGCCAGCTGGTGAAGACGGTCGATACCGCGCCCGAGCAGCGCAACCGCTATTCGCTGACCGATGCGGATGTGACCGAGCTGGCCGGCTACGCGCTCACGATCGAAACGCATTACGGCCGCGCGATGGACATCGAGTGGGGCAAGGACGGCGCCGACGGCAAGCTCTACATCCTGCAGGCCCGCCCCGAGACGGTGAAGAGCCAGCAGAAGGACAAGACCGAGCAGCGCTTCAAGCTCAAGGGCGATGCGGGCAAGAGCAGCGTGGTGCTGGCCGAAGGCCGCGCCATCGGCCAGAAAATCGGCACCGGCCGAGTGCGCATCGTGCACAGCCTGGCCGACATGGACCAGGTGCAAGCCGGCGACGTGCTCGTCACCGACATGACCGACCCGAACTGGGAGCCGGTGATGAAGCGGGCCGCGGCCATCGTCACCAATCGCGGCGGGCGCACCTGCCACGCGGCCATCATCGCGCGCGAACTTGGCGTGCCGGCGGTGGTGGGCTGTGGCGATGCGACCGATGTACTGAAAGACGGCGCCTTGGTGACCGTGGCCTGCTCCGAAGGCGACACCGGCTACATCTACGACGGCCTGCTCGAAACCGAAATCACCGACGTGGAGCGCGGCGAGCTGCCCTACTGCCCGGTGAAGATCATGATGAACGTGGGCAACCCGCAGCTGGCTTTCGACTTCTGCCAGATGCCCAACTCGGGTGTCGGCCTGGCGCGGCTGGAGTTCATCATCAACAACAACATCGGTGTGCACCCGAAGGCGATTCTCGACTACCCGAACATCGACATCGACCTGAAGAAGGCGGTCGAAAGCGTGGCGCGCGGCCACGCGTCGCCGCGCGCGTTTTACGTGGACAAGCTGGTCGAAGGCATTGCAACCATCGCCGCCGCGTTCTGGCCCAAGCCGGTCATCGTGCGGCTCAGCGACTTCAAGAGCAACGAGTACCGCAAGCTGATCGGTGGTTCACGCTACGAGCCCGAGGAAGAGAACCCGATGCTGGGCTTTCGCGGTGCCTCGCGCTACATCAGCGAAGCCTTCGGCGAGGCGTTTGCGATGGAGTGCGAAGCGCTCAAAAGAGTGCGTGCAGAGATGGGCCTGAACAACGTGGAGATCATGGTGCCGTTCGTACGTACGCTGGGCCAGGCCAGCCGGGTGATCGACATGCTGGCCGAGAAAGGCTTGAAGCGCGCCTCGGCGGGCGGCAAGGACGGGCTGCGCATCATCATGATGTGCGAAGTGCCGAGCAACGCGATTCTGGCCGACCAGTTCCTTGAATACTTCGACGGCATGTCGATCGGCTCCAACGACCTGACGCAGCTGACCTTGGGGCTGGACCGCGACTCCGGCATGGAACTGCTGGCCAGGGACTTCGACGAGCGCGACCCCGCCGTCAAAGCAATGATCTCGCGCGCCATCGCGGCGTGCCGGGCGCATGGCAAGTACGTCGGCATCTGCGGCCAGGGGCCCAGCGACCACCCGGACTTTGCCGATTGGTTGGCGCAGGAAGGGATCGCATCTATTTCGCTCAACCCTGATACGGTGGTCGAGACCTGGAAGCGGCTGGCAGCACGATAGCCCCCCAGTCGCTGTCGCTCCTGCCCCCGAGGGGCGCCCACTCTAAGCCCGGGAAATCCGTGCGTGAGTCGTGGCTTGAGGGAGGGGCTCGCTTCGCTTTCCCCCAAATGCCGGGACGTTCGCGATCACACCAACCCGTCGAACGGCAGCACGTCGACCAGCCCGCCCGCGTCGACATTGCCCTGCTCGTGGTGCAGCACGACCAGGCCATTGGCCTGGCTCATGCTGCGCAGAATGCCCGAGCCTTGCGAGCCGGTGACTTCGACTTGCCATTGCCCGTCAGCGGCCCGGCTGACGATGCCGCGTTGGTACTCGGTGCGGCCCGGCTTCTTGCGGATGGCTGCCACACTGGCCGCGCGCAGCATTGGCAGTGGCGCGGCAGAGGCGCCGCTCATCGCCAACAGCGCGTCGCGAACGAAGGCATAGAACGTCACCATCACCGCCACCGGGTTGCCGGGCAGGCCGAACAGGATGGCGCTGTGCGCTCTTCCGTCGCCTCCGCTTTCGATGCGGCCGATGGCCATCGGCCGGCCGGGGCGCATCGCAATGCGCCAGAACAGCACGTCGCCCAGGCTCGCCATCACTTGCTTGGTGTGGTCGGCCTCGCCGACGCTGACGCCGCCGGACGTGATCACCGCATCGGCGTTCTCGGCGGCTGAGCGGAATGCCGCTTCCAGCGCCGCCGGTTGATCGCGCACCACGCCCATGTCGATCAGCTCGACGCCCAGCCGCTGCAACATGCCCCACAGCGTGTAGCGGTTGCTGTCGTACACACAACCGGCGTCCAGCGCTTCACCGATCGAGCGCAGTTCATCGCCGGTCGAGAAGAACGCCACCCGCAGGCGACGCAGCACCGGCACTTCGGCCTGGCCCAGCGACGCCAGCAGGCCCAGGTCGGCCGGGCGCAGCAACCGGCCGGCGCCCAACGCGGCTTCGCCACGCGCCAGGTCTTCACCTGCGAGGCGGCGGTTGTCGCCGGTGCGCACCACGCCGGCCGGCACGCGGATGCGGTCGCCGCCGGCGTCCTGCTTGACGAACTCCTGCGGGACGACGGTGTCCAGCCCGGTCGGCATCACCGCGCCGGTCATGATGCGAACACATTGGCGTGCCGCCACCGCGTCGCCGCCAAACTGCTGGCCGGCCAAACCGGTGCCCATCACCTGCAGCACCGTCTCGGCATCGGGCAACAGGTCGGCGCCCTTCAACGCATAACCGTCCATGGCCGAGTTGTCGTGCGATGGCACGTTGATGGCCGAGACGATGTCGCGCGCCAGCACACGCCCCAGCGCCGAGCGGATCGCCACCCTCTCCACCGCCTGCACACGCGGCACCAGGCGTGCGATGAACTCTTGCGCTTGGGCAACAGGCAACGCGTTCGGGTCGTAGCCGCTCACGCAGGAGGCGATCTGCTGCAGCGACGGTGAATCAGAGCTCATAGGGTCAGCACCATCAAGTCCTTGTCATGGTACTGCCCGCCGAGTTTGATGGCGTGCACCAGCGTGCCGTAGCGCGTGAAGCCGGCGCGTTCGTACAGACTGACCGCCGTTCGGTTGGTGGCGGTGACGCTCAAGGTCAGCATCTCCATGCCTTGTGTGCTTCGAGCCAGCGCGATGCAGCCGGCCAGCAGCCTGCGGCCGACGCCTTGGCCGCGCGCCTCCGCAAGCACCATCATCCCCACGACCTGGCCGATGTGCCGGCCCTTGACACGAAGCTCGCGCTCGCAGGTCACGGCGCCCACCAGTGGCTCACCGGCGAAGAAGGCGCCGAGCGTGAAGTGCCCGCCTTCCAGCCGGTCCAGGCCCAGCCGCGGCAGGTAGCTCTGCGCGCTCTTGAGCAGCTCTTCGGCGGCGTCGGACGTGAATGCTTCCGGCTCGGCGGCGAGGGTCAGATCGCGCAGCCGCTTGTAGGCTGCCAGGTCGGCTGCCGCCAGCGACCGAATCGTCAGCGCTTCAACCATGCCCTTGCAGTTGCCGCAGCTCGGCCAGCGTGTTGGCGTTGGCGAAAGCCTGCGGATCGTCGAACGGCACTTCGACCACGCGGTGCAGGGCCGTCCATTTGTCGATCTTGCGTTGCCCGTCTTGCGTGAAGCGCACCAGGCTTTCCATCAGCTCGGTCTTCATCAGGCAGAACACCGGTTGCACCTGAAGACTGCCGTCTTCACAGGTCGCGGCCATCGCGATCTCAGCGTCTTGCGCTTCAAGGGCCTGGGCCAAGCGCGCCACCAGATCCTCGGGAAACTGCGGCGAATCGCAAGGCACCGTCACCAGGTAAGGCGTTTCGCAGCGTTCGAGACCGGCCAGAAAGCCGGCCAACGGCCCGGCATAGTCGGGCAGCGCATCGGGCCACACCGGCACGCCCATCGATTCATACGCACCGAGGTTGCGGTTGGCATTGATCATCAACTCACCCACCTGGGGCGCCAACCGCAGCAGCGCATGCATGGCCAACGCAACGCCGAGGTGGTTTTGCAGCCCCTTGTCGACCCCGCCCATGCGGCTGCCGCGCCCGCCGGCGAGGATCAGGCCGGTGATCTGTTCGCGCTCGATCATCGCTGCTCAATCATCGTCGTTCAGCCGCCGATGTAGTGCATCTCGACACGCCGCTGCCCGTTGCCGGTGCCCGTGGGGGCAGCATCCGCCGCACCCGCATCGGCGGCACTGCGCAGCTCGGAGTAACGATCATCGCGCCCCTGCCAGATCAGCCCGATCGCGCCGGCGATCTGCTCGTCGCTGTAGCCGCCGCGCAGCAGCGCACGCAGGTCGTGACCCTGCGTCGCGAACAAGCACAGGAACAGCTTGCCTTCGGTGGACAGGCGGGCGCGGTTGCAGTCGTGGCAGAACGCCTGCGTCACGCTGGAGATCACGCCGATCTCGCCGCTGCCGTCGCCGCTCTTGTCGATGTAGCGCCAGCGCTCTGCGGTTTCACCGGTGCAATTGGGCTCGACCTCCTCAAGCGGAAATTCGGCGTTGATGCGCGCGACCACCTCGGCCGACGGCAGCACCTCGTCCATGCGCCAGCCATTGGTGGCGCCCACATCCATGTATTCGATGAAGCGCAGCACGATGGGCGTGCCCTTGAAGTGGCGCGCCATGGCGATGATTTCGTGCTCGTTGGTGCCACGCTTGACGACCATGTTGACCTTGATCGGCCCCAGCCCCACGCGCTGCGCCGCTTCAATGCCGTCCAGCACCCCGGCGACGGAGAAGTCGACGTCGTTCATGCGCCGGAAGATGGTGTCGTCGAGCGCGTCCAGGCTCACGGTGATGCGCCGCAGGCCGGCGTCTTTCAATGCCTGTGCCTTCTTGGCCAGCACCGAGCCGTTGGTCGTGAGCGTCAGGTCCAGCGCCTGGCCGTCGGGCGTGCGCAGCTGGCTCAGCATGGCGATCAGCACTTCGAGGTGCTTGCGCAGCAGCGGCTCGCCGCCGGTCAGCCTGATCTTGTGCACGCCGTGCGCGACGAACAGCCGCGCGGTGCGGGTGATCTCCTCAAAGCTCAGCAGCGAGCTCTGCGGCAGGAAGGTGTAGCTCTTGTCGAAAACTTCCTTGGGCATGCAGTA
>JANNDW010000219.1:0-8910 GCA_031378125.1 Methylibium sp. | reverse complement strand
TGGGTCGACATGGCCAGCACCGGCGTCGACGTGCTCATCAGCGCGCCGCAAAAAGGCTGGAGCGCGTCACCCTGCTGCGCCCTGGTGATGCTGAGCGCACTGGCGCGCGCGCGCATCGAGACCACGCAAAGCACCAGCTATGCATGCGACTTGCGCAAGTGGCTGCAGATCATGGAAGCCTACGAAGGTGGCGGCCATGCCTACCACGCCACCTTGCCCACCGACGGATTGACGCGCCTGCGCGACGTGATGAAAGAGACCGAGGCTTACGGCTTTGACAAGGTGCGCGCCGAACAGCAATTGCTGGGCGACAGGGTTCGCGCGCTGCTGGCCCGCAAGGGGCTCAAGAGTGTGGCGGCGGTTGGCTTCCAGGCCCCTGGCGTGGTGGTGAGCTACACCGAAGACCCGGGCCTGCAGTCCGGCAACAAGATGATGGCCCTGGGGCTGCAAATTGCCGCCGGCGTGCCGCTGCAATGTGACGAAGGCGCCGACTTCAAGACCTTCCGCATCGGCCTGTTCGGGCTGGACAAGCTGCACAATATTGACCGCACGATTGACAGCCTGGACAAGGCTTTCAGCCAGGTGCTGTAGCGCGTCAGACGCGGCCGCCGGGAACGCACCCGGCCGAGACTTTCAGAAAACGATTTGGCGCTCCCCAGCGCCTTCGGTGATCCGGAGTTCGTTCGTCAGGTCGTTAAAGTCAATGCTCAGTTGCGCGGCGTGCGCGCCGTGGTTCCAGCGCATTTCCAGCCGATGGTCGTCGCTGCTGGCGGTGGTGAAAACACCGTTGAAGGCCGGGTGCGAATTGCGCAAGCGGATCAGCTCGATGAGCCGGCGGACCACCGGACGTTCGATCTCGGATTCGACTTCATCCCGCGTGTAGCGGTGGCGGTTGATGTCCCGGCCCACGCCCGTGCGGTGCAGCAAGTCGATGTCGTTGCCGCCCGCCAGCAGGCCGACGTAATACACCTGTGGAATGCCGGGCATGAAAAACTGAATGGCGCGCGCCAACAGGTAGGCGCGCTCGTCTCGGCCCAACGCGTCGTAAAAGCTGCAGTTGACTTGGTACAGGTCGAGGTTGGAGGCCGCCGCCCCCGTCGCCTCGCGGCTCTCGCCGCGGCTGTTGGCATGGATCATTTCCACCAGGCGGTCGAGGTCGGCATCCGGTACCAGGCCGGGTTTGTTGACGCGCTCACTCGGGTCGGCGCCGATGTCGATGATGCCGATGCCGTCATGCGTGTCGAGCACGGTCAAGGCGTTGACGGGCCGGCGCGCAATCCAGTCCTTGAGGTACTTGGCCGAGTGGAAGAAAAACGCATGCAACACCAGCGGCGGCAACGCGAAGTCATAGACCCAGTCGACACGCCGCGCGATCTCGATCTGCTGCCGGTAGTGCGAGTGCACCTCCACCAGCACCTCGAGCCCCATCGAGCGGGCCAGCGCCGCGAATTCGTCGACGAAGTCCAAGGTCGCGGGCATCATGAAGCAGCTCCCGCCCTGCGTTTTGATGGCGTAGCCGACCGCATCGAGGCGGATCATCTTCACGCCGTTGGAGGCCAGCGCGCCCAGGATGCTTTGCAGGTAGGCGGCGCCCTGCGGATGGCGCACGTCGATGTCGATCTGGGTTTGCGTGAACGTGGTCCACAGAACCCTCTTCTCGCCGTTGGCCAGCGTCTTGCATGTGAACGGCAGGCCCGGTCGCGGGCGGTACAAAGCGACCAGGTCCTTTTCGGTCGCACCGTTCGGAAACACCGCATCCAGGGTCAGGAACAGGCCGTCGTAAGGCGACTCGGCGCCACGCTGCGAATAGTCGGCAAACTGGGGCGAGTCGGACGACATGTGATTGACGATCACATCGGCCATCACGTCGACATGCTGCGAAAGAGCCTTGATGTCGCCCCAGTCCCCGAGCCGCGGATCCACACGCGTGTGGTCGATGGGGTCGAACCCGGCATCCGCGCCGTCGATGGAGAAGAAAAACGGCAGCAGGTGAACGGCGCCAAAGACACCCGCGAGCGGCCCGGTCAGCAGGGCTTGCAGGTCACGCAAACCGCCGCCGCTCATCCGGTCGGCATAGGTGATGAGTTGGACTTCGTTTTTCATGGTCAGGAATCAGAGAACACCGATGCGCGCGCCAGCGCCGGCGCGGCAAAGCGCCACGGCGCCAGCGGCTCGCCGATGAACCCGCCGCGCCGGGGCACAGGCCGCCTTCGGGCAGCTTCACCAGATCGCGCCTCGCCGCGGCGCCGAACAGACGGCGTCAGAACGCGTACTTGAGCGACGCCTTCACGGTGCGGCCGTTGACCGCGCGCGCGGCATGGCCGTCGCCTTCGATCTCGGTGTAGCCGAGCTTGTTGAACACGTTGTTGGCCGACAGGGTGACGCTCGCCTTGTCGCCGAGCTGGTAGCTCAGGTACGGGTTGACGACGATGAAGCCGGGCATCGTGATCGTGTTCTGGTCGTCACCGAAAGACTTGGTCGTGCCGACGATGGCCGCGCCCACGTCCAGCGGGCCCAGGGTGTAGCCCGGGGTCAGCTGCCAGACCAGGTCGGCCTGGCGGCGCGGCTTCTTGCCCACCGTGCTCGCGTCGTTCGACGCGGTGATCTTCGCCTTGGTCAGCGTGCCGCCACCGGCCACGTGGAACGGGCCGCCGCGCCAGGCCAGTTCGAGCTCCAGGCCGTTGGCCGAGTAGCGGTTCGAGGTGAACTGCTGCGTCGTGACCTCGTAGTTGCTCTCCCGCGTGCGGGCGTTGAACAGCGTGGCGAAGACGCTGACGCCGGCGAAGCGTAATTTCGCACCGAGCTCGGTCTGCTTGACCTGGTTGATGGAAATCGGCACCGAGCCGTCCACCGGGTTGCCGAACAGCAGCCGGTCGGCGCTGAAGGCCACACCGTCGCTGGTGCGGGCAAACACCGCGAGGTCGCGCGACAGCGCGTAGTTGGCGCCGAACGAGTACGAGGTGTGCGAGACCTTGTAGTTCACGGTCTTCTGGGTCGCCGGGTCCCAGGTCTGGGTCACCGGGTTGTCTTCGATGGTGTAGCCGCTGGCCTTCTGGATGTCGTGGCGAATGCTGCCGTCCAGGTCCAGCTCGCCGACCTGCCAGGTCACGGCTGCGAACGGCGCGAGCTGGGTGTACTGCACGTCCCAGTTTCTGACGCAGCAGCCGCCGAAGGTGGTGAAGCCGGTGCCGATCTGCGTGGCCTGTGCGCCTTCGCCGTTCATCTGCAGGCTGTAGCGGTTCCAGAACCAGGTCTCGGCCACGTTTTGCACGCCGTTGAACAGGCCGGCCGTGACGGTGCCTTTGCTGTCGCCGACATCGAGTGCCTTGCTCAGCTTGATCTCGTTGAACAGGTTGTCGAAGTTGTCCAGCGAGGTGTTGAACAGCACGCCGGTGAACGAGGTGCGGGCCGGGTTGTTGCCGTTGTCGGACGGAAACAGCCCGATGAAGCGGCCGGAGTTGCTGGCCTTGCGGAACTTCTCGTCCAAGGTCCAGCCGTCACCCAGCTTGAGCGACGCTTCGGCGCCGACCGCCGTGCTCTTGACGTGCAGGCCGTCGTGGGCGTTGCTGGTGGTGAAGCCGCCGTCACGGTTGAAGGTGCTGTCGCGCGTCAGGCTGGGCGTGATGAAGAACGCGGTGCGCGGGTCGACGCCGGCGATCTGGTTGATCTGGCCGTTGCTGACGGTCACGGGCACCGGCAACAAGGTCGGCGTGCGGTCGTCGAGCGCCTTCAGGCTCAGGCGCACGTAGCCGTTGTCGAGCTGGTGCGTGACGTTGGCCTTGATCTGCCCGCCCTTCTCAGTGTTGTAGCCGGTCGGGCGGCCGCCCTCGCCGAAGCGCTCGAAGCCGCCGACGTGGAACGTGGTCTTCTCGCCCAGGTTGCCACCCAGCGCGGCGTCGACGCGGAACTGGCGCGGGCCGGGGCTCACGCTCAGGCCGAAGGCGCCGCCGGCCTCCTTGCCGGTTTTGCTGATGAAGTTGATCAGGCCGCCGGGCGAGTGGGTCGCCAAGGTGGAGGCCGAGCCGCCACGAACCACCTCGAGGCGTTCGATGCTGTAGTCGGCGCGCAAGAATTGGTCGGCGGTTCCAAAGGCGATGTCGCCGAACAACAGCACCGGCAGACCGTCTTCCTGCAGCTGCACGTAGCGCGCGCCGCCGGCCGAAATGGGCACGCCGCGCACGGTGATGTTGGCGTTGCCTTCGCCGCCCGAGGACTCCGAGCGAATGCCGGGAATCGCGCGCAGCAACTCGGCCGCGCTGGTCGCACCGGCCTTCTCGATCTGCTCGGCGTCCAAGGTGCTGACCGACACGCTTTGCTTCATCTTGCTGCGCGCGGTGGAGGTGCCGGTGACGACGACGGCGTCGAGCTTGAGTCCGTCGTTGGCGGCCGCGGCGTCCGCGGTCTGGGCTTGCGCCGCGCCGAGCTGCAGGGCCGCCAGAGCCGCCGCGAGGGCGATGCGGGAGGGGGTCGGTGTTGGGTTCATGCTTGTCTCCGGGGGTTGTGTCGTTGGGGTGCCTGACGCTCTGGCCGCAGGGGGCGAGCCGGGCCGGTGTGCGAGCCTGCACGGACGTTACTTTCCGTGCGCCCCGGGAGTTTTGCCGTTGTGCAATCGATTGCAAATTAGGGTTAACGCCTGAAAGTGGCACTCACTAAGTTCGGAGCGCAAACCTGCCCGGTGGGCGGTTCAGGCCGATTTTTTCAACGTGCTGGCGCGCACCACCAGCTCGACCGCCAGCACGCGCGGCGCCACTGAGGCACCCTCGATCGTGCGCAGCAGCGCGTCCACCAGTTCAACCCCGGCGGCTCCGATGGGCTGTCGAACGGTGGTCAACGGCGGGTTGCAGTGGCTGGCCCATTCGATGTCGTCGTAGCCCACCACGGCCACGCTGTCGGGCACGCCGCGCCCGAACAAATGCAGCGCCTGGGTCGCGGCCGAGGCCATCACGTCGCTGCACGCGAACACCGCGTCGAACGGCAGCGCCCGCTCACACAGGCAGCTGATGCCGGCGCGCGCCGCGTTCGCATTGAAGGGCACGCTCAGCAGCAACAGCGGGTCGGGCCGCAGCCCGAACGCCGCATGCGCCTCGACGTACCCTCGGTGCCGGTGGGTCACTTCGGGAAGTTGCGGGTCGCCGACGAAGACGATCTGGCGGTAGCCCGATTCGAGCAGGTGGCGCGTCGCCATCGCCCCGCCGGCTACGTTGTCGCCGCCCACCGTGCAGTAGAGCTGTTCGGGCATCTGCGTCCCCCACACCACGATGGGCAGGCGTTGCGCGGCCAGTTGGTTCAGCTGGTCGTGGTGGCGCCACTGGCCGATCAGCACGATGCCGATGGCCGTGCCCGAGTTGACCAGGTGGGCGGCGGAATCGAGGCTGTCGGCGTCGACGCGCGACAGCAGCATGTCGAACCCGCGTTCGGTGAGCGCATCGGCCAGGCTGCCCACCATGGCCAGGAAGAACGGGTCGGAGATGTGCTGGCGCGAGACCTTGTCGTACGGAATGACGACCGCGATGGTGCGGTTTTGCTTGAGCCGCAGATTCTTCGCGCCGACGTTGATCGAGTAGTTGAGCGAACGCGCCAGTGCTTCGATGCGCTGGCGGGTTTCCTTGGCGATCAGCGGGCTGCCGTTGAGGGCGCGCGACACCGTGGCCACCGAGACGCCGGCCAAGCGGGCGACGTCGGCCATCTGCAGGCGGCGGCGCTCGGTGACCTCGTCGCCGCCGGGAGGCGTGGGCGTTCTCGAGAGTTTCTTCATGCCCGAATTCTGCCTGCCGTTGCATCCCCGCCGGGCTCGATGCACGAGCAGCACTTTGTGGCAACGAACTCCCGCCCACCTTCAAGGCGGTCGCTGCGCTCCCGCGGACATCGCGGCCCGCGCCGCGCCCATCTTGCGCGCCTGTGGCTCAGCGCTTCAGCCCTTCGACGCTGATCTCCGCCCGCCGGTTGGGTTGCAGGCAAGCCATCAACGCCGGCGTGGGCCGGCTGCCCGGACACTGCGCGAGCGGCTCGGCCGCGCCGCTGCCGTGGGCGACGATGGGGGCCGTGTCGGCCGCGCCGGATCCACGCCCATCGCCGGCATCGGTGTTCCGGGTCAGTGCCGCCGGCAGCAGCGCGCCGGCGGGTTTCGCACTGATCTGTGCAACGCGTCCCGAGCCGGCCCCCCGCGCGATTTGTGCAACACGTCCCGAGCCGGCTCCCCACGCGCTCAGTTGATGGCCAGCGAGTAGGCGCCCGCCACCGCGCCGCTGCCGCCGCTGTAAAAGCGCACCCGCACGAAGTAGGTCGCCGCCGCGCCCGCGCTGTTGGTCACGCTCGCCGCGTCCACCAGCCCGCTGCCGCGGATGCTTCTGGCCACCTGCGTGCCGGCGCTGTTGTAAACGTACAGGTCGTAGTCCGACGCGCTGTTGGGCGTGAGCCTGCTGGTCAGTGTGCGGCCGGCTGCGACCGTGACCTTGAAGTAGTCGGTGTCGCTGCTGCTGGCCAGCGTGCCGTTGATGGTGGTTCCCTGCACCACCGCCTGCGCGGTGCCGGTGCTGTTGTTGGGCTCCACTTCGTTGCCTGAAGCGGGTGGCGGTGGCGGCGGGGGGCCGCCGCCCGCGGCGTCGACGGCTGCACTGGCGTCGACGATGCCCGCGCCGCATTGCGAACAGGCAGACGGGAATGCGCGGGCCGAACTCTTCAGGCGCGCCGCCACGTCGTCGGGCGTGAGGCTGCCGTTCTTGGCCAGCATCAGCGCCACCACGCCGGCCACATGCGGCGCGGCCATCGACGTGCCCTGGTAGTAGGCAAAGCTGTCGGCGCCCGGCGCGCTGGCGCCGTTGTTGAGGGTCGACAGGATGCCGTTGGCCGCGCCGGAGCGCATGTCCCCACCCGGCGCCGCCACGCTGACCGCGGCGCCGAAGTTGGAGTAGTAAGCGCGCCCGCCGCCGCGGTTGGTGGCCGCCACGCTGACGACGCCGGCACAGCTGGCCGGTGAAAAGTTGGCCGCGTTGGCGTTGGAGTTGCCCGCGGCGACCACCACCACGGTGCCGCGGCTGCGCGCCGAATTGATGGCGTCTTGCGACGCCGCGTCGCAGGCCCCGCTGCCGCCCAACGACAGGTTGACGACACGCGCCGGGTTGGGGTTGGCCGGCACGCCAGGCACGCTGCCGCCCGAGGCCCAGACGATGCCCGCGGCGATGTCGGAGGTGTAGCCGCCGCACTTGCCCAAGGCGCGCAGCGGCAGCAGCTTGGCACCGAAGGCCACGCCACCAACACCCGAGCTGTTGTTGGTCAGCGCCGCGATCGTGCCGGCCACGTGGGTGCCGTGCCAGCTGCTGGGTTGGCTTTGAGTTGGCTGGCCGCCGCCGCAAGCACCGGCGGCGACCGCGTCGCCCGGATCGAGCGCGCTGTTGTCGCGGCCGTTGCCGTCGTTCGACACGAAGGTGTCATTGATGAAGTCGTAGCCCGGCAGGATGTTGGCCGCCAGATCGGCGTGCGGCCTGTAGCCGGTGTCGATCACCGCCACCACCACGCCGGAGCCGGTCGACTTGTCCCAGGCCGCCGGCAGGTTCAATCCGCCGGTGGCTTCGAAGTAGTGCCATTGCTGGCCGTATTGCGTGTCGTTGGGCGTGAACAGGGCGTGCAGGATGCGGTCGGGTTCCGCGTACTCCACGGCAGGATCGGTGGCCATGATCTCGCGCGCCAGCCGCTGCACGTCGGCATGGGCCATGCGCCGCTCCAGCTTCATCACATGCGCGTCCAGCGCGCCGATACGCAGCAGTTGCAGGCGCTGCCCCGTGCGCGCCGCCGCATCCTGGGCGGGGCGGTGCAGCAATGCGCGGTCCGAGGCGCCGGCCGTGGCGGCCACACCGGCCTGTGCAGCGCGGTACTTGATGATGAGCCGGTCGGTCGGCACCGGCTCGTCGCTGCCGAACCCCGCACCGGCCACCACCGCGCCACCGGCGTTCGCGGCCTGGCCTGCGAGCAAAACCACGGCGAGCGCACTCGTCGCGATGCCCAGCGACCACGACCGAAGGCACATCGCAGGGCCGGGCTCTGTTTTCCATCTCATGTGGGTCTCTCCGAGAGGTTTAACCCATGACCTTAGTCGGCGGCCGGCCCGGCTTCAACCGCGCTGACAAAGCGTTGCTCGGCTTGCAGACACTTGCGCCGAACCTCGGTTGCGGCACGCGATCGGGCCTTGACAGAGTGACTTTCGGCAGCGTTGCTGGTTCTTGACACCCCTGGCGGGCGCGGACACACTGATTCGATGGGTCTTGCGCAGGTCTTTCTCAGCTACTGCCATCGGGACGATGAGCCCTACGGACCGCAAAACCGGCGCTGGGTCGAAGAGTTCGAAAAAGCCCTGCGTGAATCGATAGGCCAGCGCATCGGCCCCGGCCGCGTGGAGCTGTGGCGCGACAAGCGCCGCCTGGCGGGCAACGAACTGTTCGATGCGCAGATCGAGCAGCAGCTCGATCGTTCGGCGATCTTCGTGACGGTGCTGTCGCAGCACTACCTGTCGTCGGCCTACTGCAAAAAGGAGTTCCAGGCCTTCGGGCAAAGCCACATCGCCAAGGGTGACCTGCACGTCGACCATTTGAGCCGCATCGTCAAGGTCTATCGCCGCGCCATCGACCGCGCGGACCTGCGCCGCTTCGTCGACCTGCCCGAGCTGATCCTCGAGGTCGACAAGACCGTGGGCTACGAGCTGTTCTACAAGGACGACTCGGGCATCGACCGCGATGTGCTGCTCGACCCCGACAAGGCCGGCCTGTACTGGCAGCGCGCCGACGACATCGCCTACGCCATCAAGCGCATGCTCGATGCCGTGCCGGCACCAGCGGCAAACCTGGCGGCAACGGCGGCAACCGCTGCGGCGGCCGCGCCGGCGGCCGGTGCGCCGACGGCGGTGTACCTGGCGCGCAC
>JANNDW010000198.1:0-24059 GCA_031378125.1 Methylibium sp. | reverse complement strand
ACCCTGCCGTCACGGCCAAAAACAACCAAGCCCGCGATCAGCGCCAGCACCGAGCTGCCAGTGGCCCACCCAGCGAGCGAGCGCCAGCTGACGCTTGTCAAACGCCGGCGCCACAGCAGCTTGGCGATCGCGGGCGCCAGGGTTCCAATACCCAGGGCGGGCGCAAAGAAGTTCAGCAGGTGCCAAAGTGCGTCTAAACCGAGCTTTGAAGACTGAAGCGCGGTAGATCAAGCATTGGCGCGGGTTCGCGCCATTTTCTTGGGTCAATATGTTCCCATGTAAATGGCACATGTTTACCTTGTAATTCGGCGCTCATTTACTACCATGTACTACATGTACATCGAGACCGTCCCCAACCGCAACTCCCCGCCCGCCATCCTGCTGCGTGAGGGCTTCCGCGAAGGCGGCAAGATCATCAAGCGCACCCTGGCCAACCTGTCCCACTGGGATGCGCAGCTCGTCGAGCACTTTCGTCTCCTGCTCAAGGGCGGCGTGGCCGTGGAGTCGATCGACGCGGTCATGACCATCGAGCGCACCTTGCCCCACGGCCATGTGGCCGCTGTGCTCGGCGCGGCCCGCGCCTGTGGTGCCGTGAAGTGGTTTGCCAGTGCTCCCGAGGAGCTGCGATCCGTGCTGCTGGCCATGCTGTGCGCACGCGTGCTCTGGCCGGCCTCCAAGCTTGCGACCCACCGCATGCTGCACGACGCCACCGCCAGCAGTTCGCTGGGCCGCGTGCTAGGTGTGGGTCAATGCCAGGTCGACGATCTGTACCGAGCCCTGGACTGGTTGCACCAGGCACAGCCCAGCATCGAGCGGGCCTTGGCGCGCAGGCACCTGGTGGGTAGCACGCTGGTGCTGTACGACCTCACCTCGACCTGGCTGACGGGGCATTGCTGCGAACTGGCCGCCCGAGGCCACTCACGCGACGGCAAGCATGACGACCCGCAAATCGTCTTCGGGCTCGTCTGCACCGGTGAGGGGGTGCCCATCTGCGTGGAGGTCTTCGCCGGCAACACGGCCGACCCGAGCACCGTGGCCTCGCAGGTGACCAAGCTCAAGGAGCGATTCGGCATCGAGCGCATTGCCTGGGTCGGGGACCGCGGCATGCTGACCTCGGCGCGCATCGAGCAGGTGCTGCGCCCTCAGGCGCAGGACTGGATCAGCAGCCTGCGCGCACCCCAGATTGCGCAGCTCGCGGCCGAGCACGGCCCCTTCCAGCCGTCGTTGTTCGACGAGCGCAACCTCATCGAACTCAGCAGCGAGCAGTTCCCCGGTGAGCGGCTCGTCGTGTGCCGCAATCCACTGCTGGCCGAGGAGCGTGCACGCAAGCGCGGCGAGTTGCTCGCGGCCACCGAGCTTGACCTGGCCAAGATCGCGACGGCCACCCAGCGCAGCCGCCGTCCGCTGCGCACCGAGAAGGCGATCGCCTTGCGCGTGGGCCGTGTCCTCAATCGCTTCCGCATGGCCAAACACTTCGAGCTCACCATCACCGACACCGCGCTGACGTGGACGCGCAAGGTCGATGCGATCACCGCCGAGGCGGCGCTGGACGGCCTGTACGTGATCCGCACCAGCCTCACCGCAGACCAACTCGATGCCCCGGCCACCGTGGCCGCGTACAAGAGCCTGGCCAATGTTGAGCGCGCCTTCCGTTCCATGAAGACGATCGATCTGCTTGTGCGCCCGGTGCACCACTACAACACCGAGCGCGTGCGCGCCCACGTCTTCCTGTGCATGCTGGCCTACTACGTGGAGTGGCACATGCGCGAGTGCTTGAAGCCCATGCTGTTCGATGACGAGTTCATCGACGAGACCCAGGCCGCGCGCGCCTCGCCTGTGAACAAGGCGCTGCGCAGCGATCACGCCCGCGCCAAGGACGCCTCCAAGCGCGCCGACGACGACTCACCCCTGCACAGCTTTCGAACACTGCTCCAGGACCTGGGCACCGTGGCCTACAACCTCACGTCAACGAGCATCAATCCCAACGCCAAGATCGTCATCACCACCCGCCCCACGCCAGTTCAGGCCAAAGCCTTCAGACTGCTCGACGTGAACCCCGTTTGTTCCCAGTAGCGCACCCACACATTTCAAAAATCTCTCGACGATTCATGGGGTTGATGTACGGCAGTCTCCAAAGTTCGGCCTAGACTGGTGGCTTGCTTACAACAGGCCACGCCTTTCATGACTTCGTTCCTCAGCTCCCTGATGAGCCTTCTCGACTTTTCGCCCACTTCGATTCAAGACCGCGACGCGAAATACCTCGCCGAGTCGGCCGACATCTGCGACCTGGAGCACCGCATGCGCCAGCTGGAGTCCGGCGACGCCAACCTGTGCGCATCGGGCCCCTACGCCATTTTCATGCGCTGATGAGCGGTGCCAGGCGCGCCGCCCGCGCTAACTGAGGTGGTTGACGGGCGCCATGCCATAGACAGGCGTGGGCAGCCCTTCCTGGCGCGCCTTGATCTGCAAGGACAGAAACTGCGAATAGTGGCGCGACTGGTGCAGGTTGCCACCGTGGAACCACAGCGCCGGCTGGTGCGTGGGTTTCCACATGTTGCGCAACTCGCCTTCCCACGGCCCGGGGTCTTTCTGGGTACCGGAGCCCAGGCCCCAGCACTTGCCGACCTTGTCGGCCACTTCCTTGGAAATCATTTTCGCGGCCCAGCCGTTCATCGAGCCGTAGCCGCTGGCGTAGACGACCAGCTCGGCCGGCAACTCGGTGCCGTCGCTGAGCACCACCGATTGCGCCTTGATGCGCTCGATCGTGACGCCACTTTTGAGTTTGACCTTGCCGTCGGCGATCAACTCTGACGCGCCCACATCGATGTAGTAGCCCGACCCGCGGCGCAGGTATTTCATGAACAGGCCCGATCCGTCCTCGCCGAAGTCGAGCATGAAGCCGGCCTTCTTCAAGCGCTCATAGAAGTCGGCATCACGTTTGGCCATCTCTTCATAGACCGGCACCTGGAAGGTGTGCAGGATCTTGTAGGGCACCGAGGCGAACAGCAAATCGGCCTTGTCGGTGGTGATGCCCGACTTGACGGCCGCTTCCGAGTACAGCCCGCCCAAGGCCAGGTCCATCAGCGTGTCCGACCTGGCGATGTGCGTGGACGAGCGCTGGATCATCGTCACGTCGGCGCCGTGTTCCCACAGGTCGGCGCAAATGTCGTGGGCCGAGTTGTTGGAGCCCAGCACGACGCACTTCTTGCCGCGATAGTCTTCACCGCTGCTGAATTTGCTGGAGTGCATCGCGACGCCTTTGAAGTCGCTCGCGCCGGGGATATCGGGGATGTTCGGGATGGCCGACATGCCGGTCGCAAAAATCAACTGCTTGGGCCGCAGCACCACCGGCTTGCCCTCGCGCACGACGTTGACGATCCACTCTTTCGCCGCCTCGTCGTACTTCGCGTTTTGGCATTCGGTCGAGCTCCAGTAGTTCAGCTCCATCACCTTGGTGTACATCTCCAGCCAGTCGCCGATCTTGTCTTTGGGAGAGAACACCGGCCAGTCGTCCGGGAACGGCAGGTAGGGCATGTGGTCGTACCAGACCGGGTCGTGCAGCGCCAGCGACTTGTAGCGATTGCGCCAGGAGTCGCCCGGGCGCTTGTTTTTCTCGACGATGATGGTCGGCACGCCCAGCCGCCGCAACCTGGCACCCAGCCCGATGCCGCCCTGCCCGCCGCCGACGATCACGCAGTACGGCTGCTCGCTGGTGCCCAGCTCCGCCTCGCGCTGCGCCTTGAGTTCGGCCCAGTTCTTGCGATCCTGGAACACGCCATGGTCCACGCCGCGCGGTCGGGTGCCGAACTTCTTCTCTTCGAAACCCTTGAGCGACACCATCGTGGTCAACAGCGTCCAGCATTTGTCGCCCTTGAGCCGGATGTGGGCGCGGCCGGTCGCCTGCGCCGTCTCGAAGCTCACCCAGCCGTCGATCACGCCATCGGCCTCATTCGCCTCGCCCTCAAGCTGCCAATGGCTGGGCAACACGCGGGCCAGGGTCGCCTGCAGCATCGCCTTGATCTGCGCCGGGCCTTCCAGGGTCTTGATGTTCCAGGTGAACGTCAGCATGTCGCGCCAATAGCTGTCGGCGTCGAACAGTGCCATCACCGCGGCAAGGTCGGCGCGCCGCAGTGCGGCGTCAAAGTCCAGCAGCCATTTTGAGAGTTGCTGGGTCGGGGTGCTCGGGTCTGCGCTCATGCCGCTGCTCCTTTTGAATCACGCGCTGCGATACAGCAGCAGCCGAAAGACTAGGAGCCTCGATCGCGCCTGTCCAGCGCAGTGGGACAGGGGCATTCCCTCGCCTTCCGCATTCGGCGGCGCTCGCGCGTCTCAAAGTGACACAGCCGCCGGCCCGCAAACGGCCTCACGCGGCGGCCGGCGGCGGTGCCTCAGTGCAGCCCTTTGATCCTGCCCGCCGCATCGACATCGATGCCATTTGCCGCCGGCACCTTGGGCAAACCCGGCATCGTCGTCACGTCGCCACAGACCATGACGACGAAGCCCGCACCCGCCGCCAGCCGCACCTCGCGGACGTCGATCACATGCCCGCTGGGCGCACCGCGCAAGCTCGGGTCGGTGGAAAACGAGTACTGCGTCTTGGCAATGCAAACCGGAAGCCGCCCGTAACCCTGGGCCTGCAGCGACTCGATCTGCGCGCGGATCCTGGCGTTGGCCTTGACCTCCGAGGCACCGTAGATCCGGGTCGCAATCGCCGTCACCTTGTCCCACAGGCTGTCGTCCGCTTCGTAGACAAAGCGAAACTGGTTGGGCTGCTCGCACAGCGCCACCACCGCACGCGCCAGCTCGGCAGCGCCCTTGCCGCCTTCGGCCCAGTGCCGCGCGACCACGACCTGCGCGCCATGCGCCTGCGCGCGGGCGGTGAGCAACTCGATTTCGCCGGCGCTATCGTGGCTGCGGTGGTTCAGCGCCACGACACAAGGCATGCCATAGCGCTCACGCACGTTGTCGACATGGCGCTCCAGGTTGACCAGCCCGCGCCGCAGGGCGTCGAGGTTTTCGAGCGCCGCATCCTTGACCTCGACGCCACCGTGGTACTTGAGCGCCCGCAGCGTGGCGACGATCACCATCGCCGAGGGCCGCAGCCCTGATTCGCGGCACTTGATGTCGATAAACTTTTCGGCGCCCAGGTCAGCGCCGAAGCCGGCTTCGGTCACCACATAGTCGGCCAGCTTCAGCGCCGTGCTCGTGGCCAGCACCGAGTTGCAACCGTGCGCGATGTTGGCGAACGGGCCGCCATGAATGAAGGCCAGGTTGTGCTCCAGGGTCTGCACCAGGTTGGGCGCGAGAGCGTCTTTCAACAACGCGGCCATCGCGCCGTGGGCCTGCAGGTCGGCCGCGCAAATCGGCCGTTGGTCCGCCGTGCTGCCCACGACGATGCGGCCCAGGCGCGCCTTCAGGTCCTGCAAGTTGGTGGCCAGGCAGAGGATGGCCATCACCTCCGAGGCCACGACGATGTCGAACCCGTCTTCGCGCGGGTGGCCGTTGGCCGCTCCGCCCAGACCGACGGTGATATCGCGCAACGCGCGGTCGTTCATGTCCATCACGCGCCTCCAGGTGACGCGGCGGACGTCGAATCCGAGTGAATTGCCGTGGTGGATGTGGTTGTCGATCAGCGCCGAAAGCAGGTTGTTGGCCAATGCGATGGCCGAGAAGTCACCCGTGAAGTGCAGGTTGCTGTCCTCCATCGGCACCACCTGCGAATGGCCGCCGCCGGCCGCACCCCCCTTCATGCCGAACACCGGCCCGAGCGACGGTTCACGCAGGCAGATGAGGGCCTTGTGGCCGAGGTGGTTGAGCGCGTCCCCCAGGCCGACGGTGGTGGTGGTCTTGCCCTCGCCCGCGGGCGTCGGCGAAATCGCGGTCACCAGAATCAGCTTGCCATCCGGACGAGCCTGCAGCGACTCGATGTGTTCCAGCGACAGCTTGGCCTTGTAGTGCCCGTAGGGCGACAGGTGCGTATCGGCAATACCCAGACGATCGTGCGCCAGTTGGATGATTCGATGCATCTTGGATGCCTGAGCGATTTCAATGTCACTGAGCACTGCGCTGTCTCCATTCCTTCAAGTTAGGGATGCGGTCGATGGACAGCCGGTTCGATGCCGCCTCCGCGCCGGATTATCAGAGGCCTTGTTGCGCGGCCGTGTGTTGCGCCACGGTAAGTTTTCACAAGCTCGCGCGACGATCCTCCATATGAGGGATGCAAACATCCCAGCGCCAGTGCCACCATGGATTCATCGTGCAAGCCGCCCTACCGACCCTGGGAACACTTCTGCTGAACCGGCCCCGCTGGCTGATGCGCGGTGTGGTGGCTGCGCTGGCCACCGTGGCCGGCGTGACGAGCCTGGATGCACAACAACGCAAGTGGATTTTTCAGGCCGGCCTGTACAACAACTCGGCACGTGCGCAGGCCAGCGTGGGCCTGCAGGACCAGTGGATCGAGTTTCACTCTTCCGTGAGCGGCACGGCGGTGAAGCTGCATGGCCTGTGGCTGCCGCAAGCCAGGGCGGACGCACCGGTGCTGCTGTTCCTGCATGGCGCGCGTTGGGACATTCGCAGCAGCGCCCAGCGCATGCGCGGCCTGCACGAGCTGGGCTTTTCGGTGCTGGGCATCGACTACCGCGGTTTCGGCCAAAGCACGGCCGCCCTGCCGTCTGAACGGATGGCCTGTGAAGATGCCTGCGCCGCATGGCGCTGGCTGGCGCGGCAACACCCGCAGGCGCAACGCTATGTCTATGGCCACTCGCTGGGCGGCGCCATCGCGGTGCAGCTGGCGACCGAGGTCCATGACGCCGCCGGTTTGATCGTCGAGGGCACGTTCACCTCCATCCCCGAGGTTATGGCCAGTTTCAAGTGGGGCTGGCAACCACTCGCATCGTTGATCACCCAGCGCTTCGATTCAGCGCTGCGCATCCCCCAGGTGAAGGTCCCCACGCTGGTGGTGCACGGCAGCGCCGACCACTTCATCCGCCCCGAGCTCGGACGCGCGCTGTTCGAGCGTGCGACCTCGCTCAAGCGATTCGTGCTGGTGCAAGGGGGCTCGCACCACGACACCTATGCGGTCGGCCGAGCGCAGTACCGCGAGGCGTTGCGCGATCTGTTCGGGCTGGCCGCCTGACGCTGGATTTCGGCGCTCGCCGGGGGGCGGGTGCAGGCGCGTCTCGATGGAACGCCGCGATCGGGCAAGGCGAGGTTAGGATCGGCGAATCAACCCGTCGGCGCCACCGCCACCGTCGGGATCGCCGTCACCGTGAAACAGAAGAACCTGCGATGACCTCGTCCGCACCCTCGGCCACGCAGTTGGCCGACTGCACTGCCACTGAGCTGCTGGACCTGTACCGCCGCCGCCAGGCTTCTCCGCTGGAAGCCGCGCGCGCGGTACTGCGGCGCATTGACGCGCTCAACCCCACGCTCAATGCGTTTTGCCTGGTCGCGCATGAATCGGCACTTCAGTCGGCGCGCGAAAGCGAAGCTCGCTGGAACCGGAGTGCACCCCTGGGCGAACTCGATGGCGTGCCGGTGTCGATCAAGGACCTGATCCTCACACGCGGCTGGCCCACGCTGCGCGGCAGCCGAACGGTGGACGCGCAACAGCCCTGGGATGTCGATGCGCCCGCCGCCGCACGTCTGCGCGAGGCCGGGGCTGTGTTGCTCGGCAAGACCACGACACCGGAGTTCGGCTGCAAGGGCGAAACCAATTCGCCGCGCACCGGCATCACCCGCAACCCCTGGGATCTGAGCAAGACGCCGGGTGGGTCATCGGGTGGCACGGCGGCGGCGGTGGCGGCCGGTTTGGGCCCGTTGTCGGTGGGCACGGACGGGGCTGGCTCGGTCCGCATCCCAGCGGCGTTCTGCGGCAACTTCGGCCTCAAACCCAGCTTTGGCCGGGTGCCCGCGTACCCGCTGTCGCCGTTCGGCTCGGTGTCGCACCTGGGGCCGCACACCATGAGTGTGCGCGATGCGGCCCTGATGCTCAACGTGCTGAAGAAGCCCGATGCGCGCGACTGGACCTCGCTGCCACCGGACGCCAGCGACAGCCTGGCCGGGCTGGACGACGGCATTCGCGGCTTGAGAATCGCCTACTCGCCCACGCTGGGCTACGCCAGCAACGTCGACCCGGAAATCAACGCCGCGGTGCACGCCGCGGTACAGCAACTGCAGGCGCTGGGCGCCCTGGTGGAGCAACTTGACCCTGGCTTCGAAGACCCGCTGGAAATCACCACCGGCCTCTGGTTCCTCGGGTCATGGACGATCTGGAACACGCTGAATGCCCAGCAGCAGGACGTGGTCGATCCGGATTTTCGCGCGCAGGCGATGCTGGGCTCGCACCTGAGCGCGCTGGACGTTCAGAAGCTCAACGCGCGGCGGGGTGGGCTGGGCGCCCACATGCGCGGGTTCATGCAGCGCTTTGACCTGCTGGTGACACCGTCGGTGGCGGTGCCGGCCTTCGAGGCGCGGCCGGCCGGGCACGCGCCGATGAGCCCCGAAGCAATGCTGGGCTGGACGCCGTTTTCCTATCCCTTCAACCTGACCCAGCAACCGGCCTGCACCATCCCTTGCGGGCTGACCCGCGCTGGCTTGCCGATCGGTTTGCAAATCGTCGGCCCGATGTTCGGGGACGGGCTGGTGCTGCGCGCCGCGCGTGCCTTTGAGAGCGTGCAGCCGATCAAGCGGCCCGCCGCCATCGCCTGAGCCTGACGTACCGGGACGCACCGGGACGCTGAGCCGCTGAATCGAAGCACCTTGCAATTGCGCGGAGCTGGCGGCTCATCAGGCAACCTCCGTGCTTCGCACTGCGGTATTCGCCTTGGGAACGGCCCGTCGGCTCATCAGGCAACCTCCGTGCTTCGCACTGCGGTATTCGCCTTGGGAACGGCCCGTCGGCTCATGCTCAGGCATTCTCTGCACCACTGCGCAGCTGCTTCGTTCCGGCCTGGCTCCTCAAACCTGCGAATGCGCCCGCAGGCACTGTCGGGCGATGATGCCGCATGCCGGAGGTGCGGCGCACCAGAACGGCGGGCGCTGCCCGGTGCGCCGCAGCCGATCCCAGAAGGTGGCAGCACATTCAGCGCATTCGGCGTGAAGGAGAAGAGTCGATGGACTTGTTGATGGTGGCGGTCCCGTTCGCCATGGGGCTGGTTGGCCTGGTTTGCAGTGACCGGTGGCAGCGCCATCGGTCGTCGCGAGGCCAGCGCAACAGCGCCGAGAAGATGGCGGTTTTGCAATCCGCGCTGGACGCGCAGATCCAAACCGTCGGCAACCTGCAAGCCGAGTTGCGCGCGCAGCGTGAGCGCTGCTTTGCGCTTGAAGGAGAGCTTGAGGCCGGAGAAAGCGACTGGGCCCGGAACAGCCTGGCGCTCGTGTCGTTCGACGCGCAAACCTTCCAGGTCGATCGCTCCACGCACACCCGCCACAGCTTCTCGGCGGAAAACCACCTGCCCGCCCGGTTGCGTTCACCCGCCGGGGCATGGGCGGAGGTGGATGCCGCAAACAGTGATCACGGTGCGCTTTGCGCATTGCCCGATCAACTTCGGCAGCAAGCCGAAGGGGCGCACGCCGCGAGCCATCATGGCAGCGCCGAACGCGCCGGATGGCGCGAACACCGCGGTCCAGCCGGCACGCCGCCAGCCGCTGGAGGTGTCGACATCCGCGCCGGGGCGCGGCGAGCCTCACGACGAGGTGATTGCCGAACCGTACTCGGGCCGCGCAGGGCGTCACGTGCCACGCGCTAGAATTCGTTTCACTCGCTCATCGAGCCTCCGTGGCGAACTTCGATGCGTACGAATGTCACGTTTGAGTAGGCCCCACGCGACGGTTCCGAGCGTTTTCATGCAGGGCTGACCGAACCGTCCGGCCACGCGAGCGGAGTTCGCGCACACCCATCGACAATGGTCACTGAATCAGGTAGAGCTGCGGCCTGGGGGACACAATTCATGAAGAGGGCGGTGATCATGGTGGTGTGGATGCTCGGCATGGCCGTCATCGCCTGGAGTTGCAGCCATCGACAAGGCACGGCCCATTCATCCTCCATCGATGACGCGGGTACCGGCGCAGAACGCGCGGCCCGCCATGGAGTGGGTCTCGTCGCGGTGGCGGAATGCGCCTGATGCAGGCGTTGATGGATGCTCCCTCGATCGCCCTTGTCGGCGTTGGCCTGTTGGGCTTGATCTGCGGCTGGGTTCTGCGCCACGGATGGGGCATTCGCGTCGATCGTGCCAATGGCGCCAGAATCGCCGTGCTGTGCGACCAGTTGGACCTCAAAGACGCCACGCTGCAAAGCCTGAGAGCCGAACTGCACGCGGAGCAAGGGCGCATCGCCGCACTGCAATTCGAACTTGAAGCCAGGGACGCTTCGGGCGGTCTGTCAAACATCGGGCTCGCTTCATGGGACGAGACCGCGCCGAGCATCGACCTGCCCCCAGTGGCAGACGACGCGTTACAACTCGAAAACAATGAGGACCGCGCCTTTGTGGAGCGGCGCATTCGCACCCTACAGAGCCGATCGGCGCTGCCGCAGTTGCTGTGAAACCGGGCCGCGTGGCCGGCACGGCACTTGCAAGTATTTGCAGCGAGCCAACAACGGCCTTGGCTGTTCAAGGCGCATCGAATTCAGTATCAGACGGAGTGGAAGATGATTTCAGTTTCAGGTTCCTTGTGGCCTTACGCGTTTCTGGCGATAGCTTGGTGCGTGGTTTGCGCACTTCTCCTGCGTCGTGCGCGAAGCACCGGGGTTCGATCCCTGCCGGCCACCACGCCCCCGGAGTCGCAGCCGGCGGAGCAGCCCTCTGGCTCGGGGCGGGACACGCAAGCCGGGCGCATTTAGGCCTCGCCGGCCCGTGGCGCTGCCCATGCTGAAGCGCGTTCGCATCGCGATCGTTCTTTGCTGCCTGCCATCCGTCGTCCATGCCGTTCAGGTCTGTGAACTCGGCGGGCAATGGGTCAACCCGTCGAACGGCAACACGACCGCCGGCAAGACCGGCCTGATGCGTTGCCGCGAAGGTGATGGCGGCCCGCTGGTCCTCGAGCAGGAACTTCGCGACGGCGTGTTCATGGGCTTGGTGCGCCACTACCGCGGTGGCGTCCTGCAGCGCGAGCACCAAGTCAACGAACGCGGCAACCGCGACGGCATCGCGCGCGAGTTCGCTGCCACCGCCGGCAACTCCAACCCGTTGTTGCGCGAAGAAACCCTGAGCAGCTCCACGCTGGTCGGCCGCTCTCGCAGCTGGCATGTCAATGGCAAGCTCAAGCACCTGAGTTTTCACGACGACAAAGGCCGCGAGCAGGCGATGGCCGCGTTCACACCGCAGGGCCTGCTGAGTGAACTGCGCTGCGCCGAGCGCCCCTTGCTTGCGCCGGATGTCGACGATGCGAGCCTGTGCGGCCACCAGGTCGGCAAGGCGCCCACCGCGACGCTGCACGGCGACAACGGCGCGGTGCGTTCACGGTTGACGTACGAGCGCGGTGAGCGCCGCAAGAGCGAACTGCTGTGGGACAGTGGCCAACTGCGCGAGCAGCACGAAAGCAGCGCCACCGGCGGCACCGAGCGCAGTTTCTCGGCCGAAGGCGTCAAGCGCCGCGAGCTGCAATGGGTCCGAGCCGGAGAAGATGCCCGGGCACACCGCATCACCACGCTGGAACAAGAATTTCATGACAGCGGCAGCTTGGTGCGCGAGCGCCGCTTTCGCGTCACCGACCGTGGCGGCGAACTGCAACTCGAACAAGCCTGGTACCTCAACGGCCAGCCCAAGGACAAGCGCGAATACCTGAACCTGGAAACCCAGCCGGCCCGCCGTGAAACGCGCTTTCACGACAACGGCCGGGTGGCGTTCGAGGGCTTGTGGTTAATCAAGAACCACCACAACGCGCAAGCCAGCGGCGTGCACCAACAGTTCGACGACGCGGGCCGACTGCGCAGCGAACGCCACCACGACAACCGCGGACGCGTCAGCCGCGAACGCGAGCTGGATGAAGCGGGCCGCGTGCTGCGCGACGACGAGGTGTTCGAGGACGGGTCTCGAAAGGGATTCAGCCGCTAGCTGAGCGCACCGCCGCTTGAGTGGGTCGGCACATCGGGCCTTGACGAAACCGCCCTGCCGGCCTTGATTAAACCGCCCTACCGGCGTTCGCGATCCGCTGGGCTGAGCCCCCTAATTTGCGCTCTCGCACGCCGCTAATATCGTGCGACACAGTCAGGCCCACCCGCGTCGGGCCGCAGGAACCCTGAACATGTTCGACTACATCATCGTCGGCGCTGGCTCGGCCGGTTGCGTTCTGGCCGCGCGCCTGAGCGAAGACAAAGACGTCAAGGTCTGCCTGCTGGAGGCAGGCCCGGCCGACAAGAGCGTGTTGATCCATTGCCCCGCGGGCCTGGCGCTGATGGCCCAGAACGGGCAGGCCAACTGGGCGTTCCAGACCGTGCCGCAAGCCGGCCTGAACGGCCGCCGCGGCTACCAACCACGTGGCAAGGTACTGGGCGGATCGAGCTCGATCAACGCGATGATCTATGCCCGCGGCCACCGTGACGACTACGACCACTGGGCCGCGCAGGGCAACCCGGGCTGGGGCTTCGACGCCGTGCTGCCGTACTTCAAACGAGCCGAGCACAACGAACGTGGCGCGGACGCGTTTCACGCCACCGGCGGGCCGTTGAACGTGATGGACCTGCGCAGCCCGAACCGCTTCGGGCCTATCTTCGTGCAGGCCGGCGTGCAAGCCGGGTACACCGAGAACCGCGACTTCAACGGCGCCAGCCAGGAAGGCGTGGGCATGTACCAGGTGACCCACAAGGGCGGCGAGCGCTTCAGCGCGGCCAAGGCCTACCTCACGCCGAATCTCGCGCGGCCCAACCTGGAGCTCATCACCGGCGCACTGACGACGCGGATTCTGATGGAGGGCCGCCGAGCCGTCGGTGTCGAAGTGCGTGTGGGCAGCGAAACCCGCCAACTCAGGGCCAGCCGCGAAGTGCTGCTCAGCGCCGGCGCGCTGCAATCTCCGCAGTTGCTGATGCTGTCCGGCATCGGCCCCGGCGCGCAGCTGCAGCGGCATGGCATTGCGGTGGCGCACGACCTGCCCGGGGTGGGCCGGCATCTGCACGACCACGTGGACGTGGTGCAGGTGGTGAACGCGCCGCGGCTGACGGAACTGTTCGGCCTGTCGGCGACCGGCGCGTGGAATGCCATCAAGGGCATCTTCGAGTGGCGCCGCCGCCGCAGCGGCATGCTCACCACCAACTTTGCCGAAGCCGGCGGTTTCATCAAGAGCCATCCCGAAGCGTCCGCGCCCGATCTGCAGTTGCACTTCGTGATCGGCAAGCTGGTGGACCATGGCCGTAAAACGGTGTTCGGGCATGGCTACTCTTGCCACGTGTGCCTGTTGCGCCCCATCAGCCGCGGCAGCGTGGCGCTTGCCAACGCCGACCCGACCGCGGCGCCCTTGATCGACCCGAACTTCCTGGCCGAGCGCGATGACGTGGCCCGGTTGGTGCGCGGCTTCAGGCTGATGCGAACACTGCTTCAGCAACCGGCGCTGGCCGGCTATCGAGGCACGGAGTTGCCCGCTTCCGCAGCCGCGCAGACCGACGTTCAAATCGAGCAGTTCATCCGCGACCATGCCGACACCATCTACCACCCGGCGGGAAGTTGCCGCATGGGCCCCGGGCCGGACGACGTGGTGGACGCGCAGTTGAAGGTGCATGGCGTGCGGAGCCTGCGCGTGGTGGATGCGTCGATCATGCCGCGCCTGGTTGCCGGCAACACCAATGCGCCGACGATCATGATCGCCGAGAAAGCAGCCGACATGATCAAGGCCGCGGCGCGCGCCTGAGATGACCATTGCGCCAGCGCCGGACCCGCTGCACGGCATCACGCTGGAGGCAATGCTGAACGAACTGGTGGCCCATTTCGGTTGGCCGAATCTTGGGCAGCGCATCGCGCTGCGTTGTTTCACCAGCGACCCCAGCGTCGTCTCCAGCCTCAAATTCCTGCGCAAGACACCGTGGGCGCGCGCGAAGGTAGAGAGCCTGTATCTGTTCATGCGCCGCGAGCAGGCGCGTGAGGCGCGGCGCTGAACCGCCCGAGTCGAGCCTCAGCCCGAAGACAGTGGACTGGCGAACAGGCCGATGTCGCCGTACCAGGCTTCGACCTGGTTCTTCAGGTCGTCGCTGTCGGTCAGTACGCCCACGCTGGTGATGTGCCCCGGTGGCAACTGGCCAAAAACCTTGACGAAATCCTGCACGACGTTGCGCTCGTAGGCCAACCACCGGCCGAGTCGGCCGGGCCCGCTCTCGACCACCTGGTACTGGATGCGGGCGGATCGCGCATAGGGCACCACACGACCGACCGGCAACTGCCCGTCCCACACGTAGGTCAAGGTGGCATACGGAAGTTTGTTGCCGGTGAACAGTTCGACCTGCTCGTAGAACAGGCGGTCGCGCAGCGGCAGGCGCGACACATCGCCATCAAACGCAACGATCACACGCGCCGGTGTGTCCTCGGCATCATCGTCGTTCACGGTGGCCCGTTCGTGCAATGCATCGACGCGCCATTGCCAGCGCAGCCACGGCATGGCGGCGGGGTCGATGTCCACCGGGCAGTGCAAGCCGGAACGTGAGCAGTCGGCGTTGGCGTGCAGCACGTTGCGCCCATCCACGCGCTCGACCGCGTAGGACGTCTTGGCCAGGTCGCGGCGAATGATGTAGGGCAGCCAGCCCGATGGCACCTCGCCAACGGCCGGCTGTTGCGAGAACGGCACCACGGCGCCGTGCTCGGCTGCGCTGACTGGCGCCGGAGGCGGCGACGCACAGCCGGACAGCAGGCCACCCCCCATGAGGGCGACGCCCACACCCGGCAAGGCGCAGACGACTCGGCGACGGCGGCGATCGATTTTCAGCGACGCTGGTGCCGCGTTCATGGTGATGAGAGCATTCACAGGCAGGGTGGCTTTGTACGAAGAAAGGGGTTCGGCGAGTCTGTTTCCGATGCGCTCCGGAACTTGGCAGAAAGTAGACACCCGATTCGGGCCTGTTCACCCCCTTGACCTGTATCAGACTGTGGCGAGATGCTGGCCCGCGCGCCCTCGCCGAGCCGCTGTTGCTCGACAGCGCGCCCCTGCGGGAAGAAGACGCCCGACGGGCGAACCGGCGAAAGCGCTGCGGCTGTGCCTTCCACAGGCGCGGCAGCGTGTCTTTTCGGGTGTGCAGGTTGCGCTGGCGCACGAGAAAGAAGAACCCCGTCGCCCAGCGCATCCAAAAGCGGCGCGAAGGGCGCTTTGGCGCAGCACCCGCCCCCGAACATCCCCGATGCGTGGAGACAGCGGAAACGGATTGGGATGCCCGGCCCAGAAAGCCCAAAACCCGGCCGAAGCCGGACCCCATAAGCAAAAAACCCGGCCGAAGCCGGGTTTTGTGCAGCGCTCTGATGCTTCAGGCGGCCGGCTTGGCAACCGCCTTGGCCTTCATTTTCTTGGAAGCCTTCTTGGCCTTCTTGGCCGGCATTTCCTTCTTCATGTCGTCCTTCTTGGCCATCGGTGCAGCGGCGACAGCCGGTGCAGCGGCAGCAGCCGGGGCGGCGGCCGGAGCAGCAGCTTGGGCGAAGGCGCCCATGGTGAAGGCGGAAGCGATCAAAGCGGCGATGAGTTTTTTCATAAGGTTATCTCCTGCAGGGGATGGGTTGAAGAGCAAACTGCTCGGAACCACAACGTGCCCGCAAACCGTGCGGTTGACATGCCAGACCGGAAAGGTCGATGTCTTGGAGATCTCGCCCGGCCTCGACTTACACACCGAAACATCTATTCGAAGCGCCCTTCGCGCAGCCATTTGGTGGCGACCCACTTCTCGCCTTCAACGACCGGGGCTCCGCCGTGCAGTGAACGCGTCATCGGGTGCGGCCGGTCGTAGCTGAAGAACACGGCATTGCCCTTGATCGGCGCCACGTCGAGATGAACATCCGGAAACACCGTCGCGCCGCCTTTGGCAGGCGTGTTCAAGTAGCACACCAGTGAGCCCACCCGCTGACCGCCCCGCTTGAGGATGCTCGGCGTGCCCGACAACGCGGGGTCGAAGTAGTCATAGTGCGGCTTGTATTCGGCGCCCGGCCGGTAGCGCAGGATCTGCAGGCCCTCGCCATTTTCGATCGGCCAGCCCAGCAAGGCCGCCATGCGTTCCTCGATGCGGCTGATGAGCGGGTTTTCGCCGCGGCCGAAGAACATGCCCTCGCTGGTGCGCGCCGCGTTGACCTCGCTGCCCCCGGTGGCCGTTTCCACGGTTTCGGAGCGCGCCAACCGTTGCCTGGCCATGTCGACCAGGTGATCGCACTCATCGTCGCCCATCAATCCACCAAAGACGATGACGCGCGGGTTGCGCATGCTGGCCAGCACCCGCACGTCACGGTCGCCCGCGGGCAAGGTGGCGGTGAGTTCACCGACCATGGGCTCGGGCACGATCGCCGGCGGTGGCAGGCCAGCGGCCTTGGCGTGCTCATCGAGATAGCCGCGCAAGGTGTCTTCCAGCGCGGCGACGGCGACGTCTTCTTTCCAGCCGCTGGCGAGCATGGACTTCAACACCGCTTCGGGCGGCTGGCCGGCGGCCGCCTGCTCGACGATCCACTTGCGCAACTCGGGCGTGATGGGCTGATCACTCATGCACGCTATTTTGCCGGATAGCGCCGGCCCACCGGGCTCTTCGGTGGCTGGCGTGCGCGCCGGGGCTACCGAGCCCGGGTCGTTTCAGTCCGGCATTTTCAGCAAGGGCCGCAGGCACAGCACGCCGAGCACCGGGCCGAACGCCAGCCACGGCAGCACCTGGGCCAGCGGCCACACCGTGGCCAGGCTGGCGAACAGCGTGATCGTGGCCACCGACAGCGCGAAGCCGATGCTGTTGACGAGCGTCAGCACGCTGCCCACCATCGCGCGCGGCGCATTGGTGGCGGTGAGCGCGCTGAACTGCGGCGAGTCGCCCGAGACCGTGGCGCCCCACAGCAGCAGCCACGGCACCCACAGCCACAGCGGCGCGTCCAGCAACCAAGGCGCCACCAGCCCGCAGGCGCCACTGCACGCCAGCTGCACGCCGGCCACACGCGCACTGCCAAAGCGCCGCGCCAACAACCCGCCGCCGACGCAGCTGAACACCCCCACCGCGATGGCGCCGAAGACCCACCAGGACGCGGCTGCCCCCTGCCAGCGCGTCGCCACGATCAGCGGCAGCAGCACGAAAAAGGCGTACAGCTCCCACATGTGGCCGAAATAACCCAGCACCGACGCACGCAACTTGGGGTCGGTCCAGACGACAGTCAGCGCGCGCGGCGACAGGCCCGCGGCCTGGGCCCGGCGCAGCAGGTGCGGGCCATCGGGCACCAGCAGCGCCATCAGTACGCCGCCCGCGGCAGCAACAGCGGCGACGACGCCCATCACGGTTTGCCAGGCCCAGGCGGCGCCTACAGCGCGCAGGCCGAAAGGCATCGCCGTGCCCAGCACCAGCGCACCCACCAGCACACCCAGCGCCAGGCCCAGCCCTTGCGCATACCAGCCGGCGGCTATTTTCATGCCGACCGGGTAGATGCCGGCCAGGCACACGCCGGTGGCAAAACGCAGAACGATCAGCATCGGCACCGTGGGCGGCAGCAGCGCGGTGGCCAGCGCCAGCGCCGCACCGGCCAGCGAGCACACCAGGAACACCAGGCGTGGTGAAAACCGGTCGGCCACAGCCAGCAGCGCAAACACCAGCGTTCCGGCGATGAAGCCCAGTTGCACCGCCGCCGTCAGCCAGCCGGCGGACGCCGGCGGCAGCGCGGCGCCTTGCTGCAGGTCGGGCATGACCGCGTTGATTGCGAACCACAGCGAGGTGCCGGCAAACTGCGACAGCGCGATCGCCGGCAGGATGCGGCGCGGGATGGTCATGACGCCACCGCGTGGCCCGCCATCAGTCGATGCGCCGGCGAAACACCAGCCGGTCCGGCTCGGACACCGCCGCATCGAAGCCGTAGCCTTCGAGCCTGAACTTCTCCAGGCCCTTGGGTGACCCCAGGCGCGTTTTGATGGCATGGCGCGCCATCAAGCCACGCGCCCGCTTGGCAAAGAAGCTGATGACCTTGTACTGGCCGTTCTTCCAGTCCTCGAACACACACTCGATCACGCGCGCGTTCAGCGCCTTGCGCCGCACCGCCTTGAAGTATTCCCGCGAGGCCAGGTTGACGATGACAGGCGCCTTCTGGGCAGCCATCTCGTTGAGGCGCTGCGCGATCGTATCGCCCCAAAACGCGTACAGGTCCTTGCCACGCGCGTTGGGCAATGCGGTGCCCATCTCCAGGCGGTACGGCTGCATGCGGTCGAGGGGGCGCAGCACGCCATACAGGCCGCTGAGAATGGCCAGATGGCGCTGCGCCCAGGCCAGGTCGGCCTCGCTCAAGGTCGGTGCGTCCAGCCCTTCGTACACATCGCCGTTGAACGCCAGCACGGCTTGCTTGCTGTTGCGCGCGCTGAACTTCGGTTTCCACGCCGCATAGCGCGCCACGTTCAACACCGCGAGGGGTTTCGACAAACTCATCAGGGCCGCGATCTGCGCCGGCGTCTTGGGTTTGAGGGCGTCGATCAACTCCGCCGATTGCGCAATGAACCGCGGCGTGCTCGCTTTGGCAGTGATGGCCGGTGTGTCGTAGTCGAGGGTCTTGGCGGGGGACAGCAGGAACAGCATGGAACGGCGGCCGGTGCGAAAGGTGCGCAATTATCACTACCGGAAATTGCGGCTCTTGCTCACCAGGCCTTGCAACATGTCCGAGTGGTCGATCATCTTCGCGGCCAGCAGGTGCATCACCGCGTGTTCACCCTCCCCCTCGCGCTGCCACTGGCCGAACACCGTGAGCAGCCTTGCCGCCAGCAGCGGCTTGCGCTGCGCCTCGGCCACCGCGGGCCAGACGATCACGTTGATCGCACCAGTGTCGTCTTCAAGCGTGACGAACACCGTGCCCTTGGCCGTCTCGGGCCGCTGGCGGTGCGTGACCAACCCGCTGGCGCGCGCGACGCGGCCGTTCGGGTAGCCGCGCAGCACCGCGGCGGTTTGCACCTTGAACCCATCGAGTTCGGCGCGCAGCAGCGCCAACGGGTGGCGGCCCAGCGTGAGGCCGAGCGCGCGGTAGTCGGCCAGCATGTCCTGGGCTTCGGTCGGTGCGTCCAGCACGGCGGGTTCTTCGTGCACGCGGGTCTGGCGCAGCAGCTCGGTGGGCCGGGTGTCGATGCCGGCCACCGCCCAGGCCGTCTGGTGGCGGTGCCCGGCCAGGCCGCTCAATGCATCGGCGCCGGCCAGCGCCTGCAGATCGTGCGCGTTGAGGTTGGCGCGGCGGGCCAGGTCTTCGGGGCTGATGAACGGCGCCTGCGCGCGCGCGCACACGATGCGCTGCGCGGCGTCTTGCGACAGACCGCCGATGCGGTTCAGACCCAGGCGGACGGGAAGACATGGCACCTGCATCGCCTGCGGCAACGGGCCCTCCAGCGCACTCTCCCACCCACTCACCCGCACATCCACCGCCAACACCGTCACGCCATGCTCGCGCGCATCGCGCACCAGTTGCGCGGGGGCGTAAAAGCCCATCGGCTGGCTGTTCAGCAAAGCGGCCAAAAATGCATCGGGGTGGTGCCGCTTGATCCAGCAGCTCACGTACACCAGCAGCGCAAAGCTGGCGGCGTGGCTCTCGGGGAAGCCGTACTCGCCAAAGCCTTCGATCTGCTTGAAGATGCGTTCGGCGTAGTCGAGTTCGTAGCCCTTCTCGACCATGCGGCCGACCAGCCGTTCGTGAAACGGACCGAGGCCGCCCTTGCGCTTCCAGGCCGCCATCGCGCGGCGCAGGCTGTCGGCCTCGCCGGGTGTGAAGTCGGCGGCCAGCACGGCCAGCTGCATCACCTGCTCCTGAAAAATCGGCACGCCGCAGGTGCGCTCCAGCGCCTGCGCCACCTCGGCGCTGGGGAATTCGATCGGCTCCTCGCCGTTGCGGCGCCTCAGGTACGGATGCACCATGCCGCCCTGGATGGGGCCGGGGCGCACGATGGCCACTTCGATCACCAGGTCGTAGAACTTGCGCGGCTTCAGGCGCGGCAGCATGCTCATCTGCGCGCGGCTCTCGATCTGGAACACGCCCACGGTGTCGGCCTTGCAAATCATGTCGTAGGTGGCCGGGTCTTCGGCGGGGATGTCTTGCATTTCGAAGGGCTCCGCCTCCGAGCGGCCGAGCTTGGCGCCGATGAAGTTCAAGGCGCGGCGAATGGCGCTCAGCATGCCCAGCGCCAGCACATCGACCTTCAACAGGCCCAACGCATCAAGGTCGTCCTTGTCCCATTGAATAACGCTGCGCCCGTCCATCGCCGCGTTCTCCACCGGCACCAACTGCGCGATCTGCTCCTTGGCGATCAAGAAGCCGCCCGGGTGCTGCGACAAGTGGCGCGGGAAGCCGATCAACTGGTGCGTCAGCTCGGCCCACAGCCTGGTGATCGGCGCGTCGGGATCGAAGCCGTTCTCGCGCAGGCGCTCAGGCGAAATGCTGCGCCCGTCGTACCACTGCTGGCTCTTGGCCACCGCGTCGATGCGCTGCAAATCGATGCCCAGCGCGCGCCCCACGTCGCGCACCGCGCTGCGCGGCCGGTAGCTGATGACCACGGCCGTCAGCGCGGCGCGGTGCCGGCCGTACTTGCGGTAGATGTACTGGATGACTTCTTCGCGCCGCTGGTGTTCAAAGTCCACATCGATGTCGGGCGGCTCGCCCCGCTCGGCGCTGATGAAGCGCTCGAACAACACGCTCATGCGCGCCGGGTCGACCTCGGTCACGCCCAGGCAATAACACACCGCCGAATTGGCCGCGCTGCCACGCCCCTGGCACAGGATGCCTTGCGCGCGCGCCCACATCACGATGTCGGCCACGGTCAGAAAATACGGCTCGTACTGGAGCCGCGCGATCAGCGCCAGTTCATGTTCGATCAGGCTGCGCACGTTGTCGGGCGGGCCTTGCGGAAACCGCGCCGGCGGGTAGCGGCGCTGCGCGCCGGCGAGGGTGAGCGCGCGCAGGTGGCTGGTGGGCGTTTGGCCCTCGGGCACGATCTCCTGCGGGTATTCGTAGCGCAGCTCGTCGAGCGAAAAACCGCAGCGCCCGGCCAGCACCAGCGTGTGCTCCAGCCACGATGGCTCATACAGCGCAGCCAGGCGGCCGCGCGAGCGCAGGTGCGCCTCGGCATTGGGCTGCAGCCGCCAGCCGCACTGCGCCACGGGCACACCCAATCGCGTGGCGCTGAGCGTGTCCTGCAGCGCCTTGCGTGAGCGCACATGCATCAGCACGTCGCCCGCGGCCACGATGGGCAACCCGGTGAATTGCGCCACGCGCCGCACGAGGTCCAGCAGGTCGTCGTCACCGGCACGGTGCAGCAACTCCAGCGTGATGGCAGCACGGTCCTGAAACCAGGTCTTGAGCCACATGGCGTGCGCGAACAGTTGCTCGAACGGCTGGCGCGCATTCGGCACCAGCAGCGCCAGGCAATCGGGCAGGCCGGCCAGCATCGGCGCGCTGGGCACCTTGCCCTCCACGTCGGCCGGGTGCGCCAGGTAGCTGCCCTTGGGCGCACGCCGGCGCGCCACCGTGATCCACTGCGACAGGTTGCCGTAGCCGCGCCGGGTTTGCGCCAGCAACACCAGGCGCGCATGCGGCTCGCCCGCGGTGGCTGGGTCTGCGGGCGATGCGGCGCCGGCCACCGGTAGGGTCAACTGGATCTCGCTGCCGATGATCAGGTGGAGCCCGCAGCGCTTGGCCTCGGCATGCGCACGCACCACGCCCGACAGTGAACATTCGTCGGTGATGGCCAGCGCGCTGTAGCCCAACTCGGCCGCGCGCACCACCAGCTCTTCAGGGTGCGAGGCACCGGTGAGGAAGCTGAAGTTGCTGCGACAGTGCAGCTCGGCATAGTGCGGCAGGGTGGGCACAGAGCAGTCATGAAGCTGTGTTTCTATCCAGTCTATCGGCAACCAGACTGAGCCGCAAGCAGGGCCTTGCAGGGCCCCGAAACGCGCCGCCGGCGGAAAATATCCACCCACCAAGGAGCAAGCCATGCCACCCCGCCTCGAACGCATCGACCACATTCATGTCTTCGTGTCCGACCGGGCCGCTGCGGAGCGTTGGTACCGGGAGGTGCTCGGCCTTTGTCGCGTGCCCGAGCTTGAGTTCTGGGCTCGCGACGGCGGCCCGCTCACCGTGCAAGACCCATCGGGCAGCGTGCACCTTGCCCTGTTCGAAAGGCCGCCGCAGCCCTGCCGTTCGACCATCGCGCTGGCCGCATCCGCACCAGAGTTCATCGCGTGGCAGGCCCATCTGTCCAAAATGCTGGAGCAGCCACTGCGGGCTGTCGATCACCAGGTTTCCTGGTCGCTCTATTTCACCGATCCGGACGGCAACCCCTGGGAAATCACGTCGTACGCATACGACGCCCTGGCGGCTCAGCTTGATCCCGGGCAAGCCGTCGCCGGTTGAATCGGCGTAGTCTCCAAGCTTGATCCCGCAACGCTGGAGCCGCCATGAAAATCCTGTTGCCTGTCGATGGATCGGAGCCTGCGCTGGACGCGGTTCGTTTCGCCATCCGCATGGCTCGCGATGGTTTGCGCGCGACCTTCGTGCTGGCCAATGTGCAAGAGCCCACCTACCTGTACGAGATGGTGCTGGCCCCGAACGCCGACGTGCTGGAGCGCGTGAGCGGCGCGGCCGGAACGCATTCGCTCGAAGCGGCGCAAGACCTGCTGCAAGCGGCTGGGCTGACCTTCGAGCGCGAGATCGCCTCGGGCGACCCGGGCCACACGCTGGTGGAGGTGATCGAGCGTTATGGATGCGACGCGGTCATCATGGGCGCACGCGGCATGGGTGCGTTGCGGCATGCCTTGCTGGGCTCGGTGTCGCAAGCCGTTTTGCACGACTCGCCGGTGCCGGTGACGATCGTGCGGCAGCGGGTGGCTTGAAGCGAGCGCGGCAGCGCGCCTCGGGCCTGTTGGGCCGCCCTGAACTCGGTCCATCTGGCACCTCGATGCTGACGCCAGGCCGAGAAGCGCCTGCGTGGTCTGAACTAGCCTCCGAGGCACATCACCCAGGGCATCAGCCGACTCAGGCCGTGCGGCGGAATGCGATACAGCGCACCGCCGGCGATCGCCGCGCTGACCTCTTGGTCCCACTGCGGTGAACGCACCGCAACCACCGCTGCCGGAAGATGCGTTGCCAGCCACACACCGAAACCTTGCGGCCAGCGGCCCGCGGCGATTTCGCGGCGCACCGCTTCGAACGTGCCGCGCCAACTGCCCCCTCCGACGTCACGCAGCGCGAACTGGAAGGCGGCGCCGAACCAACACGCCCAGGCGTCCGGCACTTCGGTCAACCAGCCGGAGCCGAAGGCGACCTCGTAGCCGAACGCCGCGGACAGGAACCCGAGCGGCTCGCCGAAAACCTCGTGCGTCTGCCCAAGCACGCAGCATGACAGCACGACCGCGCGGCAGGTGCGCATCGCCGGCAGATCGTGGGCGGTGAGCACGTCGTGCGCGTCGATCTCGACACCGGCGTGCGCTGGGTTGTTGTGCGCGGCGCGCCCGTGCCCCATGCCGACAAACGCGGCTATCCCTTCGGCGGCACGATGCGCCGAATCGATGGTGACCGGTTGCACTGTGCCCCACAACATCCGGCACAACGTTTGTTCGACCTCGACCCACGGCAAGGGCTGCGCGCTGCCCGCCGCCGGCCAGGCCGCAACGGCCCAGCGCCGCGGCATTGATGCCGCGTCGGTCGCGTCGGCCGCGTCGCCGCGATGATGGAACCACGCGCCCACACTCGGATAGACGGCGAGCGAGCATTCCGGCGGCCGCTCGCTTTCGAGCTCATGCGCCCAAGGCACGAGGTGCAGGTCGTCGGACGGCACGATGTGCAGGCTGCGCCACCGATGCCGGCGCACCTGTGCCCAGACCGGCGCGGCGACGGCGCGTGCCAGCTCGCTGAGCGCGGAGCACGCAAACTCGGCGATCTCGGCTGCAGTCGCATCGAGTGGCG
>JANNDW010000166.1:0-2986 GCA_031378125.1 Methylibium sp. | reverse complement strand
GATCGAGATCATGGCGCTGGGCACGCTGTATGCGGCCAACGCGGCCATCTTCCCGACCACGGTGCTCGACGTGATTCCGGGTGCGGGCAAGGCCATCGGCAAGGTGGGCGATCTGATCCGCGCCGGCGGCACGGCCCGCGATGTGGCCGCGGCCACGCGCATCGAAAGCCGCGGGCTGGCCGATACCGCGCGCAGCACCCAGATCGAGTTGGTTTCGACGGCGCGTTGGGGCGAACGCGAAGCCTTGTACCTGGGTGAGAATGGCCAGTGGGTGCGCCGGCCGGCTGGCGCCGCCGATGCAAGCTATCAACTGGGAGCCAGCTTGGAGCGCGGAGGTGCGGTGCGGCCGGGCGTGGATTCTTCGGCGCATCATTTGGTGGGGTTTGCTGAAGCGGACGCCAAAGCGCAGAACGTGCTCAATCGATTCGGCGTCAGCCCCAATGAGGCCACCAACGGAATGTGGTTGACGACAGCCGAGCATCAACTGACGTATGGCAGCGCCTACAAGGTGTGGGTTGGGAACTTTCTTGAAGGAGCAAGCTCGCGCGCGGATGTGTTGCAACGTCTTGGTGACATCAGGGCAATCATTGGTCAGGCGGCACTCTGCCATGGCGGGTTGGGGGGTCAGAGGCAATGAACGTCTACGAGATCAGACACGGTGAAACATTCAGGATGCTTGTGGGGAAGGCACCTGACGAATTCGAGCAGTTTCTGTTTCATCCACATGGGCAAGCTTTTGGGTCCGCCTGGCGCCCTGCGAAGTTCAAATACAGAGGGCCGTCTGCCGAGGACTATCAGGGCGAGGTACTCAATGGCGACTTCGTGAGCGTGGGTTTCTACATGGGCCTGAGTCCAAAAGCCGTTGCCATGTTCGGTCCACTGTTCCAGCGCTACGGCGAACTCCTGCCGCTTGACGTCGAAGGCGAACCGAACAAGGTGATGTGGTTTCATTGCACCACCGTGATTGACGCGTTGGACGAAGTCAAATCCAACGTATCGCGCTCGCCGACGACGGGTCAGCTCCATAACATCAATCTGCACGTCTTCTTGAAGGATCGAATACCCGATGACGTGTTGATGTTTCAGCTGCCCTATGGCAAGTCGGCAGTCTTCTGCACCGATACGTTCAAGCACACCATTGAGCGCAGCGGCCTCACTGGCCTGGAATTCTGGCTCCGGTGGAGCGACGAGCCCGAGGGCATCGAGCGCATGCGCAAATGGGCAACCGCCCATCTCCGGCCGCGCACAGTGCGCTGAGGCCGTTGCGTGCACGAGTGCTCGGGCGGCCGGCGCCGCGTGCCTAAACGGGGGGAGGCCATGCTGGCCACATACACAGTCAGCCCTGCAAATTTCAGTTTGCCGCTACGCCATCCGGTGACGAGTGGGTCCACTGCCGCCAGTCGAATCGTCTGACTTGATCGCCAGCAGCCGCGTCGTCGAATCGCGCGGCGCGTCCGATGCGCTGCACCCATAGCGTCCAATTGGCGAAGGCCAAAAGAAGGGCCGCGAGCCCCTTGCGAGCGATGGCCCGCAGCAGCCATCGAATGTTGAACCCGGCCGCGCACAGCACCGCGTGCAGCGCGTCGCCCGTGGCGCCTTGCAGCCAGCAGCGATCCATTCGGTGGTCCAGCTTGGCGTGCCCAATCGCCGGCTCGATCTCCTGGCGCCGCTTGAGCCACTTGCGCTGCTGCGCATCCTGCGACTTGAGATTGCCGCGGTGGATCAGCTGCACCGGCGCCACGTCTTCGTCCACCCCTCTGAAGCCCAGGTCCACCACGGCCGTGGTCGGCTTGGTGCCGATGTCTTGGAGCAGCGTGTTGGTCTGCTCGAGTTGTTCGGCCAGCGTGTGGCCGTCGTAAGGGTTGCCGGGGAAGGATCGGGCGCCCACCATCAAACCGTTCTTGTGTGTGATGGCCAGGCTCACCTTCACGCCAAACTCGTAGGGCTTGCGCGCCTTGCCCTTGCCGATGCACTCGACTTCGGGCGCGTGCAGCGCGTAGAGCTTGTGCTTGTCGTGGCGCTGCTGCGTGCGGATGCGCTCGGCGCGCTCAAGCCACATGTTCAGCGCGGTGATGGCCCATGCGGTGGGCTCCTGGCCTGGAGCAAGCCCTGAGGAATCTCCCTGCAAAATTCGATTCAGCCCGCGCTGCGCATCGCGCATGAGCGCGCCCAGGATCGTGCGTTGGCGCTTGACGGTGCGGCGCAGCCGTTTGAACTGCTTGGCGTGGCCTTGCAGGCCGCGCTGGGCCAGAGGCCCAGCCCCTCGCCAGGCGCAAACCGTCCTCAGGACGGTTGTGCGTCCGGGCTCGGCGTAGCCGCCGGCCTTGCGGCGAAGCTGCTTGCCTTCCTTGGCAAACGTCTGCTTCAGCGCCATGCCCAATCGCTTGGCGGCACTGGCAACCTTGTGGCGCGCTTTTCTCCAGGAGCCGGCTGTCCACCGGGTGCGCGATGGCCTTCTCTTGTACGGTCGTGTCCACGATCACGCGCTCGAAATCGATCTTCTTGATGACCTTCATCGACACGGCTGTTTCAATGGTGGTCTTGAGCAACTGCTCCACACCCGCTTCACCGAGCAAGCGACGAAAGCGCCCGATCTGCGTAGCGTCACACGGCAGTCGCGGCTCGAAGTAGTCCATGCCGCTGAAGAACTGCCAATAGACGTTCTCGCTCCAGCGCTCGACGAGTTCTTCATCGCTCAGGTTGAAGGCGTGCTTGAGGTACAGCAGCGCGACCATCAAGCGGATGGGCAGACGACGACGGCCGCGAGCGCTGACGCCGACTCCCACGAGTTCGGCCGTCGGACCAAACAGATCGGCACCATCGACCACCTTGCCGCTGCGGTCCTTGTGTTCGAACACAGGGGCCAACGCGGCTTCGATGTCGCGCCAGGGCATGTGCGTGGTCAGCACCGCCAACGGATGCTGTCGATCGATCATGGCGTCCAGCCGGGAGCGGAAGAAGTCGTCGGTGGCCATCGATCTCGCTC
>JANNDW010000158.1:0-1654 GCA_031378125.1 Methylibium sp. | reverse complement strand
ATGAACTTCGACGTGGTGATCGCCTCGCCCGACACGATGCGCGTGGTCGGCACGCTGGGCCAGATCCTGGGACCGCGCGGCCTGATGCCGAATCCGAAAGTCGGCACGGTGACGCCCGATGTGGCGCAAGCCGTGCGCAACGCCAAGGCCGGCCAGGTTCAGTTCCGCGTCGACAAGGCCGGCATCGTGCACGCCACGATCGGCCGTCGTTCGTTCGACACTGACAAGTTGGGTGGCAACTTGCGCGCGTTGATCGAGGCGCTCAACAAGGCCAAGCCGGCGTCGAGCAAGGGGATTTACCTGCGCAAGGTGGCGGTGTCGTCGACGATGGGCGTGGGCGCCCGTGTGGACATGGCTTCCATCAACGCCGCGGCGGCGGCCAGCTAGTGAAAGGGTTTGAAGGTTGGCGCTTGTCTGGCGCTGACTTGACGAGTTTGGTGGGCTGAGTTGTTTCGCAAGATCAACACAGGTCATCCAAGACCGCTGGTGCGACCCTCGTGGTCGCTTAATGGAAGGCGAGGCCGGGTGAGTAGCCGGGCCTGGCAACAAGCCAGCGCAGATGGCGGTCCCGCTGAATGGGAATTTGGGTTCCTGGTCAGAAGGTCGCTGAACTTTGGAAGTGCACTCGAAGTGCCGGCAACGGCAGCAAGGTGCGTGATGTGAGGAGCAAACCTTGAGTCTCAATCGCAACGAGAAAGCCGCCGTGGTGACGGATGTGGCCGCGCAAGTCGCGCGGTCGCAAACGCTCGCGCTGGCCGAATACCGTGGCCTCACCGTGGAACACTTGAACGCACTGCGCAAGCTTGCGCGCGACAAGGGCGTGTATCTTCATGTCCTGAAGAACACACTCGCCCGTCGCGCGGTGGCTGGCACACCGTTTGAAGTGGCCGCTGGGAGCATGGTCGGCCCGTTGATCTACGGTTTTTCGCAGGACGCGGTCGCCGCGGCCAAAGTCTTGTCCGACTTTGCCAAGGGCAACGACAAGCTGATCGTCAAAGCCGGTGCCTATGCGGGCAAGGCGCTGGACGCCAACGGGGTGAAAGCCCTGGCTGCAATCCCGAGCAAGGAAGTGCTGCTGGCCCAGTTGCTGGGCCTGATGCAGTCGCCGATCTCGCGCTTTGCGCGTGTGCTGGCGGCCATCGCCGAAAAGCGTGCCGAGCCTGCACCCGCAGAGCCCGCCGCCGAAGCCGAAGCGGCACCTGCAGCCGAAGCGGCACCCGCAACCGAAGCGGCACCCGCTGCTGAAGCGGCACCCGCTGCTGAAGCGGCCCCGGCTGCCCCGGCCGCTTGAGCGACGCAGCAGCATTGACGATCCAGCAGCATTGACGATCCGGCACAGCGATCCATTCATTCAAACCTTTTACTGATTCAGGAATATCAACATGGCATTCGATAAAGACGCATTCATGACCGCCCTCGACGGCATGTCGGTGATGGAACTCAACGACCTGGTCAAGGCCATCGAAGAGAAGTTCGGCGTGTCCGCCGCAGCCATGTCGGCCCCCGCCGGTGGTGGCGGCGGCGCCGCTGCGGCCGTGGTGGAAGAGCAGACCGAGTTCAGCGTGATGCTGCTCGAAGCCGGCGCCAACAAGGTGCAGGTCATCAAGGCCGTGCGCGAACTGACGGGCCTGGGCCTGAAGGAAGCCAAGGACCT
>JANNDW010000125.1:0-25942 GCA_031378125.1 Methylibium sp. | reverse complement strand
GCTGGACGCGGGCAATCCGCCGGATGTCGCGTATGGCGACGTCTACGATTTCCAGGTCACCGCCAAGTGGGCCTATGAAGGCAAGCTGGAAGACATCTCCAGCATCATCGACCCCATCCGCGGCAAGTTCGAAGCCTCGGCGCTGTCCACCACCTTCCTCTACAACAACGCCAAGCAAACGCGCGCCTACTACGCGTTCCCGGTCAAACAGCAGACCATGCACATCCAGTACTGGAAGGACATGCTGGCCGAGGCAGGCTTCAAGGACAGCGACATTCCCAAGGACTGGAAGGGCTACTGGGACTTCTGGTGCGACAAGGTGCACACCGGCTATCGCCAAAAGTCGGGCACCCGGGCCTTCGGTACCGGTTTCCCGATGGGCGTGGATTCCAGCGACTCGTTCTTCTCGTTCCTGACCTTCATGGACGCGTACAACATCAAGCTGGTCAACGACTCCGGCAAGGTGCTGGTCGACGACCCGACGGTACGCCAGGGGCTCATCAATGCGGTGACGGACTACACGGCGGTCTACACCAAGGGCTGCACGCCGCCATCGGCCACCAACTGGAAGGACCCGGACAACAACGTCGCTTTCCACAACAAGACGATCGTGTTGACGCACAACGCGACCATCTCGATCGCCGCCAAGTGGCTGGACGACATGAACAACGCCACCCTCACCGAGGCGCAGCGTGCCACCGCCAAGGCCAACTACACCGAGAAGATCGCCACCGCCGGCTTCCCGAACAAGCCCGACGGCAGCAAGATGACCTATCGCGCCGCGGTCAAGACCGGCGTGATCTTCAAGGACGCCAAGAACAAGGCCGCCGCCAAGCAGTTCGTCGCCTTCATGCTCGACGAAGCCAACCTCACGCCGTATGTCGAAGGCTCGCTGGGCCGCTGGTTCCCGGTCACCAAGGCGGCGCAGCAAAGCCCGTTCTGGAAGAGCGACCCGCACCGCCTGGCCGTCTACAACCAGTTCATGGCGGGCACCACGCCGTTCGAATTCACCAAGAACTACAAGTTCACGGTGCTCAACAACGAAAACGTGTGGGCCAAGGCGATGAACCGCATCCTCAGCGAGAAGGTGCCGGTCGACAAGGCCACCGACGAAATGATCGCCCGCATCAAGGCGGTCGCGAACTGAGATCGCGCTGATTTTGCGAGCGCCCACGTCGCCGGTCTCCGCTTGAACACCGCCGTCGCCACCGCACCTGCGCTTCGCAAGCCCCTCACCCGCTGGGAGTTCTGGGGCCGCGCCTTCGTGGTGCCCTACGTGCTGGTGTTCCTGGTGTTCGTGCTGTACCCGGTGGGCTACGGGCTGTGGTTGGCGCGCAGCCCGCAGAGCTACGTCAAGCTGTTCGAAGACCCGATCTTCTTTCGCACCGTCATCAACACGGCGGTGTTCGTGATCGTCGCGGTCAACGTGAAGATGGTCATCGCGCTGGTGCTGTCGGGCTTCTTCGTCAAGACGCGCTGGTGGATCAAGGGTCTGTCGCTGTTGTTCATCCTGCCGTGGGCGGTGCCGTCAATTCCCACCATCCTGTCGGTGCGCTTCATGCTCAACCCCGAATGGGGCGTCATCAACAGCACCATCTTCAGGCTGACCGGCCTGGACGGGCCCAATTGGCTCAACGACGCCACGCTGGCATTGAGCCTTTCGATGCTGATGCACGTGTGGAAGTCGCTGCCGTTCTGGACGCTGATCCTCATCGCCGGCCGGCTGGCCATTCCCTCCGAGCAGTACGAGGCCGCCAGTGTGGACGGCGCCACCGGCTGGCAAAAGTTTCGCTTCATCACCTGGCCGGCGATGAGCGGCCTGTACTTCACCTCGACCATCCTGTCGATGATCTGGACCTTGGGCGACTTCAACAGCGTCTACCTGCTCACCGGCGGCGGCCCGGCGGACCTGACGCATGTGCTCGCCACCTTGGGCATCCGCTACCTGCGGCTGGACCAGATCGAATTGGCGATGGCCTCCATCGTGGTGGCGCTGCCGCTGGTGCTGCCCTTGGTGTACGTGATGATGAAACGGCTGAGCAAATGAGCCGCGCCTTCACCTGGCGAAAGGTCAGCGCCGAGGCAAAGCTGCTGCTGATCGGCATCCCGGTGCTGTTGTGGACCTTGATCCCGGTGTACCACCTGCTCCTGTTTGCCATCTCCGAACGCGACTCGGCCACCTCCGGGCGCCTGTGGCCGAAGTCCCCGACCTTGCAGAACTTCGACACGGTGTTCCAGCAGAAACATTTCTACCTGAACCACTTCTGGCTGCAGCTCGGCAACTCGCTGCTCATCGCCATTTCGGTCGGCGTGATCACCTTGTTCGTTGCGACCACGGCGGCGTTTGCAATCAGCCGGCTCAAGCTGCGCGGTGGCCGCACGGTGATGAACCTGGCGCTGTTCACCTACTTCATCCCGGCCGCCTTCCTGGCCGTGCCGATGTACAAGACCATGGCCAACTACGGGCTGCTGAACAACAAGTGGTCGCTGATCCTGGCGATGGTGACCATCGCCTCGCCGTATTGCATCTGGGTGCTCAAGCAAGCCAGCGACAAGCTGCCCTGGGAGCTCGACGAAGCCGCGCGCATCGACGGCGCCACGCCGGTGCAACTGTTCCGGCTGGTGTACGTGCCGCTGATGGTGCCGTCGCTGGTGGCGGTGGGCACCTACGCGCTGCTGCTGGCCTGGAACGAATACCTCTATGGCTTCTTGCTGCTGTCCAAGGAGACCGACCTCACCTTGGCCGTGGCGCTGGGCAATTTTCTGGCGGCCGACGATTCGCCGTGGGAGCTGCTGATGGCCACCGGCTTTATCTACGCGCTGCCGCCCGCGGCGATCTACTACGCGTTCAAGCGCTACATGGTGTCGGGCCTGACGGCCGGTGCGGTGAAAGCCTGAGTTTCGAAAGAGCAAGCGAATGGCAGCCGTCTCGTTCCGCAATATCCACAAGGCCTACGGCAAGACCAAGGTCATCCACGGCATCGGCTTCGACATCGCCGACGGCGAATTTGTCGTGCTGGTCGGCCCGTCGGGCTGCGGCAAGAGCACGCTGTTGCGCATGCTGGCCGGGCTGGAAGAAATCTCCGGCGGCGAGATCCGGATCGACGCCAGGGTCGTCAACGATCTGGAATCCAAGGACCGTGACATCGCGATGGTGTTCCAGAGCTATGCACTGTACCCACACATGACGGTGCGCGAGAACATGGGCTTCTCGCTGCGCCTGCGCAATGCGGCGGCCGGCACCACGGCAGAGCGGGTGGCCAACGCCTCGCGCATCCTCAACCTCGATCCGCTGCTCGACCGCTTCCCGCGCGAACTCTCCGGCGGGCAACGCCAGCGCGTGGCGATGGGCCGCGCCATCGTGCGCGACCCGAAGGTTTTCTTGTTCGACGAGCCGCTGTCCAACCTGGACGCCAAGCTGCGTGTGGCCATGCGGGCCGAGATCAAGGCGCTGCACCAGCGCCTGAAAACCACCACGGTGTACGTGACCCACGACCAGATCGAAGCGATGACCCTGGCCGACCGCATCGTGGTGATGCACGACGGCCTGATCGAACAGATCGGCACACCGCTCGAACTGTTCGACCAACCAGGCAACCTCTTTGTCGCGCAGTTCATCGGTTCGCCGTCGATGAATGTTTTTCAGGGCACGCTGCGGCGGCAAGATGGCAGCTGTTGGGTCGACGCGCAGGGCAGCCGCTGGCCGGTGGGCGCGTTGGCGCAAGGCCGGGACGGCCAGGCGGTTCAGTACGGCATTCGCCCAGGTGACATCGGCATCACTGCCAGCGGCCAGGGGATTGCGGCCAAGGTCATCGTGGTCGAGCCGACCGGCGCTGAAACCGAACTGCTGCTGGACGTGGGCGGAACGCAGATGATCGTGGTGTTGCACGGCCGAACGGCGGCCCAGCCCGACGATGTGGTCGGGCTGCAGATCGACGCCGCCAAGGCCCACTTGTTCGATGCAAGCAGTGGACAAAGAATTGACTGACGCTGGCGTGATCGTCGTCATGGGCGTGTGCGGCTGCGGCAAGAGCACCGTTGGCCAGCAACTGGCCGCGGCATTGGGCGTCGAATTCGTCGAAGGCGATCAATTCCACCCTGCTGAGAACGTCGCGCGCATGGCCGCCGGCGTCCCGTTGACCGACGCCGACCGGCAAGCCTGGTTGTCGACCTTGAGCCAACAACTGGCCGCTGCAAAACGGGCCGGACGCGGCCTCGTGCTGTCGTGTTCGGCGTTGAAGCGCAGCTACCGCGACAGCTTGCGGCGCGGCGCGCCCGACTTGAAATTTGTGCATTTGAGCGGCAGCCCCGAGTTGCTGGCCCAACGCATGACGAACCGGGCCGGGCACTACATGCCGGCGTCGCTGCTGGCCAGCCAGCTCGCGATTCTGGAGGCTCCCGGCGCCGACGAAAACGCGCTGAGCTTCGATGTGGCGCAGGCCCCCGCGGCCATTGTCGCGGCACTGATGGCCGCGGCCCCACGCTGACTTTGCTTGTCAGGCAAGCACCATGTCCACCTTCAACAAAGTTGTGCTGTTCACCGATTCGCACGGGCGCGCCAAATTTCGTGAAGAGGCGGTTGCGCTGACCGAGGGCACACCGCAGGCCAGGCTGTCCGCATTGCACATGTCCGGTGGCTACCAATTGCGCCACAGCCCGGTCGGCTTTCGCAGCCAGTTCCATTGCACAGTCACGCCGCAATGGGTCTTTATCCTGGCGGGCCAAATGGAGATCGGCCTGCAGGGCGGCGTCTCGAAGGTCTTCAAACCCGGTGAGCATTTTTATTCGGCCGATGTGTTGCCGGCCGGTGCCAGCTTCGACTCGCAAGTGCACGGCCACTGGAGCCGCCAGCTCGGCGACGAGGCGCTGGTCACGCTGTTCGTGCGGGATTGAGGCGCCGTGTTGAAACGCAGCCGGAACGCAGCAAGGCCATGGCTCACCTCAGCGACACCGAAATCCGCCACTACGCCGAGCAGGGCTACCTGATCCCGTCGTTCCGGTTGCCCGCGGCCAGGGTCGACCGATTGCGCGAATCGCTGGACCGCCTGATCCGCGACAACCCCGGCGTGCGCCCCGAAAAACTCGTCAGCGCGCATGTGGTGGGGCAGGGCGGCGCGGCCAACCCGGAAGGCGTCAAGGGCAGCCTGGATTTTCTGGAGCTGGCCATGGAGCCGCGGATTCTCGACATGGTCGAACAACTGATCGGCCCCGACATCATCCTGTGGGGCTGCCATGTCTTTTGCAAGCCGGCCGGTGACGGCCATGAAACGCCGTGGCACCAGGACGGCCACTACTGGCCGATCCGGCCGCTCGCCAATTGCACGGTGTGGGTGGCACTCGACCCGTCGACCACGGAGAACGGCTGCTTGCGGGTGATTCCGCGCTCGCACGCCGCGAAAGTGACGCACCCGCACCTGCATGAAGACCGGCAGGATCTGGTGCTGCAACAACGCACGGCTGACGAAGCGTTCGACGCGCGCGAGGCCGTCGATCTGCAACTCGAACCCGGCCAGATGTCAATGCACGAGGTCTACATGATCCACGGCGCCAAGGTCAACACCTCGACGCAACGCCGCGCGGGCGTGGCGCTGCGCTACATGCCCGGCAGTTCGGTGTTCGACCGCGGCCTGAAGCCGGCAGACGGCCAGACCGGCGTGCCGGTGTCGTTTGCGACCCGGCCGCTGTGGTTGCTGCGCGGGCGCGACGTGACCGGACTGAATGACTTTCGGGTCGGCCACGCGCCGCAGCCCGGCGCGCTCAAGGCAGCGCACCGCGACCTCAACACAAGGCCGGATTGAGGCGCTCCCACAGGCCGTGCCCCAAGGCCCACGCGGACAGGCCGACCAGCACCGCGCCACCCAGGCGCGCCGCGGTCAGCGGCCCGCTGGCGGCATCGAGCCGGCCGCGAGTCAAACGCCACCACAGTCCCGGCCCGGCCCACAAGCCGATGCTGGAGCCGACGGCGAATGCCGCCATCACCGAAGCACCTTGCCAGGGTCCATCGGCGAGTGCTGCAACCACCAGGGCCGACTGCAACAGCCCGCACGGCAGGGCCACCCAGGCGCCGCCCAGCAAACCCGCCTTCCACAGACGGCCCGCGCCGGGGCGCGAGCGCAGGGCCTGTTGCTGCACCGCGTGCGAGACGCTTTGCCCGAACAGGCGCAGCCAGTCGGGCGCGCGCCCGTGCCACACCAGCCACAGCCCCAGCAGCAGCGCGCTCAGATGAACCGCGCTCCACAGCGGCCGCAGCGCCGGCGTGCCGGCACTCCAGGCGCCCAGGGTCGACACACTGGCCGCCGCCAACGCGCCCACCGCCGAGTAGCTCAGCAAACGACCCGCCTGCAATGCGAGCATCGCGCGCTGCGGCCGCGCGCCGCCACAGGCGCGGGCCACGCCGCCACAGGCGCTGCTGCACATCGCCACGCAATGCGGCGCACCCGCCAGGCCCATCAGCAGCGCGCTCAGGCTCAGGGCCGCGCTCATTCAGTTGGCGCGCTCAAATGACGTGCTCCCACGACGCACCGGCATGAGGCGCCAAGACGACGCACTGGCATGACGACGTGGTCGCCGCTGCGTCGACGAACCGGCCTGCTGTTGGGCAGCACGTGATGCGTGGGCTCGGCATGTCGAAGCGGAACAACCTCGTGTGACAGCAGTTGCCTCGGCAACTTCAGCCTCGATCATGCGGTTCTCCCAGGTTGATGGAACTGTGCCGTCGATCGTCGGCGGAGCCTTGATGCGAATCAAGCCTGTTGCGGGCCGCGTCGGGCCAGGCAGCTGGATCCGCAGGCCACGGACCGCTTGGGCATGTGCGGCGCGCCAGGCGACGCCTGGGTCGGCAATGACCGTTGCATCAGTGGGTGCCGGCCGATTACAATTCTCCCAAAATGGGAGACAAGAAAGCGCCATGCGTGTCATTGCCAAGAGCACGTTGAAGAAGTTCTGGGAGGAGCCAGGATTCAGCGATTCGCGGGGTTCGCTCCAGAGCTGGCATGAGGAAGCAATCAAGGCCATCTGGACATCGCCGCAGGCCGTGAAGGACCATTACGCCAATGCCAGCATCTGCGCAAACAACCGCGTGGTTTTCAATCTCGCCGGCAACAAGTACCGCTTGGTCGTCGAAACGCAATATCGCGCCGGCATCGTCTGGGTGAAGTTCATCGGAACCCATGCGCAGTACGACAGGATCAATGTGGAGACCGCCAATGACTATTAAGCCCATTCGCACCGACGACGACCTGCGTGCGGTGTTCCGTCATCTTGAAAGTATCTATCAGGCGGACGAAGGCACCCCGGAAGCCGACGAGAGAGACGTGCTTGTGACCTTGATCGAAGCCTACGAGAACAGGCACTACGCGTTCGGACCGGCGGACCCGGTTGAGGCCATCAAGTTCAGGATGGAGCAACAGGGGCTGACAGCGCGTGATCTGGAGCCCTACATCGGCCCGAGTGGCAGGGTCTCCGAGGTGCTCAACCGCAAGCGCCCGTTGAGCCTTCGGATGGTCAAACAACTCCACGACGGCTTGCAAATTCCGTATGAGAGCCTCCTCGATGGGGCCTCGTGATGTCGCGCTGGCCCGTGGCCGGACGGCGCGCCCGTCACCCGCCGGAAATCGACCGCCGGGCTTGACTCGCCTGCTTTCGGGCAGGTGACCCGCATGCCGCGGCGACTGCAACGGGTCGATAGCTCCGTTCGCGCCTGGCGAGAGAAGACGCATCCGCATGTTGATCCTTGCGCTGCCAAAGCGATCGATGCACAGCTACTCCGACACCCCTGGGCTGTGGTCCGGCACCCTCGGCGGCGCCAGCCACAGCGTCACCGCCGATGCCGCCGCGATGACGGCCCAGAACACCAGGAACGCCACGCTGTAGACCGCCTGCGGCGGCCACGCGGCGGCCGAGCCGCCGAAGCCGTGAAGCTCGCCGGGGTCGACCAGCGCGAACACCAGGATCTCCAGCACACCGGCCATCACGAAGGCGGGCCACAGGATGGTCAACGCACGGTGTTGCATGGGCATCTCCTGGAGGGGCAGGGCCATCAATTCAGCGCTGCGGCGTGGCCGCGTGGTTGCGGGCCTTGATGGCAGGCGCCAGGCTGTCCTTGGGGCTGGCGGGCACGGCCACCTCGGCGGCCAGCGGCGCATGGCCGGGCCGCGCGTCGGTGAGCACCGGGTCGATGTGGCGCCATGCCACCACGGCCGTCGCCAGGCTGGCCAACACCACCGACAGCGGCCCGCTGATCACGACCCAGACCATGGGCACGCGCCACCAGGGCAGGGGCGTTGGCAGAGCGTCGCCACACAGCTTGCTGGTGGCGGTGGCCGTTGTGGCGGAGGCGGGTGGGCGCGCTGGGTTCATCGCTGGCTCCTGGTTCACCGTGGCACGACGAAGGTCGACTTCTCGGTCACCACCGCGGCGGCCTGCCCGGCATCAGTGACACGGCTGATCTCGAAGCGCAAACCATGCGCCCCCGGCCCCAGCGCCTGGGGTGCCAATTGCACGTTCACCGCCACCCAGCGTGCCTGGGTGGCGTCGACCTCGACCTCGTCTTTCGACGCGATGTGCGCACCACTCAACCCGGCGACGTTGATCCGGTAGCGCTGCGGCAATTCGGTCGCGTTCATCACCTGCATGCGGTAGACGTTCTCGACCAAGCCACCCTCGACCAGCCGGGCCAGCGCGCCGCGGTCGCGGATGACGTCGACGCGGAACGGGCTGCGCAGCACCAGGCTCGCGGCAAAAGCCAGCACGATGGCCAGCAGGATGGCGCTGTAGATCAGCACCCGCGGCCGCAGCACGCGCTTCAACATCTGCGGGCGGCCCCATTGCTGGGCCATGCCGGTCTGGGTGGCAAAACGAATCAGGCCGCGCGGGTAGTCCATCTTGTCCATCACGCTGTCGCACACGTCGATGCAGGCCGCGCAGCCGATGCATTCGTACTGCAGCCCATTGCGAATGTCGATGCCGGTCGGGCACACCTGCACGCACAACGTGCAAGCTATGCAGTCGCCCTTGCCCAAGGCCGCCAGCGCGCTGTGTTCGGTGGCGCGCGGGCGCGAGCCGCGCGGCTCGCCACGTTGCGGGTCGTAGCCGATGATCAGCGTGTCTTTGTCGAACATCGCGCTCTGGAAGCGGGCGTAGGGGCACATGTACTTGCAGACCTGCTCGCGCAGGTAGCCGGCGTTGCCGTAAGTGGCCAGGCCGTAGAACAGCACCCAGAACCATTCCCACGGTCCGAAGCTGAAGCTCAGTGCCTCCCGCATGAGGCTGTGGATCGGCGTGAAATAGCCGACGAAGGTGAACCCGGTCCACAGCCCGATGGCCAGCCAGGCCAGCTGCTTGCCGCCCTTGCGCAGCCACTTCTGCGCCGTCCACGGGCCGGCGTCGAGCTTCATGCGCTGGTGGCGGTCGCCCTCGATGCGGCGTTCGACCCACATGAAGATTTCGGTGTAGACCGTTTGCGGGCAGGCGAACCCGCACCACAGCCGCCCGGCCACGGCGGTGAACAGGAACAGCGCATACGCACTGATGATCAGCAGCGCGGTGAGGTAGATGAAGTCCTGCGGATACAGCACCAGGTTGAAGATGTAGAAGCGCCGCGACGCCAGCTCGAACAGCACCGCCTGGCGGCCATTCCAGTCCAGCCACGGCAGGCCATAGAACAGCCACTGCGTGCCCCACACCAGCACCCAACGCCAGGTGGCGAACCAGCCGCTGACCGAGCGCGGATAGATCTTGCCTTCCGACTGGTACATCGACACCACCGCCGCCGCGGCGTCGTCGGACGGGTGGATGGGAATGACGCGCCGGGTTTGCGTGTCGTTCATCAGGGCGCCCTGGGTTCACCGCCAGGCATGGCAGGCCGTGGATTCGTTTGCGGGCTCGTCACTTCGACGCCACCGCCCCGGGTTGCGACAGGCTCCACACATACGCCGCCAGCACATGGATTTGCTCCGTGGCCAGGCGGCCCTGCTGCGCCGGCATCACATTGGTCTTGCCGTTGTTGATCATCGCGACGATGAGGTCCTCGCCCCAGCCGTGCAGCCAGATCCTGTCCGTCAGGTTCGGTGCGCCGAGCGCCTGGTTGCCCTTGCCGTCGACACCGTGGCAGGCAGCGCAGGCGCCGAACTTGCTCTTGCCGAGCTGCGCGGCAATCGAGTTGTGCGGGCTGCCCGACAGGCTCAGCACATGGTTGGCCAGGTTGCGCACGTCGTCGGCCGTGCCCACCGCCGCGGCCAGCGGCGGCATGATGCCCTGGCGGCCCTGGGTGATGGTCTCCTTGATCTTCTCGGGTGCGCCGCCGTACAGCCAGTCGGTGTCGGTCAGGTTCGGGAAGCCCTTGCTGCCCTTGGCGTCCGAGCCATGGCAGGTGGCGCAGTTGTTGATGAACAAGCGCTCGCCGATGCCCATCGCGGCGCGGTCCTTGGCGAGCGCCTCGGCCGGCATCGCGGCGAACCTGGCATAGACAGGCGCCATCGCCGCGCTCGACTCCTTCTGCTCGGCCTGGTACTGGCCGGTGCTGGTCCAGCCGAAGGTTCCGGCGGCGTTGCCCAGGCCGGGGTAGACGATCAGGTAGGCCACCGAGAAGACGATGGTCAGCACGAACAACACCATCCACCACAGCGGCAGCGGGTTGTTCATCTCCTTCAGGTCTTCGTCCCACACATGGCCGGTGCTGCCGTCGTCTCCGTCCGGGCCGGCCATCGTCTTGCGCTTGCTGGCGATCACCAGCAGCCACAGGCATGCGGCCAGGCCCAGCAGCGTGGCCGCGGCGATGAAGATCGACCAGCCGTTGTGAAAGAAGTCGCTCACGGCTGATCCTTTTGGCCTGGCTTCGGGTGGGTGCTGTCTTCAGCGAAAGGCAGCATGGCCGCCTCGTCGAAGCGCTCGCGATTGCGGCGCAGGAACACCCAGCCCACGATGCCGGCAAACGCCAGCACCGACAGCACGGTCACGATGGTTCTGAGATCGTTGATGTCCATGGCGCGTCCCCTACTTGAGCGTGATGCCCAGCACCTGCAGGTAGGCCACCAGCGCGTCGATCTCGGTCTTGCCCTTGACGGCGTCGCCCGCCTTGGCAATCTCTGCGTCGCTGTAGGGCACGCCGACGCGGCGCAGCGCGCGCAATTTGCCCGGCAACTCGGATTCATCGACAACCCGCTCGGCCATCCAGGGGTAGGCCGGCATGTTCGACTCGGGCACCAGGTCGCGCGGGTTGATCAGGTGGATTCGGTGCCATTCGTCGCTGTACTTGCCGCCCACGCGGTGCAGGTCGGGCCCGGTGCGCTTGCTGCCCCACTGGAACGGGTGGTCGTAGACGAACTCGCCCGCGGTAGAGTAGTGGCCGTAGCGCAGTGTTTCGGCCACGAACGGCCGGATCATCTGCGAGTGGCAGTTGTAGCAACCCTCGCGAATGTAGATGTCGCGCCCGGCAAGCTGCAGCGCGGTGTAGGGCTTGAGCCCGGCCGCCGGTTCGGTGGTCGACTTCTGGAAATACAGCGGCACGATCTCGACGATGCCGCCCACCGCCACCACCAGCAGGATCAGCACGATCATCAGGAAATTGTTGGTCTCGATCTTCTCGTGCGAGAAGCCTTTGGCGGCGTGCGGGTCTGGGTTTGCCATGGTGCGCTTCCTGCTTCGATCAGGCGTGGGCCGCGACCAGCGGAATTCGCAGCGGCGCGTAGCTGCCGCTGGCGGCGGTCTTGGCCACGTTCCAGACCATGATCAACATGCCGCCCAGGTACAGCAGGCCGCCGGCCAGCCGCACAACATAAAACGGGAAGGTGGCCTTGACGCTTTCGACGAAGCTGTAGACCAGCGTGCCGTCGGGGTTGAGCGCGCGCCACATCAGGCCCTGCATCACACCGGCGATCCACATCGCGGCGATGTAGAGCACGATGCCGACGGTGGCCACCCAGAAGTGCAACTCGATGGCGCGCACGCTGTACATCTTTGTCTGGCCGTACATGCGCGGGATCAGGTAGTACAAACTGCCCATCGTGATCAAGCCGACCCAGCCGAGCGCGCCGGCATGCACGTGGCCCACCGTCCAGTCGGTGTAGTGGCTCAGCGCGTTGACGGTCTTGATCGACATCATCGGCCCCTCGAAGGTGGCCATGCCGTAGAACGACAGGCTGACGATCAGGAACTTCAGGATCGGGTCGTCGCGCAGTTTGTGCCACGCGCCGCTCAAGGTCATGATGCCGTTGATCATGCCGCCCCAACTGGGCGCCAGCAGCACGAGAGAGAACACCATGCCCACGCTTTGGGCCCAGTCGGGCAGGGCGGTGTAGTGCAGGTGGTGCGGCCCGGCCCACATGTAGGTGAAGATCAGCGCCCAGAAGTGCACGATCGACAAGCGGTAGCTGTACACCGGCCGCTCGGCCTGCTTGGGGATGAAGTAATACATCATCCCCAGGAAGCCCGCCGTCAGAAAGAAGCCCACCGCGTTGTGGCCGTACCACCACTGCACCATCGCGTCCTGCACGCCGGCATAGGCCGAGTAGCTCTTCGTCAGGCTGACCGGAATGGCCGCGCTGTTGACGATGTGCAGCAGCGCCACCGTCAAGATGTACGAGCCGAAGAACCAGTTGGCCACATAGATGTGGCGCACCTTGCGGATGCCGATGGTGCCGAAGAACACCACCGCGTAGGCGACCCACACCACCGCCAGCAAGATGTCGATCGGCCATTCCAGCTCGGCGTATTCCTTGCCTTGGGTGAAGCCCATCGGCAGCGAAATCGCGGCCAGCACAATCACCCCCTGGTAGCCCCAGAACGTGAACGCCGCGAGCTTGTCGCCGAACAGGCGCACCTGGCAGGTTCGCTGCACCACGTAGTAGCTGCTGGCGAACAGCGCGCAGCCGCCGAACGCGAAGATCACCGCGTTGGTGTGCAGCGGCCGCAGGCGCCCGTAACTGAGCCATGGGATGCCGAAGTTCAACTCGGGCCAGGTGAGCTGCGCGGCGATGAACACCCCCACCAGCATGCCGACCACGCCCCACAGCACCGACGCGAGCGCGAAGTTGCGCACGACGCTGTCGTTGTAGACCGTTCTTACTTCAGTGTCCGTTGCGGCGGCAGAAACCGAAGCCATGGGCTTGCTACTTTGCGTCGATGAGGTGGCCGCATTGTCAAAGTCGCGCGGGCGCGGCGGCTTGATCGGCGTCAAGGCGGGGTGTGCGGGTCGCCCGAATCGGGCCTCAGGATCCGCTCCCCCTCGCGCTCCAGGTCGTCGAACTGGTCGGCGTGCAATGCCCATGCAAACACGCCCATCAGCGCAAACACCAGCAGCACCGACAGCGGGATCAGCAGGTACAGGATGTCCATGCGGTTCAGGGCGCTTGTTGCACCGATGCCGATGCCGGTATCCGCGCGAGCCGCAGCGCGTTGAGCACCACCACCAGCGAGCTGCCGGCCATGCCCAGGCCGGCAGCCCACGGTGGCAACCAGCCGATCAGTGCGAGTGGAATGCAGGTGGCGTTGTAGACCGCGGCCCAGGCCAGGTTCTGGCGGATCACGCGCAGCGTGCGCTGCGCCAGCTCGCGCGCATCGGCCACCGCGCCGAGCCGGTGGCCCAGCAGCACCACATCGGCATGGCCTTGCGACAGCGCCGCGCCGTGCGCGAAGGCGAATGACACGTCCGCGCGCGCCAGCACCGGTGCGTCGTTCAATCCGTCGCCGACCATCGCCACGCAATGGCCCTGGGCCTGCGCGCGCGCCACGGCCTGCAGCTTCGATTCGGGGGTGGCGCCACCGCGCGCGTCGCTCAGAGCCAGGCGCGCGGCCATGGCGTCGACCGGTTCACCGCGGTCGCCCGACAGCAGCGCCACATGAACGCCGCTGCGTTGCAGCCGCTCGATGGTTGCGGCGGCGTCGGGGCGCAGCGTTTCCGCCATCTCGAAGCGGGCCCAGGCTTCACCCGCAAGCCCGAACCACAGTTCGACCGCCGCGGCGCGGGCCTCCCTGTCGGGCGCGCCGGCCACATCGCGCGCATCGCCCGCATCGCGCACATCGCCCGCATCGCGCACATCGCGCACATCGCACGCAACGACGCTGCGCACCCAGGCCAGTGAGCCCAGGCGGACCACCCGGCCGTCGGGCGCCTGCGCTTGCAGCCCCTCGCCTGGCCGCTCCTGGACATCGCGCCAGTCGCGCTGAATGGCAGCAGTGCCGGCCGCAGCCACCAGCGCGCGCGACAGCGGGTGGGTCGAGTGGCTGGCCAGGCTGGCGGCCTGGTTCAGCAGCTGCACCGCGTCCAGGCCGAGGGCCAGCGCGGCAGGCTGGGCGAAGACGCGCGTGAGCTCGAGCCGGTCCTCGGTCAGCGTGCCGGTCTTGTCGACGAACAGCCAGTCCACCCGGGCCAGCGTTTCGAGCGCGCCCAAACGCCGCAGCAACACGCCCTGGCGGGCCAGCGCGCCGGCGGCCGACAGCAGCGCCGATGGGGTGGCCAGCGACAACGCGCAAGGGCAGGTGACGATCAGCACCGCCACCGCGACCCACACCGCGCGGCTTGGGTCGATGACCGACCACAGCGCCGCCGCGGCGGCCGCCAGCACCAGCACGGCGGCGAGGAACGCACCGGCCCAGCGGTCGGCCAGCCGAACCGCATCGGGCCGTGCGCTCAGTGCCCCCCGCACCAGCGCAACGATGGCCTCATGGCGGGTGTCGGCGCCGAGCCGCTCCACCGTCATCACCACCGGCGCCGTCAGGTTAAAGCTGCCCGCGCTGACGGGGTCGCCCGCCCGCTTGAGCACCGGGCTGGACTCGCCGCTGAGCAGGGCCTCGTTGGCCTGCGTCACACCGTCCACGAGCCGGCCGTCGGCAGCGAAGCACTGGCCCGCGTTCACCCGCAACCGGTCGCCCACCCGCAGTTGCCGGCGCGTGACGATGGTGATGCTGCCGTCCGCCTCGATCCGGGCCGCGCTGTCGGGCAGGGCGGCCACCGCCCCTTCCAACGAGGCCGCGATGCGATGTCGCGCGCGCAACTCCAGCGCCCGCCCGACCAGCAGAAAGAACACGAACATCGTCAGCGAATCGAAGTACACCTCCACACCGAACAGGCCGCCGGGGTCGAAAGTGGCGCCGGTGCTCGCGACGAAAGTGACGACGATGCCCAGTGCGACCGGCACGTCCATGCCCAGGCGGCGCGCGGCCAGGCAGCGCCAGGCGCCGCGCAGCAGGTCGGCGGCCGAAAACAGCAGCACCGGGACGCTGAGCAGCCAGCTCGCCCATTGCAGCAGGCGCAGCAGGTCGGGAGCGATGTCGCCGGGCTCGGCCAGGTAGGCCGGCGCTGCGTACATCATCACTTGCATCATGCAAAAGCCGGCGACGAACAGTTGCCACAGCGAACGCCGCCAGGCGCGCTCGCGCAACGCGCGTGCCGGCGCGGCGAGGTCGGGCGCGGCGTCATAGCCGGCGCGCTGCACGGCGGCCACCAGGCGCGACGCACGGGTGCGGGCCGGATCCCAGCTGACCTGGGCCAGTGCGCTGCTGGTCGTCACATGCGCGGCCAGAACCCCCTCGACCTGCATCAGCGCGTGTTCGATGATGCCGGCGCAGGCGGCGCAGTGAAGACCGGACAGCGCGAACTGCGAAACCGAGTGTGTCGCGCCGCCGGGCGACTGCACCGTGCGGGTGAAATCGGCTTGCTCCCGCGGTTCGTCCAGCAGCAGCAACCGGCCGGGGTCAACGGGCAGGGCTTCGTGGGCGGCCGGGCTCATCGGGTGTTGTCGCAGGCGATTGGGTTGGCCCGGCAAGGCGCGGGCCACCGGCGGGTGGCCCGGTATCGGGTTGAGCGACTCTAGAACCGGGTTCAGGCGTCCGGCATGATCTGCATCAACGTCGGCGGTTGCGGCGCCATCAAGTCCGTTCTGCGCAGTTGCCCCGCCTCGGGCCGCGGGCGCCGCGCCCATGCGGCCATGAAGGCCGGCGCCTCGCTCGCCGCCATCGGGTGGGCAACGAAGTGGCCCTGAATGGCACCGCAGCCAAAGCCCCCCAGCACGTCGATTTGCTGCGGCTCTTCAACGCCCTCGGCCACGGTGTTCATGTTCAGCGTGCCGGCCAGGCCGACGATGGTCTTGACAATGGCGCGCGCGTCGCCGCGCGACATCAACTCGCGCACGAAGCTGCGGTCGATCTTGAGGGTGTCGAACGGAAAGCGGCGCAGGTAAGCCAGCGATGAGTAACCCGTGCCGAAGTCATCCAGCGCAATCCGCAGGCCCAAGCCCTTCAGCGCGCGCAGGCTCTGGATCGTGGCATGCGATTCGTTCAGAAACACCGACTCGGTGATCTCCAGCTCCAAGCGGCGCGCGGGCATGCCGAGCGGTTCGAGGATCTTGCGAATCGTCTCGCACAGGTCGCTGGACATGGCCTGCACCGACGACACATTGACCGAGACATGCACCGCTTCGGGCCAGTCGCTCGCGCTGATGCAAGCCTGCTGAAGCACCCAGTGGCCAATCTCCAGGATCAGGCCGGCTTCCTCGGCCACCGGAATGAACTCCGCCGGCGGCACCTCGCCCAGCTCGGGGTGCAGCCAGCGCAGCAGCGCCTCGAAGCCGATCACACGCCAGTGGTTCAGGTCGATCTGCGGCTGGAACACCAGGCGCAGTTCGCCGTTGGCCATGGCGTGGCGAAGGCCGTGCTCGATCTGCAAACGCCTGCGCGTCTGGATCGCCATGTGCGGCTCGAAGAAACGAAAATCGCCGCGTGCCTCCGACTTGGCGGCGTACAAGGCCAGGTCGGCGTTGTTGAGCAGGGTGTCGATCTGGGTGCCGTCCTGCGGCGCCATCGCCACCCCGATGCTGGTGCGCAGCGAGATGCTCGCACCCTGGATCTCGCACGGCTGGTGCAGATGATCCAGCAGCCGGCGCGTCAGCATGGCCGCCTCGCCGGGCGACTTCACACGCCGCAGGATCACCACAAACTCGTCGCCGCCAAGCCGGCCCGCGGTGTCGCTTTGACGAATGCCAGCCAGCAGCCGCTTGGCCACCTCTTGCAGCAAGCCGTCGCCCACCGCGTGGCCGAGCGTGTCGTTGATGGTCTTGAAGTGGTCCAGGTCCAGGCACAGCAGCGCGCAGGGCTGCGAAGGCCCCCGTTCCGGCATCAGCAGGTCGGCCAGCTGGCCGCGCAGCTGGTGCCGGTTGGCCAGGCCGGTGAGGGCGTCAAAGTGGGCCAGATAGGTGAGCTTGCTGTTGGCGTGCCGTGCTTCCGTGATGTCGGTGGCCACGCCGCGCCAGCCCTTGCACTGGCCTTGCGCGTCGAGCAAGGGCTTGGCGGTCAACGACCACCAGCTGGTCTTGCCGGAGGCGGGCAGCGGCACCACCAAATCCTTGAACGGCACGCCACGTTCCAGGCTCATCCGCAACAGCGTGAGGTGCTGGCGCTGGTCTTCCGGCAGCCTGGACTGCAGTGCGGCCAGCAGTTCGATGGCCGGTGCGGCTGTCAGGTGTTCGACGGGTTGGCCGAACGCCGCCAGCAGCTTGGCCGACATATGGCACAGGCGGCCGCGCGCATCGATTTCCCACAGCAGGTCGCTGGCATGCTCCTCGAAGTCGCGCAGCAGCAGACCGATCACCTGGTTGTGGCGTTCGGCCTCGGCCTGCCCCATGAGGTGGGCCACGAACAGCCGCGCGTTGGACCACACGCTGGCCAGCACGATGAAACCGTAGCTGCCCAACAGCAGGCCCAGCACCAGCGCCAATGAAAACTGCGCGCTGACGAGGGTCCACACGCCGGCGGCCGACAGAATCAGCACATAGGCGGTGGCCGCCACCGGCACCGTGGCCAGCGCAAACCCGCCGGCGCAGATCATCCCCGTGGTGATGGCGCTGACCAGCAATTTCTCGGGGCCGCTGGCGTGCTCGAACAGCGCCAGCGGAACAGCCGCCCAGATCAGCGCCAGCCCCGACGCGTGAAGGGTCGCGCGGCGGATGGCGCGCGCCGAGGCGGTGGTGCGGCTTTTCCCTGTGTTCCACGCACGAACGCCCTGCGCGACGACCAGCCCCACGGCCGCCAGCCAGCCCGCCAGCAGCCAGGGGTTGACGCTGTTCCAGAAGGCGGCGCAGACCAGGCTGGCATTGACCAGGTTGGCCAGCATGGTCAGCGGCGTGAGGCGCAGAACGGCGCGCAGTTGTTCGGCGCGGAAACTGCCGGCCAGTGGATGGTCGGCGGGAAAAGACTCAAGCGCCAGGCGCGTGGCGCGCAGTTGGCCTGCCAGGATCGCGCGAAGGCGGCCCTGCGCACCGGGCTCGGTGTTCCGAGAATTCATAAGGCTCCGATTCCCCATTGATGCGAGACCCCGGCATGCGATTCATCCGTGTCGCACGGCAATACAGGGCCCTGCCGCGCAAGACCGTGGAGTATCGAGGGAGACCGGCTCCGCTCACAAGAAACAAACGCCGGGCCGCCCCAAGTGTTTCTCACCCCCTCGGGGGGCGCTCTGCAGCAACTGCGCCACCACCGCCGCCGCGATCACCTCGGGTTCCTTGCCGGTGATGCCGGGCACGCCGATCGGGCAGGTGATGCGCTCGATGAGTTCGGGTGCGATGCCGCGCTGCTCGAAGCGGTGAATGAAGCGCTGCTTCTTGGTTTTTGAGCCGATCAGACCGAGAAAGCCGAAGTCGCCGCGCTTCAGAATCGCTTCGGTGATTTGCAGGTCCAGGTCGTGCTGGTGGGTCAGCACCAGGTAGAACGCGCCGGGTGCGGCGTGGCGCACCTCGGCATCGACGGCATCAACGCAGAGTTTGCGAATGTTCGCGGGCCAGGGCGTGCCGGGTTCGAAGAACTGGGCCGGGAACTCGTCTTCGCGTTCATCGATCCAGTCGACCAGCACATCGAGCGGCGCGAGCGCGCGCGCAATCGCGCGGCCGACATGGCCCGCGCCATACAGCTGCAGCGCAAAGTGCGGCGCGCTCCGCGGCCAGGCTTGCAGCGCGGCGGCATCGAACATCGAAAAGCCCAGGCTCACCGCGCCGCCGCAGCATTGCCCCAGCGCCGGGCCGAGCGGGTAGTGCGCGGATTGGGGTGAGGTGTCGGCCGCTTGCAGCATCGCACGCGCCTGCGCAATGGCCTTGAGTTCCAGGTGCCCGCCGCCGATGGTGCCGGCGCATGCGTCCGCGCTCACCAGCATGCGCGTGCCGGCCTCGCGCGGCACGGACCCGCGCGCCTCAAGCACTTCGACCAGCACGGTGCTGCGGGCCGCCGTCAGCCAGGCCGCCGCCGTGTCTTGCAAGGGGGGCATCTCAGCCGCCGCCGGGCCGCCCCAAGGCGGTTGAGCGTCCCCTCGGGGGGGCGAAGGCGGAAGAGATGTCCCCGACTGCTCGGGGACATCCCGCCGCAGCGCCGATCGGCATGCTTGCCGGTCGGCAGGAGCGAAGCGACGTGGGGGCGGTCATTTCAGGCCCCGCGCTGCACCGCGGTGATCGCTCGCAGAATGGATTCGCTGGTGGCTGGCGCCGACAGCGGGGGGTCGATCCTGTGCCCAGCGACCGCCGACACCGCATCGCGGATCGCAAAGAACACCGAGAACGGCAGCAGCAGCGGCGGCTCGCCGGTGGCCTTGCTGCGGTGGATGGTGTCTTCGACGTTGTCGCCCTCGTAGAGCTTGACGTTGAACACCGGCGGGCAGTCGTTGGCGGTCGGAATCTTGTAGGTGCTGGGGGCATGGGTGGTGAGTGCGCCGGTCCGCGGATGCCACACCAGCTCTTCCATCGTCAGCCAGCCCATGCCCTGGATGAAGGCGCCTTCCACCTGGCCGATGTCGACGGCCGGGTTGAGGGATCGGCCGGCGTCGTGCAGGATGTCGGCGCGCAGCAGTTTCCATTCGCCGGTGAGCGTGTCCACCACCACCTCGCTGACGGCCGCACCGTAAGCAAAGTAGTAGAACGGGCGGCCTTGCATCGTGTCGCGGTTCCAGCTCAGGCCGGGGGTGGCGTAAAAGCCGTCGGACCACAACTGCACACGCTCGGTGTAGGCCTGCATCACGAGGTCGGGGAAGGGCAGGGTCTGGCCCGCCACCTGAACCGTGTCGTTGGCAAACCGCACCGCGCTCGCTTCGCCACCGTACTTGCTCGCAGCGAACGCGGCGAGCCGTTTGCGGATCTTGCCCGCTGCATCCTGCGCGGCTTTGCCGTTCAGGTCGCTGCCGGTGGAGGCGGCGGTGGCAGACGTGTTGGCGACCTTCTGCGTGTCGGTGGCGGTCACGCGAACGCGGTCGTTGCCCACGCCCAGTTCATGCGCCACCACCTGCGCCACCTTGGTGTTCAGGCCCTGGCCCATCTCGGTGCCGCCGTGGTTCACCAGGATCGAACCGTCGGTGTACACATGCACCAGCGCGCCGGCCTGGTTCAAGTGTTTGACGTTGAACGAGATGCCGAATTTCAGCGGCGTGAGCGCCAGGCCGCGTTTGAGCAGCGGGCTTTGCGCATTGAAGGAAGCGATGGCCTCGCGCCGTTTTCGATAGTCGCTGCTGGCCTCCAGCTCGGCGCTGAGTTCGTGGATGATGTTGTCGGTAACCTCCTGGCCGTACGGCGTGACGTTGCGAGAGGGGCTCGCATCGGCTTCGCCGCGGCTCGGGTCCTTGGCATAGAAGTTGACGCGCCGCACGTCCAGTGGGTCCCTGCCCAAGGTGCGCGCGACCGTGTCGAGAATATTCTCGATCGCAATCGCGCCCTGCGGCCCGCCGAAGCCGCGAAACGCGGTGTTGCTCTGCGTGTTGGTCTTGCCCGAGTAGCCGTGCATCGCCACATCGGGCAGCCAGTAGGCGTTGTCGAAGTGGCACAGCGCGCGTGTCATCACCGGCGCCGACAGGTCGGCTGAATGGCCGGCGCGCGACACCATCGTGATCTCGGCACCCAGCACACGGCCTTCGTTGTCGTAGCCCACTTCGTACTCGTACCAGAAGCAGTGGCGCCGGCCGGTGATCATGAAGTCGTCGTCGCGATCGACGCGCAGTTTCACCGGCCGTTTCAACTGGTTGGCGGCCACCGCCGCGACGCAAGCGAACAGACCGGACTGCGATTCCTTGCCGCCGAAACCGCCACCCATGCGCCGGCATTCGACCTGCACATGGTGCGCATGCAGCTTCAGCGCATGCGCCACCAGGTGCTGCATTTCGCTGGGGTGTTGGGTGGAGCAATGCACCAGCATGCAGCCGTCTTCTTTCGGGATGGCGTAGCTGATCTGGCCTTCGAGGTAGAACTGCTCCTGGCCGCCGACCTCGAAGGTGGCCTTGAGCTTTCGTGGCGCGGCAGCGATCGCGGCGCGCGCACCGCCCTCGCGCGTGCTGCGCACCAGGTGCATCGGCGGCAGCACGTACTGGCCTTTGACATGCGCGTCATACGGCGTCAACACCGGGGGCAGCGGCTCGATGCTGAGCACGTCCTTGGCACGCGCCGCGGCGCGCCGTGCGGCGTCGCGGGTTTGTGCGATCACCGCGAACACCGGTTGGCCGACATAGCGCACTTCGCCTTCTGCCAGGATCGGGTCGTCGTGAATGATCGAGCCGCAATCGTTGGGCCCGGGAATGTCGGCGGCCGACAGCACCGCCACCACACCGGGCAGCGCGCGGATCTTGTCCAGCGCCAGGCCGGTCAACCGGCCGTGAGCTACCGGCGACAAACCCAGCGCGCAGTGCAAGGTGCCGGCCAGTTCGGGCAGGTCGTCGATGTAGGCCGCCTCGCCGGCCACATGCAGGTGTGCCGACTCGTGCGGCCGGCTCACGCCGACGCGCGCGCCGTTGCTCAGCGCCGCGCTTTCAGCGCGCTCGTCGAAGCGCAGCGCAGTGTTCTTCAGGTAGTCGGCAAAGGCCTCGGCGGGTTGCCATTGGAAGGCTTCGATCGGCTTGTTCATCTCAGTTTCTCCACCGCGCTCGACGCGACCCACGACCCATGAAACACGCAGCGGTTTCGGTCGACCGCATTCGGCCCTTTGCGGCTGTTGACCGTCTGCTTTGTGGGCGCTGGCATTGGCGCGGGATCGAGCCACTGGGGCGTGCTGCTGCGCGAATGTCCTCCGGGGCGGAAGAGACCGCCCCTCCCCCTTTACTTCGCGCATCAGCACACCCCAGCGGCCCGATCTTGCGCGGCGTGGTGCTTGTTCGCGGCAAACCTCCGCGGCATGCAGCCGAGCGCGTCGGGTGGGCAAGTCGGCGAAGTAAAGGGGGAGGGCCGGGTCTCTTCCGGCCCGGAGGACATTCGCGGAGTTGACTACCCGGCGCGCTCGGCCGGCGCAGACCATCAAGGTGCGCGCAAAAAAAGCAGTCGTTCGCGAACAGCCGCAAAGGGCCGAAAGGTGTCGGGTGCGCAGTCTGGCAGGGAACCAATTTCATCCTAGGCTCCTTGCAGACCCAGCTCATGCGGCATGACGCTCCAGACGCTGGTCGCTTGAATGGGCAGCGGGTCTGTGGTGCGAGTCTCCAACCAAAGGCGCTGCAATAAATTCTGCGCCACCTGCAAGCGGTATGAAGCGCTGGCGCGCATGTCGGACAAGGGTGCGAAGTCCTGCGCCAGCGCGGCTTTGGCGGCATCGACGCTGGCCTGCGTCCACGCCTGCCCGGTGAGCGCCGCTTCGGCCTGCGCCGCGCGCTTGACGGTGGCTGCCATGCCACCGAAGGCGAGTCGCACGTCCCGAACGGTGTCGCCATCGAGGCCGATCGAAAAACCGGCGCACAAGGCCGAGATGTCGCAATCGAAACGCTTGCTGATCTTGCAGGCGCGCACTTGGCGAACCGAAACCGACAGCGGCACGGCCAGCCCCTGCACAAACTCGCCGGGCTCAAGTTGGTTCTTCATGTAGCCGATGTAGAAATCCGGCAGCGGCATGCGCCGTATGCGGGCGCCCTTGCGCAACTCGACCTGCGCGTCCAGCGCCATCAGCACCGGTGGCGCGTCGCCGATGGGCGAGCCGTTGGCGACGTTGCCGCCCATCGTGCCGGCATTGCGGATCGGCACCGACGCAAAGCGCAGCCACACGTCGGTCAGCTCGGGGAAGCGCCGCGCGAGTTCGCGCCAGGCCACTTCCAGCGAGACGCCGGCGGCGATGTAGAGCTCATCGCCACGGACCTCGACACGCTTGAGCTCATCGACATCGCCGACGTAAATAATGTCGCCCAGGTCGCGATGCATCTTGTTGACCCACAGGCCGATGTCGGTGGACCCGGCGAGCAACTGCGCTTGCGGATTTTTCTCGCGCAGCGCGGCCAGCGCGTCGAGTGTCTTGGGTGCCCAGAAGTGGTCGGTGCGCGCCGGCTGCGCCTGGCCGTTGCTGGCGGCGTAGCGGAAGGTCTGGTCACTGGCCATGCCGCGCAATGCTTTGACTACCGGCGCGGTGTCGAGCCTCACTTGCGGCAGGTCGAACATGCGCTGGCCGGCATCGAGAATCGGCCGGTAGCCGGTGCAACGGCACAAATTTCCCGACAGGTCGTCGGCCAGTTGCTGGCGGCTCGGCCGGGTGCCCGCTGCCTGGTGGTGCTCATAGGTGGCCAGCAGCGACATCACAAAGCCGGGGGTGCAGAAGCCGCACTGCGAGCCGTGGCACTCGACCATGGCCTGCTGGGCGGGGTGCAGCTGGCCGGCGTTGGAAGCTTTCAGGTCTTCGACCGCGAACAGCGCCTTGCCGTGCAAGGTGGGCAGGAACTGGATGCAGGCGTTGACGGTGCGCAGGCTCAAGCCCCGCACGGCCGTGCCGGGTGCGTCCACATGTTCCGGCAGCTCGCCGATCACCACCGTGCAGGCGCCGCAGTCGCCCTCGTTGCAGCCCTCTTTGGTGCCGGTGCAGCGCGCGTCTTCGCGCAGCCAGTCGAGCACCGAACGGGTGGGGTGCACGCCGCTGACCTCGACAAGTTCGCCTTGATGAAAAAACCGGATCGGCTGAATGCTCATGCGGATTGCTCGCCTGGAAGGGTTCTCGAAAGTTACCCCCGAACGGCCCGGGTATGTATACGATGACCACCATACTGCATATCAGGTAGCCCGTATGGCACAGCGTCTGGATTTCGACCACATTGAGGTCTACCTCATTCGGGTCCTCCACACCTTGATCACCGAACGCAGCGTCTCCCGGGCGGCTTTGCGATTGCAAAGCACACAGCCCGCCGTCAGCGCCCAGCTCAAGCGGCTGCGCCAGCTAACGGGCGACCCGTTGCTGGTGCGCGCGGGCAACGGCATGTCGCCCACCGCCACGGCCTTGCAACTGTTGGGCCCGGCCGCCAGCCTGCTGCAAGAGGCCAACCGCCTGTTCAGCCCGCGCAGCCGCTCGGCAGGATTCGAGCCGCTGACCAGCACCACCACCTTTCGGATTGCGGCCAGCGACTACCTCGACCCGCTGTTCCTGCCCGAGCTGGTGGCGCAAGTGAAGAAACTCGCCCCGCTGGTGCGCCTGGAACTGCTGCCGCTGTCGGGCGATTTCGACTACCGCCGCAGCCTGGGTGCGGGCGACGTGGACCTGGTGATCGGCAACTGGCTCGAACCCCCCGGCGAGCTGCACCTGGCCAAGCTGGTGAGCGACGAAGTCGTCTGCCTGGTCGCCGAGGACCACCCGGTCACGCGCCTGTCGGCCACCCGCGCCTGGTCTCAGGAAAAGTACCTGGCCTGCGAGCATGTGGCGCCCACGCCCACCCACGCCAATGCGCGCGGCGTGATCGACGAGCACCTCACCAGCCTGGGGTTGGCGCGCGATGTCGTGGTGCGCAGCGCGCACTTCAGCCTGATCCCGCTGATGGTGGCGCAGAGCCTGCTGGTGCTCACCACCGGCCGGCTGTTCTGCTTGCGCTATGTCGACAGCTTGCCGGTGCGCATCGTGCGCTGCCCGGTGCCGTTTCCCGCGCTCACCTACTACCAGCTGTGGCACGACCTCACCCATGCGTCCACGTCGGCGCGCTGGCTGCGCGACCTGGTGCGCGATGTGGCCCGCAACCTGGCGTCGCACGGCATGCTGCAACGCAGCCGCGCGCAGCGCGCCAACTGAGCCGCCATGCCGAACACCGGTGCATCCCCCGCCCGGGTTGCCTTGCGCGGCGACCTGCTGGATGTGTGCGCCGACCCCGGCTTCGGCGCTGTCGCAGCGGCCCGGGTTCGCTTCGATGCCGACCATTGGCTGTTGATCGAGGGCGGGCGCATCACAGGCCGCAGCGCCACCGCGCCGGACGCGACATGGGAGCGCGACGACCATGCCGGCCGGCTGGTCACCCCCGGCTTCATCGACACCCATGTGCACAGCGCCCAGCTGGAGGTGATTGCCAGCCACGGCGCTGAGTTGCTGGAATGGCTCAACACCTACACCTTTCCGGCCGAGCGGCGCCATGCCGACCCCGAGGTCGCGGCCGTGGGCGCGGCCAGATTTCTTGATGCGCTGCTGGCGCACGGCACCACCTCGGCGGTGGTGTTCCCCACGGTGCACAAGGCCTCGGTCGACGCGCTGTTCGCCGCGGCGCTGCAACGCGGCATGCGCGTGATCTGCGGCAAGGTGTTGATGGATCGCCACGCGCCCGACGACCTGCGCGACGATGTGGACGGCGCCGAGCGCGACTGCATTGACCTGATCCAGCGCTGGCACGGCCAGGGCCGGCTGGCCTACGCGGTGACGCCGCGCTTTGCGCCCACCAGCACGCCGGCGCAGCTCGACATGGCCGGGCGCGTGCTGAAGGCGCACCCGGGCACGTACATGCAAAGCCACGTGGCCGAAAACCGCGCCGAGCTGCGATGGGTGGCGGAGCTGTTCCCGCACGCGCGCAGCTACCTCGACGTGTACCACCGCCACGGCCTGTTGACCGACCGCTCGGTGCTGGCACACGGCATCTGGCTGGACGACGCCGACCGCACCCTGCTGGCCGAGACCGGCACGCAGATCGCCCATTCGCCGACCTCCAACCTGTTTCTCGGCAGCGGGTTGATCGATTGGGTCAAGTTGCAAGACGCCGGCGCGCAGGTCACGATGGCAA
>JANNDW010000123.1:0-3218 GCA_031378125.1 Methylibium sp. | reverse complement strand
CTTCGACCCCGACGCTTTCACCGCCTGGTACCTCAAGCAAGACGGCATGGCCAACAAAGCCTTCGCCGCCTTCTATGGCCAGAGCCACACCCAGTACGCCAGTGATGAGTCGGGGGCTACTTTTGCCAGCAGCATCGGTTTTGACAACCCGAACTGGAGCCTGTCGGGGCTGGGTGGGCAGATGGCGCACCGCGAGCTGGTGCGCATCGATCCGAACAGCCCGCCGGAGTTGAATGACAGCGCGGCGGTGGGCTTCGATCTGGAAGCGGGCTGGGCCACCTCATCCGGCAACATCCACCAGGGCCGGGACTGGTTCGAGACGGTGGCGCAGATCGTCGTCGTGGCGGCGGTGGCGTATGTGTCGGCCGGCACGCTGGGGCCGGCGGCCTCGGCCGCGGTGGGCGGCGGTGTGGGTGGGGCCGTGGCGTCGGCCGCGGTGGTGGGTGCCGCGGCCTCGGTGGCCAGCGGCGCGATGAGCGGCAACCTCACGTTCAAGGGGGTGCTGCAGGGCGCGCTGTCGGGGGCGCTGACGGCCGGGTTGATGACGGGCCTGGGCGAGGCGCTGAGCGTGAGCAGCACGGCCGGCACGATTGCGCTGCGCACCACGGTGCAGGGCGGCATTCAGGCGCTGCTGGGTGGCAGCTTCAAGGACGGGGCGATCGCGGGCTTCGCCTCCGGGCTGGCCGCCGCGGCGGGTGCGAACCTGCAAAAGGGCATCGATGAGGCGGTGGCCAAGGGCACGATGACGGCCGCCGAGGGCCTGGCCGCGCAGGGCTTTGCAAGGGTGCTGGGCTCGGCCATCCGCGCGCTGGGCAACCCGAACGATCCGAGTTATGGGTTTGCCAGTGCGTTCATCAATGACTTGTTTCCGAAAGAGGGGGCGCGCGCGCCGGTGACGCAACCGGTGCTGGCCGATGGCGCCGCGCCAGTCGTACCGGCCCCGAATGAGCCGGCGCCCGCGGTCGAAGCGCCGGCGCCTCCCGTCGAGGGCGTGCCGGTCGCAGACAGCCCGGCGGCACCCTCGCAGCCACCGGCCGCCGGCGAGCCGCCATCGGTTGCGCCGGTTCCCTCGGAGACGCCACCGTCGGCGGGCGCGCCACCCCAGCCGATCTGGATCGCTGGTGACGGCCGCCCGGTGCTGCCCACCGGCACCGCGCCGCCCACCGGGACCTTGCGGCCCATCGAGGGCGAGCAGCCTGCCTTCCCGAACCCCGAGTTGCTGCCCGCCGGCGCCACGGTCACGGCGCGGGTGGACGACGCGGGCCGCGTCTACTGGCGCGTTGTGGCCGATGGTGTCGACCAGACGGTGGTGGTCACGGCACCGGCTGACAACGCGCCGGGCGTGATCCAGTTGGAGCCGGTCGTGGTCGTGGGCCAGCGCCTGCCACGCACCGAGTTGACCGATGCGCGGGGCAACACCGTGGTCGCTCAAGGCGACGCCCTGGCGCTGGGCACGGCCGCCGGCACGACGCTGGTGCTGACGCAAACCGGCGAAGCGATCACAGCTGCCGAACTCGCCGGCGGCGCCGCGCGCGTGCTCGGCGCGCTGGCCCGTTTGGCCTCGCTGCCAGCGACCGTTTTGCTGGCCTTGTTCACGCCGACCAACGTCACCGAGCAGGCGGTCGACCTGGGTAACGGGACTCGTTTCTTCACGCGGCCGGGTGAGCTCTATGGCCAGCTGCAGCAACAGGATGCCAACGGCAACTGGCAGACCCTGCAGGGCCAGGTGCGGCTCGACCAGCTGCAGGGCCGGTCGATGCTCACCGACGAGGAGCGCGACCGGATCGGCGCGCCGATGATCAATGTGCCGCCGCCCGCGCCGCCGGCGGGCACGCCGCCGTTGCCTGCCGATGGCGAACGCCCGCAGCCGCTGCCGGGTTATCCGGCCTATACCCCGCCACTGCCGACGACCGAGACGCTGCCCGCAGAACAGATGCGGCTGGATGACCTGATCATTGAGAGTCGTGGTATCGGTGCGCCCGGATCATCGGAACACAAAGCGGCCAGTTGGGACTACTACCAGCAACGCGGTGGCGAGTGGGACTACGGGCAGTGGTCGACGACTTACGAGCAGAATCAGGTGCGTGCGCTTGACGCCAATGCGGCTGAGAAGGCGTATCACGAAACACTGGGCTGGGGCGCCCGCCAAGTGACGGTCTACCCGGTGGTCGATGGTGTCGAATCGCCGCGGCGGCTCGATATTGCCGACCCGGAAACGCAGCGCGGCATCGAATACAAGACCGGCTACCAAACCGCCAGCGCCGACAATCTGTGGGAACTGCGGAGGGACGCCGAGTTGGTCCGCCTGGGTTGGCAGGTTGAGTGGGTCTTCCGCGACACCGCCTCGCAGCCTCTGCTGGACGCGCTTGACCGCGCGGGGATCAAGTACAAAATCGGGCATTGAGATGAACGAAGCTTCTACCGGTGACCAGTTCCAGTCCTGGTTGGCCCACATGGACGATGCCATCGAGGCGTTTGTCACCTCGGCTCCTGAGCCACTGCGCCAACAACTGGACGGCACACCCGCATCGCTGGACAAGTTGGAGGCTTGGCTGTTGACCCGCTACGCCGGCGTGGCAGACAGCCGGCCACCGTCGGAAGCGGCGTTTATAGGTGGCGCAGCGCTGTATTTGGGTGAGATTCTTCGCGTAGCGACCGGCAGCAAGTGGACAATCGAGAACCGTGACAAAAAGTTCGTCTATTTCGGCTTGCCGATCCTGCACGGCGGCAGGCTTGGGCAGATGCCAGCCTGCCCAATGACGATGGTGACCGCGTCGCTGGACCGCCGCACGGGGCGATACCTGTCGACGATCTTGGCGAACTTTTCCACCTGACGCGCGTGAGCCCTGTCCGGTGACGGCAGGCTGCCCGAGCGGGGTCTGGCCCAGCACGCCGACCTCCAGCGCGTCGCCAAAACCGCCCACGCGCTGAACGCCGGCCCCGCTCGAGCGGGCGCGCAGCGTCGCCACCATCGACGAGCGTGGCGCGAAAAGCACGCACACCCTGTACGTCACCGACGAGAGCGGCGCCGCGCTGCCCGATGCGTCGGGCCGGCCGCAAGCGCTCACCGAGCCTGTCTTCGACCCCGACGCTTTCACCGCCTGGTACCTCAAGCAAGACGGCATGGCCAACAAAGCCTTCGCCGCCTTCTATGGCCAGAGCCACACCCAGTACGCCAGTGATGAGTCGGGGGCTACTTTTGCCAGCAGCATCGGTTT
>JANNDW010000113.1:0-10043 GCA_031378125.1 Methylibium sp. | reverse complement strand
GACGCGGATGAGCGGGGTGAATTGGAACGGCCGGCAGATTCGCAAAGGCGCGGCGGATGCCGTGCGCAAGCATGTCGAAGCCTTGGGCGGCAGTTTCTTCAGCGACGTGACGCGCATCGTCGAGGACACCGCACGCCGCGGAAGCACGCCCTTGGTCGTCGCCGACGGCACCCAGGTCCTCGGTGTCGTCGAGCTGAAGGACATCGTCAAGGGCGGCATCAAGGAGCGCTTCGGCGAACTGCGCCGCATGGGCATCAAGACGGTGATGATCACCGGCGACAACAAGCTGACCGCCGCGGCCATCGGCGCCGAAGCGGGCGTGGACGACGTGCTGGCCGAAGCCACACCCGAAGCCAAGCTGGCGCTGATCCGCAAGTACCAGGCCGACGGCTACATGGTGGCGATGACCGGCGACGGCACCAACGACGCCCCCGCGCTGGCGCAGGCCGATGTGGCGGTGGCGATGAACAGCGGCACTCAGGCGGCCAAGGAAGCCGGCAACATGGTGGACCTGGACAGCAACCCGACCAAGCTGATCGAGGTGGTGGAAATCGGCAAGCAGATGCTGATGACACGCGGGTCGTTGACCACGTTCTCCATCGCCAACGACGTGGCCAAGTATTTCGCCATCATCCCCGCCGCGTTTGCCACCACCTACCCGCAACTGAACCAGCTCAACGTGATGGGCCTGGCCTCGCCGTCGTCGGCCATCCTGGCGGCGGTGATCTTCAATGCGCTGATCATCGTGGTGCTGATTCCGTTAGCGCTCAAGGGCGTGAAGTATCGGGCGCTGGGGGCTGCTGCATTGCTGCGGCGGAATGCTTTGATCTACGGCGTGGGTGGGCTGTTGGTGCCGTTTGTCGGGATCAAGTTGATCGACATGGTGTTGTCGGTGATGGGGTTGAAATGAGGCGCACTTTGTCGAGTGGTAGCGGAGGAATGGGTTTCGGCTCGCCGCTGCGCTTGAGCGGCTGCCCTGCATGCAAAGGTTTGCGCGGCAAAGGCGCGTCCGGGCAGGCCGGAGCGCTTCGCTTCGGCAGTCGGCGGGTACGCCGACTGCGCTGCGGTGCTCGGACTCGCGGCCCCGTCGCCGAACTCGCTACGTTCGCTACGCTCACTGCGCTCAAACAGCGGCGCCGAGTCAGTTCACGAACGCGCTGCGCGCGGGGCCACAAGCCCTCCGCTCCTCGCCGCCTCAGAGGCGCCCTCCGGCCCGCCCGGATGCGCCTTTGCGGAAACGGTTGTGGTGTGCATCGAAAGAGCCAACGCGGTAGCGATGCACGAGCGCGTTGTTGCTGTTCGTCGCAAACCCCAAACGGTGGCAGCGCGGCACCCCACCGCACCGCACACACCGCACTGAGCAAACTTACCGAGTAACACCCCAATGAACACCCTAACGAATTCCATCCGCCCCGCCCTATCGATCTTCGTGTTGCTGACTGCCATCACCGGCGTGGCCTACCCGCTACTGGTGACCGGCATCGCGCAGGTCGCCTTTGCGCACCAGGCCAATGGCTCCATCGTCACGGTCGATGGCAAGGCGGTGGGTTCGATTCTCATCGGCCAGTCGTTCAGCGCGCCGAAGTATTTCTGGTCACGCCCCTCGGCCACCGGCCCGATGGCGAACAATGGCATCGCGTCGGGCGGCTCCAACCTGGGTGCCAACAACCCGGCGCTGGCCGATGCGGTGAAGGATCGCATTGCCGCGCTGCGCACCGCGGACCGCGGAAATGCACATGCGGTGCCGATCGACCTGGTCACCGCATCAGGCAGTGGCCTGGACCCGGAGATCAGCCTCGCCGCCGCGATCTACCAGGCACCCCGCATCGCGCGTGAACGTGGCCTGGCCGTGGAGTCGGTGCTGGCCCTGATCGAACGCCACGCGCAGCGGCCGTGGCTGGGCGTGGTGGGCGAACCGCGCGTCAACGTGCTGGCGTTGAATCTCGAACTCGACGGGAAGACAGTCGCCGAGCGGCGCTGAGCAACGCGATGAGGGCATTTCTCAAGCGAACGCCGCGGAGCCGGCTTTGCCGGGCCGCTGGTGTTGCCCCCTGGGGGGAGCGGCGTGAGCCGCTTCGGGGGGGTCCATTTAGACTGGCCGCATGTCTGACGACGACCGCCCCGACCCAGACGCCCTGCTGGCACGCAGCCAGGCGGCGGAACTGCGCGCGGCGCGTGGCACGCTGAAGATCTTCTTCGGCGCCTCGGCCGGTGTCGGCAAGACCTACGCGATGCTCAAGGCCGCGCAAAAACTGCGCGAGCAGCAGGTCGACGTGGTCGTCGGCATCATCGAAACCCATGACCGCAGTGAAACCGCCGCACAGTTGCAAGGGCTTGAGCTGCTGCCGCTGCGCAAGCTCGACGTTCGGGGCCGCACACTCAGCGAGTTCGACATCGACGCTGCGCTTGCACGCAAGCCCACCGTGCTGCTGGTCGACGAACTGGCGCACAGCAATGCCGCCGGCTCGCGCCACCCGCGCCGCTGGCAAGACATTGAAGAACTGCTGGCGGCGGGCATTGACGTCATCACCACCGTCAACGTGCAGCACCTCGAAAGCCTGAACGATGTGGTGGGCGGCATCACCGGCATCCGCGTGCACGAGACCGTGCCCGACCATGTGTTTGATGATGCCGACGAAGTGGTGCTGGTCGACCTGCCCACTGACGACCTGCTCAGGCGCCTGAAGGAAGGCAAGGTCTACCTGCCCGAGCAGGCCGAGCGCGCGGTGCAGAACTTCTTTCGCAAAGGCAACCTGATGGCGCTGCGCGAGCTGGCGCTGCGCCGCACCGCCGACCGCGTGGACGACGACGTGCGCAGCTACCGGCGCGAACACATGGGCATAGAAAGCCCGCGCCTGTGGCAGACCAGTGACGCGCTGCTGGTGTGTGTAGCCCCCGACACGCGCGCCGACAAGCTGGTGCGCGCCGCGAGCCGGCGCGCCAACCGCAGCACCGCGCCGTGGCACACCGTGTACGTGGAAACACCTGCGTTGCAGCGCCTGCCCGACGCCGAGCGCCGCGCGGTGCTGCAGACATTGAAGCTGGCCGAATCGCTGGGTGCCGTCACCGCCACGCTGAGCGGCCGCGACACGGCGCTGGAGGCGGTGGCCTACGCACGTGAACACAACCTCGGCACCATCGTCTGCGGCCGGCCCACCCCGCCGCCGACGTGGATGGTGTGGCCCCGCAAAACATTCGCCGAGCGGGTGACGCGGGCCTCTGCCGACCTTGAATTGATGGTCGTCGCCACTGACGGCCCCAGCCGCCAACCCGCTCGGCCCGCCGCAGCTGAGGCCGGAGTGCACGCCGGCACAAGCCCGTGGCCGGGTTACGGCTGGGCCCTGTTGTCCAGCGCGGTCGTGACGCTGCTGGCCACGCCGCTGCTGCCCTCCGTGGCGCTTGCCAACATCGTCATGCTGTTCCTGTTGGCCGTGGTGCTGGTGGCGGTGAAGTTCGGCCGCCGGCCCGCGCTGGCCGCGGCCGTGGTCAATGTGCTGGCGTTCGACTACTTCTTCGTGGAGCCGCGCTTCTCGTTCACCGTGCACGACGCGCAATACCTGCTGACCTTCGCGGTGATGATGATCGTGGGCCTTGTCGTTGGCCAGCTGACGGCCTCGTTGCGTTACCAGGCCAGCGTGGCACGCGACCGTGAAGGCCGTTCGCGCCGGCTCTATGAGATTGCGCGTGAACTTGGCAAGGCGCTGACGCAGGAACAGGTGGCCGAGATCGGTGACCGCGCCATCGAAGCCGCCTTCCGCACCAAGGCTTGCGTGTTGCTGGCCGACCCGCACGAGCGGCTGATCGTCGCCTCTGAAGGCGTGGGCGACACGCCCGCGCTGGACATCGGCCTGGCGCAATGGGCCTTCGACCATGCCGAGCCCGCGGGCGCCGGCACCAACACCTTGCCGGCCAGCCGCCTGCTCTACGTGCCGCTGCTCGCGCCCATGCGGACGCGGGGTGTGATCGCGGTGGAGCCGGCCAACCCGCGCCTGCTGATGATCCCCGAGCAGCGCCAGTTGCTGGAGACGTATGCGGCGCTGGTGGCCATTGCCATCGAACGCGTGCACTTTGTGACGGTGGCGCAAGAAACGACCTTGGCGATGGAGTCGGAGCGGCTGCGCAATTCGCTGCTGGCCGCGTTGTCACACGACCTGCGCACACCGCTGACGGCGGTGGTCGGCATGGCAGAAACGCTGGCGCAGTCGCTGCGGCGCGAAGGCTCGGCGCACGCCGCCACCGCACAGGCCATCACCGAACAATCGCTGCGCACCGCGCAACTGGTCAACAACCTGCTGGACATGGCTCGTTTGCAAGCTGGCAGCGTGACGCTGCGGTGGGACTGGCAGTCCCTGGAAGAACTGGCCGGCAGCGCCATCCGCTCGGTGGAGCCGGCCCTGGCGGCCCACCCTGTGCGGGTCGATTTGCCGGTTGATATGCCACTGCTGTATGGCGACGCCGTATTGCTGGAACGGGTGCTGGCCAACCTGTTCGAGAACGCCGCGAAGTACTCGCCGGCCGGCACGCCCATCATGCTGACGGCCCACCGCGACGGCGCGCACATGGTCATCGAAGTGGCCGACGAGGGCCGAGGCCTGCCAGGCGTTGATGCCGAAGACCTGTTCCGCAAATTCACCCGTGGCGACAAGGAATCGAGCACGCCCGGCGTGGGCCTGGGCCTGGCGATCTGCCGCGCCATCGTGCAGGCGCATGGCGGGCGCATCAGCGCGTCCAACCGGCCGCCGCCAGGGTATGGCGCGGTGTTGCGCTGGACCTTGCCGCACCGCGAGGCGCCTGCATTGGCCGAGCCCTCGGAGGACGCTCTCTCGCCGATGGACGCGCAAGCCAGACGTCGTGCCGAAGGCGCGCCGGCACAATGACCGCATGAACAACCCGGCCCGCCTGCTGATCGTCGAAGACGACCCGGCGATTCGCCGCTTTGTGCGCCAGGCGCTGGAGGACGAAGGCCACATCGTGTTCGAGACCGACACGCTGCGCCGCGGCCTGATCGAGACAGGAACCCGCAAGCCTGACCTGCTGATCCTGGACCTGGGCCTGCCCGATGGCAATGGCATGGAACTGATTCGCGACCTACGCGGCTGGAGCCAGTTGCCGGTGATCGTGCTGTCGGCGCGCACCGGCGAGACGGACAAGATAGACGCGCTCAACGCAGGTGCCGACGACTATCTGGTGAAGCCTTTTTCAGTCGGCGAGCTGATGGCCAGAGTGCGTGCCGCGCTGCGCCGCTACGGCGGGGGCGGTGCCAGCACCGACAAGCCCATCAGCTTCGGTGAATGCGAGGTTGATTTGACGCGCCGCCTGGTGCGCAGGCGGGGTGAGCTTGTGCACTTGACGCCGGTGGAATACAAACTCGCCGCCGCGCTGATCGGCCATGAAGGCCAGGTGCTGACGCACCGGCATTTGCTGCGCGAGGTGTGGGGGCTGAGCAGTTCCGAGCAAAACCACTACCTGCGCATCTACATGGGCCACCTGCGCCGCAAGCTCGAGGTGGACCCGGCCCAACCGGCGCACTTTTTGACCGAAACGGGCATCGGCTACCGCTTCATGGCCGACCCGGGCGGCGCCGCCTGACGCCGCAGAGACGGTCAACGCTACCGAATCCCGCCCAGGCTGTGCAACGCCTTCACCGCCCCCGCGCCGATCGACGCACCGAAGCGCTTGGCCAGCCGCTCGGCGACATTTTCCTTCGGCGTGTAGTCGACGATCTCTTCGGCCATCACCACGTCGCGGGCGACGAATTCAAGGCTGCCGAGGTGGTCGACCAGGCCCAGCTGCAGCGCCTTTTCGCCGTTCCAGAACAGGCCGCTGAAGGTGTCGGGGGTTTGCTTGAGGCGCGCGCCGCGGCCTTCCTTGACGACGCTGATGAACTGCTGGTGGATCTGGTCCAGCGTGGCCTGGATGTAGGCACGGTGTTTGACCGACAGCGGCGAGAACGGGTCGCCGATGCCTTTGTTTTCGCCCGCGGTCAACAGGCGGCGTTCGACGCCCAGCTTGTCGATCAGGCCGTTCAGGCCAAAACCGTCCATCAGCACGCCGATGGAGCCGACGACCGAGGCTTTGTCGGCGTAGATTTCGTCGGCGGCGACGGCAATGTAGTAGGCCCCGGAGGCGCAGGTTTCTTCGACGACGGCGAAGACCTTCTTTTTGTGAAGCTTCTTCAGGCGCTGGATCTCGTCATGAATGATGCCGGCCTGAACCGGGCTGCCCCCGGGCGAGTTGATGCGCAGCACCACGGCCTGCGCACCGGCGTCTTCAAACGCCAGTTTCAGCCCGGGGAGCAGGTTCTCGGCACTGGCTTCGGCCTCGGCGGCAATTTCGCCACGCACCTCGATCAGCGCGGTGTGCGGGCCCATCGGCGCGCTCGCACGCCCGCGGCTGGCGAGCAACATGAACAGGATCACCAAAAACAGGATGAGCCACGCCAGCCGCGTGAAGAAGCGCCAGCGGCGCTCGCTGCGGCGGTCCTGGAGATAGTCGCGGGCAAACCGTTCGATGACGCCGTTCAGCGACTCCCGGTCGGTCGAAATGGACGCTGCCAACGCCGCGCCTGCCGCGGACTCGGAGCTTGCTGGCGCAGCGGCCGGGGCCGAAGGGGGCGCGGGAAATTCGTCTTGGGGGGTCATGAAAACTTTCGACCTTCTGTTGAAGCGCGATGTTGGCGCGTCAATCGGCAAAGGCGGGTTGGGTATCGTGCGAAGGATACCAATACACACGGCCGTCGCGCTCAGCGACCTCGATCACGGTGAGCCAACCGCGGCCACAGGGGCCGCCGGCGCAGCGTCCGGTTCGCGGTTCGTAGGCGGCGCCGTGGATGGAGCACAGAATGAATTCGCGGCCGCTGTCCAAAAACTCGCCGGGCTGCCAGTCCATCTCGGTGGGCACATGGGCGCAGCGGTTCAGGTAGGCCACCACCCGGCCGTCGAAGCGCAGCGCAAAGGCACGCGCGGGCTCGCGGAAGTGGAGCACATCGAACACCAGGGCCTGGCCCTTCTCGGCCAGGTCGCCGGACCGGCACAGCGGCAGGCCCTGGCGCTCTGAATCGAACCCTGTGCTTGGGTCTGGCTCAGGCATGTTGGGCCAGCCACTCGTTCAGGTCGGCCACCGAATGCGCCACGTGCAGCGTGGGAAATGCATTGAAGGCGGCATGGTCGTGGGCACCGTAGCTCACACCGATGCTGGCCGCGCCGGCGTTGACCGCCAGCTGCAGGTCGTGCGTGGTGTCGCCGACCATCAGCGTGCGCTGCGGTGCCACGCCGAACTCGGCCATCAGCTCCAGCAGCATCATCGGGTCGGGCTTGGAGGCGGTCTCGTCCGCCGTGCGGGTGCTGTCGAACATGCCCTTGAGCTGCACGCCGTTCAGCGCTTCGTCCAGGCCGCGCCGCGACTTGCCGGTGGCGACCGCCAGCACATGGTGGCGCGCCTTCAACGACTGCAGCATGTCCAGCGTGCCATCGAACAGCAGCACCTCGTGCTGCTTGGCGAAATAGTGGTGGCGGTAGCGTTCGCCCATCTCGCGGTAGCGTTCGCGCGGCAGGTCGGGGGCGGCGTGCTGCAGGGCTTCGCTCAGGCCCATGCCGATCACGTAGCTTGCGTCCTTGAGGCTGGGGACGGTCACGCCCACGTCGGCGCAGGCGGCCTGGATGCAGCGCGCGATCAGCGCGGTGGAGTCGAACAGCGTGCCGTCCCAATCGAAGGCGATCAGGTCGAACTGGCAGGGTCGGGTCATGGGTCAAGCGCCTTGAGCAGGACCTTGCATTCTGCCGGCAGCGGCGCCGCCAGCTCGATCACCTCACCAGTGGCAGGGTGCTGCAGGCGCAGCCGCCGGGCATGCAAAAACATGCGCTCGAAGCGGTGCGCGGGCAAGGCCTCGCCGCGCGCCAGCGCCTTGTTGAAAGCGAAATCGCCGTACTTTTCGTCGCCGACGATGGCGTGGCCCTCGGCGCTGAGGTGGACCCGAATCTGGTGCGTGCGGCCGGTCTTGAGGGTCACGTCCAGCAGCGTGAAGCCTTTGAAGCGCCGCACCACTTTCACCAGCGTGATCGACCGCTTGCCGTCTTCATGGCCATCATCCACCGTGCGCACGCGGCGCTCGCCTTCGGGCGTCAGGAATTTGTGTAACGCCACGTCGATGAGCTTGCGCTCCTCGGGCCAGCTGCCGATCACCAGCGCGGCATAGGTCTTGACCATGAGCTTGTCACCCTGGCGCTGGCGCAACTGGTCTTGCAGCGCCACCAGGGCCGAACGCTTCTTGGCAATCAGCAGCAGCCCGGAGGTCTCTTTGTCGAGGCGGTGCACCAGCTCCAGGAAGCGCGCTTGCGGCCGCGCCTGGCGGAGCTGCTCGATCACGCCGGAGCTCACGCCGCTGCCGCCGTGCACGGCCACGCCGGCCGGTTTGTCGATAGCGACCAGGTGGTCGTCTTCGAACACCACCGGAAACTCCCGGGCCGGCGCCTCTCGGCTGCGTTGGGCACCGGTCGTCGACGTTCTGACCGGCGGCACCCGAACCTCGTCGCCCAGGCTCAGTTTGGTGTCGGCGCCCGCGCGGCATTTGTTGACACGCACCTCACCCGATCGGATGACCCGGTACAGATGCGATTTGGGCACGCCTTTGAGGAGCTTGACGAGGAAGTTGTCGAGCCGCTGGCCTTCCGAGGCTTCATCAATGCGGACATAGTGCACGGCCGGCGGTTCGCGGCCCGGGACCTCCAACGCCTTGGCGCCCAGGCCGGGGACGGCTTTGGCCCTTATAATGTTATGCACCACGTTGCTGCCGTAAGTGTTTGATTTTTCAGAGTTTAGTCTCGCAATTCCCTCGCAAGCCCCTCGCAAGAGGCGGCTCCGAAGTGATGGCGGCAAGTGGCGGCCGAACCCAGCGTTCGACCAACAGGTGATGCAGCGCATCGGTCGCGGTGGCAGGCAGACGTCCCCAAGTGACGCTGCGGCAACCGGCCCGGTGCGCAAGAGCAAACGAAGAACGAAGCCACCCACAAGGTTTTTCAGGCGGAAGATGAGAGCGACAGCGGCACCGGGCCTTGAGCCCACCAAAGTCCTCAAGGCTTTCACCTTGCGTCCAGTGACACCCAAGCGGATGTTGACCCCGGTCCCCAACCCACAGCGCTCCTCGCGCTTGCCGCCCAGGCCTCTCGCCTGCGATGCGCCAGGCAAAAGCTGCGCTGCGCGGATGCGGCCCATCGACAAGCGCGCGGCGCGTGCAAGCCTGCCCTCGCGGCAGTTGAGCATGCTGCGCCCTGCCCACCCCACTGCCTCGCACGCGCCAACGCTGCCCGAGGTGCCGGTCGTCTGACCGTCGCCTCGAACCGGCAGTCCAGGGCGACACCCTTCTCAGGTTTCCTTCCGCGTTTCTCGTGCATCGAATCGTCGACGCCGGCACTGGGCCGGCAGCGACTGTGGGTGATGTGTGGCCTATTTTCGAAGGCCGCGCAAAGGAGAGCACATGAAACGCATGCTGATCAACGCGACGCAGCCCGAAGAACGCCGCCTGGCGATTGTCGAAGGCCAGAAGCTGATGGACTTCGAGACCGAAATCGAAGGTCGCGAGCAACGCAAGGGCAACATCTACAAGGCGGTCGTGACCCGCGTCGAGCCCTCGCTCGAAGCCTGCTTCGTCGATTACGGCGAAGACCGCCACGGCTTCCTGCCGTTCAAGGAAATCTCGCGCAACTACTTCCGTGAAGGCGCCGACGTGCGCACCGCGCGCATCCAGGACGCGATCCGCGACGGCGACCAGTTGCTGGTGCAGGTGGAGAAGGAAGAGCGCGGCAACAAGGGCGCGGCCCTCACCACCTTCGTCAGCCTGGCCGGCCGCTACCTGGTGCTGATGCCCAACAACCCGCGCGGCGGCGGCGTGAGCCGGCGCATCGAGGGCGAAGACCGCGAGGAGCTGAAAGAGAACCTCGACCAGCTCGAATACCCCAAGGGCATGAGCCTGATCGCGCGCACCGCCGGGATCGGCCGCTCGGCGCCCGAGCTGCAGTGGGACCTGAACTACATGCTCAAGCTGTGGA
>JANNDW010000106.1:0-14260 GCA_031378125.1 Methylibium sp. | reverse complement strand
CCGGCAGGTTTGTCGCCGCTGGGCACGAACAGTTCGAACACCAGCTCGTTGCTGCCCAGCGGGTGCGGGTGGCCGCTCAGCGTGGGCGTGGCGGGAATGAGCTTGGCGGCGTTTTGGTAGTCGGGTGAGGTGAACTTGCCGAAGGCGATGCTGGCGACCGCGCCTTTGACCACGTCCAGCGCTGGCGTGAACAGGAGCGAATCGGTGAAGCCCGTCGATGTTGGCGTCGCCACGGTGCCGGTTTGGCGATGGAACTGGATGCCTTTCACGTCGGCCACCGCAAACACCGCGCGCGCGGTTCCGCCATTGGCGATCATGAACGTGGCGGGCGCCGGGTGCGAGTGCTTGATCTGCCGATGGATCTTGCGCAGATCGGAGGTGGCGCTCTGCGTGGTGAACAGGCTCAGCGCCGCGATGCGATGGTGCGGCGCGCGGGCCGAATGCATGCCATCGCGCAGCGACTTTCCGTAGTCCTTGACATCGTTGTCGTCGTCCCTGTCGTGGCCGTTCTTCTCGCCGCGGTGGAAGCGGCCGAACCGGCCCGCCTCGATCGGATCGCCGGCCAGGTCGCGCACGCTGTTGGTGACCACCACCACGTAGCGCGAATGCTCGGCCAGTAGCTCGTCCGACTCGAAGATCAGCGTGTTGGTGGCCCCGTCCCAGACCACCTGATTGATGCCGACCTTGTGGCCGAAGCCCAGGCCGCTGAGCGTGTCGCCCAAGTTCACCAGGTAGACGCTGTCGCTGCTGACCGTGGCCGGGTCGATGGGCCCGCTGAAGGGCACCGTGACGCGCGGCTGGGTGTTGAAGCCATCGAGCGTGTTGATGACATCGATGTCCGCGCAGTCGGAGGGCATCACGGCGCAGTCCGGCTTGGGCAGGTTGACGCGGCGGAAGGTCTTCTGCGTCCAGTCGACTTGCGTGAAGCGGTCGCTCGGGAAGGGGCTGCCGTTCGGGTTGGACAGGTCGAATCGAACGCTGACGCCGGCCGCCGTGGCGATGGCGGGCAACGCCAGCAGCGCCAACACCGCGGACAGGCAGGCTGCCGGTTGCGAGGGACTCTGCGCGCGATGGTTGGAACGCTGCCAAGGCTTGCCTGAACGCATGTTTGTCTCTCCTGGGGTGGTTGGGTTGAGTCGACATGACGCTGCACGCCGAGACCGACATCGATTTTCTGCTCATCGTGGTGCATGCACCACCTAGGGTTTGCCTGTGCGACCGTTGAGTTAGGGGGGGCGTGTACCGGCGTTGCGTGGACGAGGTTCAGCGCGGGCCGCTCAGGGCCGACACCCGGGCCAATGCGGGCCAATGCGGTGGTCAGGCCCAGGCGCCCGTCGTACAGTTGCGCAACCCGAATCAACCTGCGGAGCGACCATGAAAACCCAGATTGCCGCGAGCCTCCCAGTCGCTGCGCTCCTGCCCCCCAGCCGCCGCCGCTTCCATCAACTTGTGGCCGGCGGGTCGGTGCTGGCCGCGTCAGGCTGGTTCCCGGCGCTGGTGCGGGCCCAGCCGGCGAGGCTAAAGGTCGGCGTGCTGTTGCCCAAGTCGGGCGTGCTGGCGCAATTGGGCCAGTCGTGCCAGCGCGGCGCCGATATTTCGGTGGGCATCGTCAAAGAACTCTATGGCGTCGACATCGAATTGATGAACGTCGATTTCGAGTCCAACGTCGACCAGGCGCGCTCGCGCACCGAAAAGCTCATCAACGACGGTGCGCAAATTCTGATCGGCGCATTCGACTCCGGTGCGTCGTCGGCCATCGCGCAAGTGGCCGAGCAGCGCAAGCTGCCGTTCGTCATCAACATCGCCGCCGCGCCGCCCATCACCGAGCAGGGCTACAAGTACACGTTCCGAAACTTCCCCACCTCGGTGGACCTGATCCGCAACGGCCTGGCGTTGTACCGCGACCTGTTCCAGGCCACCCGCACCGCCCCGCGCACCTGTGTGTTCATGCATGTCAACGACACTTTCGGCATGGCCAACAAGGGCGCCATAGACCGCATCTTGCCGACCTTGAGCTACCTGCCGTTCAAGTTGGTCGACACCATCTCGTACGACCCGGCCGCGCGCGACCTGTCGGTCGAGGTGGCCAAGGCCAAGGCCAGCGGCGCCGACATCGTGATGCTGGTGTGCCGCCTCAACGACGCGATTTTGCTGGTGCGCGAAATGGTCAAGCAGCGCTACAACCCGATGGGCATCATCAGCCCGGGCTCGCCCGGCATGTACGAAGAGGCGTTCTACAAGACGCTGGGCAAGTACTCCGAATATTGCATCTCCAACATTCCCTGGTACGACCCCAAAGCCAAGCTCACCGGGATGATCGACCGCGCGTTCACCAAGGCCTTCCCGCAAGACAAGCTGATGTTCCATGCGCTCAACGTCGGCTTCACGGTCGAGGCGATGATGGTGGCGGCCGATTCGTTCAAGCGCGCCGGCTCGGCCGACGGCACGGCGCTGGCCGACGCGATCCGCCAGACCAAGATCACCGAACGCATGATGCTCGGCGGCCCGATCGCCTTCAACGCCAAGGGCCAGAACACCGAGATCGCCTCGGCCTGCATCCAGAACCGCAAGCTGCGCCCGCAGGTGGTGCTGCCCGCGGCGAGCGCGGAAACCACGCCGGTGTTCCCGGTGCCGGACTGGAACTCGCGCACCTGATCCGCAAGCCGATCAGCGCACCGCATGCCGCTGGACCTGGTCGCCAACGTGCTCCTCAGCGGCCTGCTGACCGGCCTGGTCTATGGGCTGATGGCGTTGGGGCTGTCGGTCATCTACGGCGTGGTGCGCATCGTCAACTTCGCCCACGGCGAGTTGATGGCGCTGGCGATGTACGCCACCGTCATCGCTTTTGCCGCGCTCAAGGTCGACCCACTGTGGATGGTGTTGCCGGTGGCGCTTGGGTTTTTCGGGCTGGGCTACCTGATGCAGCGCGCGCTGATCAACCCGTTCATCGACCGGCCCGAACATTCGCAGTTCATGCTGCTGCTGGCGCTGGCGTTGATCATGGTCAACGGCTTGCTGCTGGCTTTCGGCCCGGATGCGCGCAATGTGCAGGTCGACTACGCGCTCGATTCGTACCAGCTCGGCCCGGTGCTGGTCGACAAGGTGCGTGTGGTCTGCGCCGCCGTCGCGCTTTTCAGCTGTGCGCTGCTGTGGGCGCTGTTTCGCTTCACAAAGTTCGGCAAGGCGATTCGCGCCTGTGCCGACAATCTGCTCGGCGCGCGCGTCGTCGGCTTGAACGTGGCGCACTTGTATGGGCTGGCGTTCGGGCTCGGCTGCGCGTGTGTCGGTGTGGCCGGCACCTTGCTGACCTTGTTGGTCGATGTGACGCCGTCATCCGGCCCGGCCTACACGCTGCTGGCGTTCATCATCGTCATCATCGGCGGGCTCGGGTCCATGCCCGGGGCACTCGCCGGGGGCGTGCTGATCGGCATGTCCGAAGCCGCGGCCGGCATCGTGTTCACGCCGTCGGCCAAGAGCATGGCATCGTTCGCGTTGCTGATCGTGGTGCTGGCGTTCAAGCCGCAAGGTTTGTTCGCGCGGCGTTGAGCCGCGGCCGGATCAATGAGACATCCAGCGCCAAGCCATGTCACACGGGCCGCCGCGCCGGGCCGCCCCAAGCCAGGCCCGACCCTCTCGGAGGGTCGCTCGCCGTCCACGGCGAGCGGGGTGTCCCAATGAGCGAATTCGTTGCGGTTTTCTCTGAGGCACCCAAGCGCGCACGCCTTGCGCTGCTCGCATTGTTGGCGCTGTTGCTGCTGGCGCCGTTGGCGCTGGACCGTTATGCGCTGTCGCTGATGATCCTGGTGCTGTACTTCGCCTTTGTCGGCCAGGCCTGGAACATCATGATGGGCTTGTGCGGCCAGCTCTCGCTGGGCCATGCGCTGTATGTGGGTCTGGGTGCCTACACCGCCGCCGCGCTTTACCAACAGTTTGGCCTCACACCGTGGCTGGGCATGCTGGCGGCGGTGGCGGTGTGCGTGGCGGTGGCCAGCCTGATCGGCTGGCTGGCGTTTCGGTTCGGCATCAAAGGCACCTACTTCGCGCTGCTGACGATTGCGTTCGCCGAGTTCACGCGCGTCGGCTTCGACCACTTCGCATGGGTCGGCGGCTCGGGCGGCTTCTTCCTCAAGGTCGTGCAGCAAGACAGCACCGACTGGCTCAACCTGCGCGGCCACCCGCGCATGTTCTATTTCCTGGCGCTGGCGCTGGCCGTGCTGGCGTTTGTGCTGACCACCTGGCTGATGCGCAGCCGCGCCGGCTACTACTTTCGTGCCATCCGCGACAACGAAGAGGCGGCTCGCGCGGCCGGCGTCAACACCTTCGCCTACAAGATGATCGCGATCCAGATTTCAGCGGCGCTGACCGCGCTGGCCGGTGTGTTCTTCGCGTTCTATTACAACAACCTGTTCCCCGAACAGATCTTCAACATGGGGCGATCTATCGAGATCATCCTGGCGCCCATCATCGGCGGGGTCGGCACGCTGTTCGGGCCGATCCTTGGCGCGGCGCTGTTGACGCTGATGTCCGAGGGCCTGACCAGCTTGCTGCAAGCCATGGGCATCGAAGCGCCGGGGCTGAAGCAAATTCTTTACGGGCTGGCGCTGGGGCTGTGCATCATGTTCATGCCGCACGGCATGTGGCCTGCGCTGGCGCGGCATTGGGGCTTCACGCGCGAGGTCGCCGAGCCCACCGAGGAGCCGAAGCGATGAGCTCGGCGCCATTGCTCGATGTGGCGGGTGTCTCCAAGAGCTTCCGTGGCCTGCGCGCGGTGGCCGACGCGTCGCTGCAAGTTCATTCCGGCGAAATGGTCGCGCTGATCGGCCCCAACGGCGCGGGCAAGACCACGCTGTTCAACCTGATCGCCGGTGCGCTGGCGCCCGACACGGGCCGCATCGAATTCGAAGGCCGCGCCATTGCGGGACTGCGTGCCGACCAGATCTGCAACGCCGGCATCGGCCGCACCTTCCAGATCGTCAAGCCGTTTGCCGACATGAGCGTGCTGGACAACGTGATGGTCGGCGGCTTTCGCGGCAACGCCAGCGGGCCCAAAGCGCGCGAGCGTGCGCGCAACGCGTTGGCCGCGCTGCACATGGACGAGCTGCGCCACCGGCCGGCCTCCAGCCTGACCTTGCCCGATCGCAAGCGGCTCGAAGTGGCGCGCGCGCTGGCCACCCAACCGCGCCTGTTGTTGCTCGACGAAGTGATGGCCGGCCTGCGCCCGACCGAAACCGATGTGATGGTCAATGCCTTTCGTCGACTCAACCAGGAGCAGGGCGTCACCATCCTGTTGATCGAGCATGTGATGCGCGCGGTGATGGCGTTGGCGCAACGCGTCTACGTGCTGCACCACGGCGAGATCATTGCGCACGGCACGCCGCGGCAGGTGACGCAAGACCCGCGCGTGCTGCAAAGCTACCTCGGGGCGGAAGCGCTTTGAGCACCGCTTCGCCACTGCTGAGCGTGCGCGATCTCGCCGTGTTCTACGGCGACGCGCAGGCGCTGGACGGTGTGTCGCTGGAGGTGAACCAGGGCGAGATCGTCGCCATCATCGGGGCCAACGGCGCCGGCAAGACTTCGCTGATCCGCGCGATTGGCGGTGTGCTGGCGCCGCGCGGCGGATCGATTCGCTTCGATGGCCGCGAGATCGCCGGCCTGCCCAGCCACATCGTCTGCGACCTGGGGCTGGGGCAGGTGGCCGAGGGCCGGCAGGTGTTTCCGAACATGAGCGTGCTGGAGAACCTTGAAGTCGGCGCGATGCTGCCGCGCGCCCGTGCCGGCGCCGCCAACACACTCGACGCGGTGTTCACGATGTTTCCTCGCCTGAAAGAGCGGCTGGATCAACCGGCCGGCACGCTGTCGGGCGGCGAACAACAGATGCTGGCCATCGGCCGCTGCCTGATGGGCGCGCCCAGGCTGATCATGTTCGACGAGCCGTCGATGGGCCTGGCTCCGGCGGTGGTGATCGAGGTGCTGTCGGTCATCCGCCAGTTGCATGGCAACGGCATCTCGGTGATGCTGGTCGAGCAAAATGTGGCCGCATCATTGCGCCTGGCCGACCGCGCGTATGTTTTGGAGAACGGCGGCATCGTGTTGTCGGGGCCGGGCAGCGAGTTGTTGGGCGATAGCCGCATCAAGCAGGCTTATCTGGGGTTGTAGTTAGCGGTTGGATCGGCCGAAGGAGCAGCGCAATGGGCAACAACGACATTCCGGTTTTGCAAGGCGGCTACGAACCCGTCACGCAAGAGTTGACGATCGATCTGACCGACATCGAAGGCGAGATTCCGAAAGACCTGACCGGCATGCACGTGCGCAACGGCCCGAACCGGCGCTTCGAGGCCGATGGCCGTTACCACTGGTTCGACGGCGACGGCATGCTGCACGCGGTGCGCTTCGAAGGGGGCCGCGCGCAATACCAGAACCGCTGGATCCTGACCGACGGTTTGCAGGAGGAACTGCACGCCGGCCGGGCGCTGTGGCAAGGCATCAAGGACCCGCCGCGCAAAGACCGGCCCGATGCGCCGATCAAGAACACCGCCAACACCGACGTGAAGTTTTATGCCGGCCATCTGGTGACGATGTGGTACCAGGGCGGCGCGGTGTACCAATGCCGGCCCGGCGATCTGTCCACCGTCGGCAAGCTGCCGCTGGACCCGCGCCTGGCCGGCCTGCCGATCTCGGCCCATTCCAAGGTCGACGAACGCACCGGTGAGTTCCTGTTCTTCGCCTACGCCAAGGAGCCGCCCTACATGCACTACGGTGTGATGGACCGCTTCGGCGCACTCAAGACCTTCATGCCCGTGGCCTTGCCCGGCCCGCGCCTGCCGCACGACATGGCCATCACCGCCCATCACACCATCCTGCACGACCTGCCGCTGTTCCAGGACAGCGACGCGCTGGCGGCAGGCCGCCACAAGCTCAAGTTCTACGCCGACCTGCCGGCGCGCTTTGGCGTCGTGCCGCGCCATGGCAGGCCCGCGCAGATTCGCTGGTTCGAAGCCAAGCCCACCTACCTGTACCACGTGTCGAATGCGTGGGAGGAAGACGACGGCCAGGGCGGCACCGAGATCGTCATGACCGGCACGCCGTTTCGCACGCCGCTCGATGCGCGCGGCGACGTGGATGCGGGCCGGTTCCCCAAGCTGCTGGCCACGCTTGAGAACGACTACGTGTTCCACGAATGGCGCTTCAACCTGCGCACCGGGCAGACCCGCGAACGTGTCATCGACGACATCGTCAACCAGGAGTTCCCGGTCATCAATTCGGCCATGCTGGGCCACAAGACGCGCTACTCGTGGAACGTGCTGATGGCGCGCCAGCACCAGCCCGAGGACCCGCGCTTTTGCGGCATCGTGCGCTACGACCTGGCGCAGGATCGTTGCACCACGTACCACGAAGGCGTGCACCGCCGGTTCAGCGAAGCGCCGTTTGCGCCCAGGGACCATTGGAAGGAAGAAGACGATGGCTACCTGGTGGGCTTCGTCTGGGACGACCTGAAGAAGGCGTCGTTCGTGCACATCTTCGACGCCGCCAACGTGGCGCAAGGGCCGGTGGCGCGCCTGCGCGTTCCGCAGCGCGTGCCGCACGGTTTCCATGCCACCTGGGTCAGCGGCGAGCGGCTCCAGCGCGGGGTTTGACGCGAAGCGTTTTCAAGGTAAGTCAATGAAGGAAGCAGCATGAAGATCGTGATCACCGGCGGTGCCGGATTTGTGGGCGTGCAACTGGCGCGTGCGCTGTTGCGCAAGGGCGCGCTGTCGCTGGCCGGGGCCGCGCCGCAAAGCATCACCCGCCTCACGCTGGTTGACCGCGCCACCGCGCCGGCCGACCTGCTGGCCGACGCGCGCGTGCGGGCGGTCGTGGGTGAGCTGAACGACTTGCTGAAGGCCGGCCCCGACGGCGTGGCCGCGTTGCCGGCGGACACCGACATCGTGTTCCACCTGGCAGCCGCCGTCAGCGGTGAATGCGAAGCCGACTTCGATCTCGGCATGCGCAGCAACCTGGACGCCACGCGCGGCTTGTTGCAAGCCTGCCGCGCGCTCCAGACCCGGCCCACGCTGGTGTTCGCCAGTTCGCTGGCGGTGTTCGGCAATTCGCCCGAACAGCCCACGCCCGAGGTGATCCAGGACCACACGCTGCCCACGCCGCAAACCAGCTACGGCATCCAAAAATACATCGGCGAACAATTGACCGCCGACTTTGCGCGCAAGGGCTTCATCCGCGGCCGCAATGTGCGGCTGATGACGGTGAGCGTGCGCCCCGGCAAGCCCAACGGTGCGGCGTCAAGCTTTTTCAGCGGCATGATTCGCGAGCCGCTGGCCGGCGTGGCCGGTGCCTGCCCGGTGCCGCGCGACACCGAGGTGGCGTTGTCGTCCCCGGCGCTCACAGTGCAGGGCATTTTGCGCGCGGCCGAGGCCAACGATGCCGAGTGGGGCCCGCGCACCGCGTTGAACCTGCCGTCGCTGATGACCACCACCGGCGAGATGGCTGCCGCTCTGGAGCGGGTGGCCGGCAAGGCCGCCGCCGCGTTGATCGACTGGACGCCCGACCCGGTGATCATGAAGATCGTCGCCACCTGGCCGGCGCGCGTCAATGCGGCGCGGGCGCGCGGTTTGGGCCTGCTGCCGCCGGACGGTTTCGATTCCATCGTGCGCGACTACATCCGCGAAAACCCCGACGCGGTCAAGCCGGGGCGCGGCGCCTAGCCACGCCTGATGATTTTCAGCCCGCTGCCACCGCCGAGAACCTCACGGGCACCTCGTTCGAAACCTCGGGAGCAGCCGCGGCGCGACGCGCTGACCTTGCATCCGCTCCCTCGGAAGACTGTCTACCACCACAGATGTCTGTTCGAGCGAAATCGGTATCACGCGGTGTGCCGCAGCCGCCCCAGCACCGAGACCGCCACCAGCGCCAGCAGCGCAAACAACGCCAGGCTCCAGTACTCGAACGGCACGCCGAGCGCGCTCACCGCGGCATCGGCGCAAGTGGCGGTGACCTGGAACAGCTCGGGCAACAGCGATTCAATGCCCAGCGCGGTGATGATCTTGTCGGCCAGCGTCAGGTTGCACGACGCGAGTTTGGCCGCCACCACATGCTGGTAAATCGCCGAGGCCGCGCCCAGCAGCGTCAGCACCAGCGCCAGGCCGCTGAGCGCGACGCGCAGCGCGCGCGATGGCAAGGCGGCGGCAAGCACGCACACAGCGGCAAGGGCCAGGTAAATCACGCGCTGCAAAATGCACCACGGGCAGGGCTGCATGTCGAAGCCGTGCTGCGCCACCAGCGCCGCGGCCACCGCGGCCACGCAGGCCGCGGCCATCGCCACCAGGCGCTGCCGCGCGGTGACGCGCGAAAACTGCATCGCCATGGTCAATGGGGCACCCAACGGCCTTTGGCCGGTCCCGCCAAGCGGGAACATGAGCCCTTGGGGCGGCCCGGCGCGCTCACTGGAGTACCTTCGAGCTGCGCACTCCGGTATTCGCCCTTGGGGCGGCCCTGCGGGCTCATGCCAGCTCGGCGATGAGCTCGATCTCCACACACGCGCCCATCGGCAGCTGCGCCACGCCGAACGCGCTGCGTGCATGGGCGCCCTTGTCGCCGAACACTTCGCCCAGCAGTTCGGAGCAGCCGTTGGTCACCAGGTGATGTTCGGTGAACTCAGGCGTGCTGTTGACCAGGCTCATCACCTTGACGATGCGGCTGATCTTGCCCAGGTCGCCGATCGCGGCGTGCAAGGTGCCCATCAGGTCGATGGCCACGCCGCGCGCGGCACGCTTGCCCAAGGCGGTGTCCATGTCGCGGCCCAGTTGGCCGACCCAGGCCTTGCCGTCGCGCTTGGCGATGTGGCCCGAGACGAAGATCAGATTGCCGGTGCGCACGAACGGCACGTAGGCGGCGGCGGGAATGGTCAACGGCGGCAGTTCGATGGCCAGGGCCTTCAGGCGGTCGTAGATGGAGGACATGGGTTTCCCGGGTCGGATGATTGATTCGCAAATCCTACACTGCGGCCATGGGAGGAACCGACACCGGGTGGCGCTTGGGCGGCCTGGCGTTGGCTTGGCTGGCAGGGGTGGCGCTGCATTTGCGGGAGCAGGCGCTGTTGCCGTTGGCCGTGTACGGCGCGGCGCTGGCCATCGGTGCATTGGGTTTGATCGCTGCGTGGCGCTGGCGGCGGGCCTTTGTTGCCGGCGTGATCGGCGCGGTCTTGCTGGGCGCGGGTGCGTCGGGTTGGCGCGCTTCGATGCGCCTGGCCGAGGCGCTGCCGGCGCCGCTCGAAGGGCAGGACCTGGTGGTCACCGGTGTGGTGGCGAGCTTGCCGCAACTCGGCGCGTCGGGTTTGCGGTTTCGGTTTCGCGTCGATGAAGCCAGCCTGGGCAGCCGCACCGTCAGCGTACCGGCGACTATTGCGTTGGGCTGGTACAAAGGCTTTCACGAAGACGCGGTGCTGAGCCAGCCGCAAAGCGAACTGCGGGCCGGCCAGCGCTGGCGCTTCACGGTGCGTTTGCGCCAGCCGCACGGCAACATCAACCCGCATGGTTTTGACTACGAGCTGTACCTGTTCGAGCAAGGCGTGCGTGCCACCGGCTATGTGCGTGACGTGCCGGCGCTGCGGCTGGAAAGCGCCGCGGCGTATCCCGTCGAACGCCTGCGCCAGTGGGTGCGCGACGGCATCGACGCGCAGGTCTCCGACCGGCGTGCGGCCGGTGTGCTGGCCGCGCTGGCTGTGGGCGACCAGGGCGCCATCGAGCGCGAAGACTGGGACCTGTTTCGCAGCACCGGCATTGCCCACCTGGTGTCGATCAGCGGCTTGCATGTCACGATGTTCGCGTGGCTGGCCGGTCTGGGCATCGCTGCGCTGTGGCGGTGCAGCGCCGCGGCCATGCTGTGGCTGCCGGTGCCACTGGCCGCACGTTGGGGCGGCTTGTGTGCCGCGACGGCCTACGCGCTGTTCTCCGGTTGGGGGGTGCCTTCCCAACGCACGGTGTGGATGCTGGCCACGGTGACGCTGCTGCAATCAATGGGCCTGCGCTGGCCCTGGCTGTTGGTGTTGCTGGCGGCTGCGGTGGTGGTCACTGCGCTCGACCCGTGGGCGTTGTTGCAAGCCGGCTTCTGGTTGTCGTTTGTCGCGGTCGGTTTGCTGATGGCCTCGGCGCCGGTTCAGCAAACGCCTTCAAACCCGCAGCCCACTTCGTCCGCGGCATGGCGCAGCTGGGGCCAGCGTTTCTTCGGCGCGGCACGCAAGGGCGTGAGCACGCAACTGCGCGTCACGCTCGGCCTGGCGCCGCTGACGCTGGTGTTCTTCGGCCAGCTCTCGCTGGTGGGTTTTGCGGCCAACCTGGTGGCGATTCCGCTGGTCACGCTGGTGATCACACCGCTGGCCTTGTTGGGCGTGGCCGGCGCGCCGCTGTGGACTCTCGGCGCGTGGGTCGTGCAGCAACTGACGCTGCTGCTGGCGTGGCTGGCCGCCGTGCCCGGCGCGGTGTGGGTGGCGCCCGTGGCGCCGCCTTGGGCACAACTGGCGGGCTTGCTGGCGGCGGCGCTGTTGGTGTTGCCGCTGCCCTGGCGGGCCAAGTTGCTGGCCCTGCCGCTTCTGCTGCCGCTGTTGTGGCCGGCACGCGTGCTGCCCGGCATCGGCGAGTTCGAACTGCTGGCGGTGGATGTGGGGCAGGGCACCTCCGTGCTCGTGCGCACACGCGAGCACCTGCTGGTGGTTGATGCCGGCCCGCAGTATTCGCGCGACAGCGATGCCGGCCAGCGGGTGCTGCTGCCGCTGCTGCGCGCACGAGGTGAGGCGCGCATCGACAAGCTGCTGCTGAGCCACCGTGACATCGACCATGTGGGCGGCGCACGCGCGCTGCTGACGGGCCTGCCGGTGAGCGAGGTGCTCAGTTCACTGGAAGCCGGTCATCCGTTGTTGGCACTCGCGCCACGCCAGACCCGTTGCGAGGCCGGCCAGTCGTGGGTTTGGGACGCTGTCCGCTTCGATGTGCTGCGGCCGCAAGGCAGTGACTATGTGCGCACCTTGAAGTCCAACGCCATGTCGTGCGTGCTGCGAATCAGCGCGGCGGGGGGTGCCAGCGCCTTGCTCACCGGGGACATCGAACATGAGCAAGAGGCGGCGCTGGTGGCCGAGTTCGGTGCGGCCTTGCGCAGCAGCGTGTTGATCGTGCCGCACCACGGCAGCCGCACCTCGTCGACCGCCGGATTCCTGGATGCGGTGGCGCCACAGACGGCCGTCATTCAGGCCGGTTACCGCAACCGCTTTGCCCACCCGGTGCCCGAGGTGCTGGCGCGCCTGCACGAGCGCGGCATCCACACGCTGAGCAGCCCCAGTTGCGGGGCCTGGCGTTGGAGGTCCGCGCAGAGCGCGATCGGCACGTGCGAGCGTGAGGCGACCGGGCGCTACTGGCGCCATGCGGCGCCGTCCCCCGAATAGGGGAGCCCTTCCAGGGGTGAAGCGCGAGCGCCCGTTTCCGCCCTGAGCGGGATGGTCGAGCCCGGGCGCGGCGGCAACACTCTGTCTCATCAACCCCCAGCCAACGGAGAGACAGACATGGCAAGAGTTCGCTTCCAGATTACTTCGGCGCTGAACAAATGGCGCCACCGCGGCCGCGTGTCGCCAACCCGATTCAGGATGATGGACTTGGCAAGTCTTGACGAACTGCCGCGCGGCCCCGGCTGGTTCGATTCCAGCTGGGACCTCGGCCAGGGTCTGGTCATCGAAGTGGTGCTGCCGGACGACCCGGCGTTCGAGGCGTGGATCGACGCGCAGGCGCGGGCCTTGGAGCCGGCCGCGCTTGCGCCGAGCGCGCCGGTTTCGACCGAGGGCATGCTGGAGTTCGAGCCGCTGGATTGGAAGGCCTGGGCTGCGCCGCATGTCGTCGCGTACCCGCTGCCTGAACCCCATCCACCGAGCCTGCAATTGCCTGAGTTGAGCCTGGTATTTGAGCCTGCCGAGTTGGAACTCGCGTTGGTTTGAGGGAATTGTTCACAACGCGCGGCGCCAACCCCGGGCTTGAGGGTGCAACTTTTCCCGAGACGAGGCCAAGGAGGTCGGTGGACCACCCGCAAAATCCATGTCACTACAAGACTTCGTCTCGTTGGGAGGACCGTTGTTATCAATTCGAAACTCGGCAAATGACTTTGCCGATACGGAGCAATTGCCGGATGTAACGTCGGCGGTCGTTTCTGTTCCTGTTCACGCATCGGCGGCGCTGTCGGCCCTGTGCCTCATTGCCAGGCTGCACCACATCGCCGCCGACCCGCAGCACCTTGCTCACCAACTCGCCTGGCCACCCAGCCACAAGCCCAGCATCAACGACTTGCTGCTGGCCGCGCGACACCTGGGCCTCAAGGCCAAGCGCGTGCGCACGACGGCCGACCGGTTGGCGCTGTCGCCGCTGCCCGCACTGGCGCTGCTGAACGACGCGGCAAGAGTTCCTGGCGCAACCAAGGTCGTCGTGCTGGCCCAGTGCGATGGCCAGCGTGTGTTGTTCCAAAACCCCGGCGCCACCGCGCAGGCCAGCCGCCCCGCGATCGAGCCGCTCGAAGTCTTCGCCGCGCGATGGACCGGTGAGCTGATCCTCATCAGCAGCCGTGCCAGCCTGGCCGGTGAACTGGCCAAGTTCGACTTCAGCTGGTTCATCCCAAGCCTGGTCAAACACCGCAAGCTGCTTGGCGAAGTGCTCGTGGTCTCGCTGTTCCTGCAGCTGTTCGGCTTGGTCAGCCCGCTCTTTTTCCAGGTCGTGATGGACAAGGTGCTTGTGCACCGGGGTCTCACCACACTCGACGTGCTGGTCGCAGGCCTGGTGATCGTGGTGCTGTTCGAAAGCCTGCTCTCGGCCTTGCGCACCTACGTGTTCAGCCACACCACCAGCCGCATCGACGTGGAACTCAGCGCGCGCCTGTTCCGCCACCTGCTGCAGTTGCCGCTGGCCTACTTCCAGGCGCGAAGAGTCGGCGATTCGGTGGCGCGGGTGCGCGAGCTGGAGAACATCCGCAGCTTCCTCACCGGCAATTCGCTCACGCTCGTGCTCGACGTGCTGTTCTCGGTCATCTTCATCGCCGTGATGTTCGCCTACAGCGTCCCGCTCACACTCTTCGTGCTGGTGAGCCTGCCCTTGTACGTGGGCTTGAGCTTGCTGCTGGTGCCGATTCTGCGCGCCCGGCTGAACGAGAAGTTCGCGCGCGGCGCCGAGAACCAGGCGCTGCTGGTCGAAGCCGTCACCGGCATCCAGACCGTCAAGGCCAGCGCCTTGGAGCCCGCCAT
>JANNDW010000047.1:0-36708 GCA_031378125.1 Methylibium sp. | reverse complement strand
GCGCATGGTGCTGGGCTGGGCTTGGACCTATGTGATCGTGGCCGAGCTGATCGGCGCCAGCAGCGGCATCGGCCACATGATCACCGACAGCCAGGCGCTGCTGGCCACCGACCAGATCATCTTCGGCATCATCGTCATCGGCTTGATCGGCCTGATCAGCGACCTGGGCTTCAAGTGGCTGAATCGAAGCCTGTTCCCGTGGGCCCAGCTGGGTCGTTGAACCCACCCTCCAAGGCAGGCATCCCATGAGCGACTTTCTTTCGGTGCGCGCTGTCTCGCGCAGCTTTCCGTCCACCCAGGGCGGCGCACCCACCGTGGCGCTGCAGGCCACCGACTTGGTCGTCGGCGAGAATCAGTTCGTCACCATCCTCGGCCCCTCGGGTTGCGGCAAGAGCACGCTGTTGCGCATCGTCGCCGGCCTGGACCAGCAGAGTTCGGGCGAGGTGTTGTTGGACGGCCAGCGCATCAAAGGCCCCGGCGCCGACCGCGGCATGGTGTTCCAGAGCTACACCTTGTTCCCTTGGCTGACCGTGCGCGACAACGTGTGCTTCGGTCTGCGTGAACGTGGCATGCCACGCACGCGGCAAATCGAGATCGCGCAGAGCTTCATCCGGAAGGTGGGGCTGGTCGGCTTTGAACACCACTACCCGAAGCAACTGTCGGGCGGTATGCAGCAGCGCACGGCCATCGCGCGCGCGCTGGCCAACGGCCCGCGCATGCTGTTGATGGACGAGCCGTTCGGCGCGCTGGACCACCAGACCCGCGAGCAGATGCAGGAGCTGCTGCTGGGCATCTGGGAGGCCGAACGCAAGACGGTGCTGTTCGTCACCCACGACATCGACGAGGCGGTGTTCATGGGCAGCCGAGTGATCGTGATGAGCGCGCGCCCGGGCCGCATCAAGCTCAACCGCGAGGTCGGGCTCACGCACCCGCGCAGCTACGCGGTAAAGACCACGCCCGCCTTCGTGGCCTTGAAGGCCGAACTCACCGAGCAGGTGAGGGCGGAGGTGCTTGCGGCGCAAGCGGCGATGGCCTGAGCTGCCGCAACTCAATCAGGCCAACTCAATCAGGCCAACTCAATCAGACCAATTCAATCAGGCCCACTCAATCAGGCGGCGCGACGCCGGCTTCGACCAGTGCCGCGGCGGCTGTGATGTCCGGCCCGATCGGGCGGTCTTTTTCCAGATGTGGAACCTGCTGGCGCAACTGCTCATGCAGCACCTCCAGCGCGGGTGAAGACTGCAGCGGGCGGCGAAAGTCGAGCGCCTGTGCGGCGGCCAGCCACTCGATGGCCACCACACTGGCGGTGTTGTTCAGCATGGTGTGCAGACGCCGGGCCGCCAGCCACGCCGTGGGTTGGTTTTCTTCCTGCCCCGCCGCGGTGGCCGGTGCGTCCACACTGGCCGGGCGGGCGAGCGTCTTGTTCTCGGCGACGAGCGCTGCCGCCGTCGCCTGAGCGATCCTGAAACCGGTGTTGAACTCGCTGTCCCGGACCAGAAACGTCGGCAGGCCGGACAACGCCGAATCCATCATCAACGCGGTGCGGCGTTCGGACAGCGCGCCGATCTGCGCGATCGCCAGCGCCAGGTTGTCGGCCGCAAACGCAATCGGCTCGTCGTGAAGGTTGCCTCCGGACAGCGCCTCCAGCGTTTCTGCAAACATCAGCGGGTTGTCCGATGCGCCGTTGGCCTCGGTCAACAGAACGGCCGATGTGTGGCGCATCTGGTCCAGGCAGGCTCCCATGACCTGCGGCTGGCAGCGCAGGCAATAAGGGCCTTGCGCCTGCTCGGTATGCTGGTGCGGCAGGCGCAGTTCGCTGCTGAACAGCCAGGCCCGGTAGCGGCCTGCCACTTCGCGCTGCCCACGCTGGCCGCGTGCCGCGTGGATGCGGTCGTCGAACGGTGTGTCCGAGCCTTTGACGGCGTCCAGGCTCATCGCGCCGATCGCCACGGCCGCATCGAATATCCGCTCCAGCCGCTGCAGCGCGTGAATCGACAGCGCCGTGCAAGCCTGCGTGCCGCTGATCAAGGCCAGCCCCTCCTTGGGGGCCAGCTCCAGCGGCACAAAGCCGGCGTGCGCCAGCGCCTGGCCCGCGGGCACCCTTCGTCCTTCCACGTGAGCCTCGCCGACGCCGATCAGGAGGCCGCTCAGGTGCGCCAGCGGCGCCAGGTCACCCGAGACGCCGGCCGAGCCCTCTTCGGGCACGACGGGCAAGACGTCGGCAGCCAACAAGGCGAGCAGCGCGTCGACAATTTCGTCTCGAACGCCCGACAAGCCATGCGCCAGGCTGGCCGCCTTGAGCAACAGCATCAGCCGCACGACCGGTGCTGGCAGCGCGTCGCCCACACCAACGCAGTGCGACAGCACCAGGTTCCGCTGCATCTGCGACAGATGCTCGTCCCGCACGCGTGTCGGCCCCAGCGACCCGAAGCCCGAATTGATGCCGAAGACGGGCTCGTACTGCGTCACCAGTTCACGCACCGCGCGAACGCTGGCTCCCATGCTGGAGCGAACGTCGGGCCCTATCGAGAAGCGCGCATCGCCTGCGGCAACGCGCTCGAGCAAGGCTTTGTCCAGCCTTCCCGGGCTCAGGGAATGGAGCAGTCCTGTCATGGTTCTTAGCCTCCCACGCTCAAAATCACTTTACAACTTTAAGCAGCACGTTACCAGTCACGTTTGGGATGCACGTTTGAGGCGCACGTTTTGGACGCAAACGCGCCTCAACCCATTTCGCCGCTTCGATGCGCCAGCCCGCCGCACCCGGGTTGCCGCGTAGGACAATACTGGATCGGGACGATTTGCAGCATGCCGCCATTCACCAACCCCAAGACCCCCTCGCGCGACCTCACCGATGCCGAGTTCGCCGAACTCGACGAGTTGCTCGCCGCCACGCCGGCCCCGCTGGAGCCGCTGGACGCGGTGATGCTCGACGGCTACCTGTGCGGCGTGCTGGTGCAGCCGGTGCTGTTGGAGCCGGCAACCTGGCTGGCGCATGTGTTCGATTTCGACGCCAGGCCACTGCCTGACGACGTCGATGCCCCATGGCGGCAGCGCACCACCGCGCTGATCCTGCGTCGCCACGCGCACCTGAACCAGGCCATGCTCGAAGACGGCTGGTTCGACCCGCTGGTGCTGGAGTTCGACGAAGACCACCCGGCGGCGCCGCCGGCCGAGGGCGAGGACACCGACGAGCACGATGCGATGGCCGGACTCAGTCCAGCGCCGGGCCGCCCCAAGCCGGACGAGCCCCTCGGGGGCAGGAGCGAAGCGACTGGGGGGCTCAATCCAGTTTCGCAGTCGCTGATGCCCTGGGTGGCGGGCTTCCAGCACGCCACGTTGTGTTTCCCCGACCTGATGGAATTGCCCGACGATGCGGTGATGGCCGCGCTGGCGCGGCTCTTCCGCCACCTGCCTGCCGAGACCGACGAGGAGCGCGAAGTCGTGGCCACGCTGGACCGCGAGCACCCGTTGGCCACGCTGGACGATGCGATGGAGGAGTTGGTGGTCACCGTGGCCGACCTGTCCGAGCTGACGCGCGAGCTGCGCTACAAGGTTGACACCGTCAAGCGCGAAGCCCCCAAAGTGGGACGCAACGACCCTTGCCCCTGCGGCAGCGCCAAGAAGTTCAAACAATGCCACGGCCGAGACGCAAGCGTCTGACCGGAAGCCGCTGAGCGATGCGCCTGCAGCTGTTGTCCGACCTGCACCTGGAAACCGAAACTTTCGTGCCGGCGCCCGCTCCCGGCGCCGAGCTGTTGGTTCTGGCAGGCGACATCGACAGCAGCTGGGCCGCGTTCGAGCAGTTTCGCAATTGGCCCGTGCCGGTGGTGCTGATCGCCGGCAACCATGAGTTTGACCAGCGTGAAATCACCCAGACATGGCCGGCCTTGCGCGCGCTGTGTCATGGCCTGGGCATCACGCTGCTGGAATGCGAAAGCCGCGTTGTCGCCGACGCTCAGGGCAAGCGCGTTCGGCTGGTGGGCACCACGCGCTGGTGCGACTTCGATGTGTTCGGCGCGGCGCAGCGCGACAAGGCGATGCGCGCGGCGGGCTACTACATGCGCGTGATGCGCGCGACCCACAACGGCGCGCCGTTCGACGCCGCGGCGGTTCGCGAAGAAGCGCTCGCCTGTCGCGCCTGGCTGAAGAGCGAACTGGCGCGCCGCCACGGCGACTGGGACGCCACGGTGGTCATCACCCACTTCGCACCGAGCTTGAAAAGTGCCGACCCGCGCTATGGCCACCAACCCGGCACGGCCAGCTTTTGCAATGCCGACGACGAGCTACTGCCGCATGCCGAGCTGTGGATCCACGGTCACCTGCACTGCCGGCACGACTACCGAATTGCGCATCCGCAGGGCAGCACGCGAGTGGTGTGCAACGCCCGCGGCCATGCGCGCCGCGGTGAGGCCGATGGTTACCCTACCAGCCTGGTTCTGGAGGTGTAGTGCGCCGGCTCCACAAGCCGATCAGCGGGTTTCAAACAGGCGCTGCGCCATGCCGCGCACCGCCGCCTCCAACTCCTTCCAGCCCGCATCGCTGTGGATGTTGATGCCGCCGAACAAGCGGATCTTGCGGCTGCGCACCAGCAGGTATTGCGCGCCCGAAATCAGCAGGATGGTCAGTCCGCGAAGCTCCGGACGATCGGCAAACTCCTGGCCGCCCAGCAGCCGCCCGGCCGGTTCGCCCCAGGCTTCGCGCTCGGCCTCCAGAATCAGCGTCAGCTCGGTGCGCTGCGCCACCTCGGCGGCCAGGAGTTCCAATCAGCACCTTGTCCACGCCCGCCTGTTTTGCGATGGCATTGATGCCCGTGCCGCCGAAGCCATCGCGCGCCATCCCCTGGCCCGCCGCCGAGAGGATCTGTGCCTCGGTGGCGCCGCGGTCGCGCGAGGCGCGCTAAGGGGGTGGGGTTGCAGCGGTGGCTCTGGCTTTGCCCATGCCGGCGATTGTCACCGCAGGCCCCGCGTACCGGGCGACGTTGAAGGCGTGATCCAGCCTGGCGGTTCCGCCCTCAGCTGCGAACGATGGCATCGACCCCGCGCCGGGGCGTGTGCTGCTGCTCGCCACAGTAGCCGATGCGGCAAAACATCTGCACCGCTTCTTCAGCGGTGGCCTTGAGCTGCAGGCGCAGTTTGAAGTACAGCCGCGGATGCTTGCGCCGAACGGCTTTCGGCACGCAGCCAGCGTGATCGTGCTGGCCGATACCAACGCCGGCTGTGCGTGCGCGGCGCGAAAGGCTTCACGACCATCGAGTTGAAGAGCAACTTTCTCGGCGCCGCGCGGCAAGGGCTGGTGCGTGGCCAAACGCAGGCCGAACACCTGGGCCGCACCGTGGTCATCGACCGTGTTCGGGGCCGAGGGTCGAAAGATCGCACTGTTGCGCTGCACGCAGATGGATTTGCGGTGAGCAAAAAAAACCCACTCGGGTGAGCGAGTGGGTGGTTGGAAGTTCTTCAATGAAGAACGTCGTTGGGACTGGTGCTGGTCTTTCGCCCTGTTCGGTGTGGTGTTCTAGGCCGGGCGTTGTGGACCTTGTTGTGCGATCTGAGTTGTAGACCCCGTGTGACAGCGGTGAAGCAACTGTAGAGGCCGTCGGAGCCGTTCGCCATCCCCAATCCGGGGGGGCAAACGCAAACCACGGACTCTCTTCGCGGCAAGAGTTCACGCTTTCGTGCAATTGCTCCTCCCGCACGTTCGTTGCGCTGCGCGGGAGGGGCTGCGCGCGCGATTGACCGCTGCCGCAATCGGCGCCCGGGCACCGCGCAGGCATGGCCCCACGCGCCACAATCGAGTCATGCCGACTCGACCCGACCGACCCCCATGCGCACCGGTTTCAACCGGGTCGCCCCTGAGTGAACAGGAGCTGGACGAATTGCAGTCGCTGCTGGACCGCATTCCCGCGCCGTTGGAGGCGTTGGACGTGAGCATGCTCGATGGCTTCTTGTGCGGCGTGCTGGTGCAGCCCCGCCAGGTGCCTGCCAGCCGCTGGTTGCCGCACCTCACCGACGCCGATGGCCGCGCGCTGCCGCGCGGTTTCAATGCCACGCGATTGCACGAACTGGCGCAACGTCGGTATGCCGAGCTGAACGACGCGATCGTCCGCCGTCAATGGTTCGATCCATGGGTCTTCGAACTGGCGGGCGACGCCGACTCAGCGCTCGAAACCGAGGACGCCGCGCCGTCTGCCGTGGAGGCCGTCTACCCCTGGGTGGCGGGCTTTGCCACCGCGCTGGAGCTGTTTCCGCAATTGATGGAAGGTGCGACCCAGGCCCTCAACGAGCCGCTCGCGCTGTTGTACCGCCATCTCGATCCGGACGACCTTGAAGATGCCGACGAACTGATCGCAGAAATCGAGTCGCTGGAGCCGCCCACCGACCTGAGCGCGGCGGTGGAAGGGTTGGTGCGAGCCACGCTGTTGCTCGCCGACGTGGGCCGGCCCAACGCCGACAGTGAATCGGGTTCCGCGCGCAAGCCAACCCGCCCTGGATCGACACGCCGCCCACCGCCCCGGCGACACTGAGCCGCCTGCGCTGCGCAACTGCGCAGGTGCTTCGGTCTGGCGTGAGTCAAATCGACAGCGGATCCACATCCACCGCCCAGCGCAAGATGCGCTCGTCGGATGCCTTGCGCGCGCCCCGCAACCCGTGCAGGGCCGGCAGCCAGTCGGCCAGGAAGCGCTGCAACGCCACCCGCGAGTCCGACTCCAGCAGCATCTGCATGCGCTCGACGTTGGCCACCCGCGCCACGCCCAGTGGCACTGGCGGGTACACCATCACCGCCTGCGCGTCGGCCAAGGTCGCAGCGCCTTCGGCTGCGGCTTGCAAAAAGCCGCGTGCAGCCTGCACGGTGCGTGCCTCGGCGCGCAGCACGGCCAGGTGTGAGTAGGGTGGCAGGCCCGCCATCTCGCGTTCCTTCAACTGGCTTCGGGCAAAGGCAGAGAAATCATGCCGGCGCAGTGCGGTGTAGAGCGCATGTTGCGGGTGCCAGGTCTGCACCCACATCTCGCTGCGGGCGGCTTGGTCGGCGGCGCGCCCCGCGCGCCCGGCGGCTTGCATCAGCAAGGCAAACAAACGCTCAGGCGCGCGAAAGTCGCTGCTGAACAGCGAGGTGTCCGGGTTCACCGCCGCCACCAGGGTGATGTGCCGGAAGTCATGCCCCTTGGTGATCATTTGCGTGCCTACCAGCACATCCACATCGCCCGCGTGCACCGCGCCGAGCTGGGCTTGCAAGGACCCTTTGGTGCGCGTGCTGTCGGCGTCGATGCGCGCGATGCGGGCACCGGGCAGCGCTTCGGCCAACTGTTCTTCCAGCCGCTCGGTGCCTCGGCCGATGGGCGCGATGTCCAGGTTGCCGCAGTCCGGGCAGGCGCGCGGCACCCGCTCCGTCAAGCCGCAATGGTGGCAGCGCAGCGTGCGATCGAGTTTGTGAAACACGCGCCAGGCGCTGCAATGCGGGCAGCCGCTCTTCCAGCCGCAGTCGCCGCAGTGCAGCACGGGCGCATAGCCGCGCCGATTCAGGAACACCAGGCTTTGCTCCTGGCGATCCAGCCGCTCACGCAAGGCCGCCAGCAGCTGCGGCGACAGCGTCGGGCTCGCACCCTTGACCTTCGGCAGTTGCCCCATGTCCACCAGGCGCACGGTGGGCAGCGCTCCGCCGCCAATGCGCGAAGGCAGGCCCAGGCGAACATAGCGGCCTTCATTCGCACGTTGCCAGCTTTCCAGCGACGGCGTCGCCGAGCCCAGCAGCGCGGGCGCCGATTCGAGCTTGCCGCGGTAGACCGCCAGGTCGCGCGCCGAATAGCGCGCGCCTTCCTGGCTCTTGTAGGACGGGTCGTGTTCTTCGTCAACGACGATCAAGCCGAGCCGCGGCATCGATGCAAACACGGCCAGCCGTGTGCCCAGCACCAGATCGGCCAGGCCCAGGTGGGCGGCCAGCCAGTTGCGCAGCCGCTGCGCCGGCGTGAGCCCGCTGTGCAGCGAGACGATGTGCCGACCGGCAAAGCGTTCCGCGAAGCGCGCTTCGAGTTGCGGCGTCAGGTTGATTTCGGGCACCAGCACGAGCGCCTGTCGACCGGCCTCCAGCGTGCGCGCCGCGGCGCGCAGATAAACCTCGGTCTTGCCGCTGCCCGTGGCGCCGTGCAACAGCACGGTCGAGGGCTTGCCTTCGCGGACCAGCGGGTCGAGTTCGTCCAGCACCCGCACTTGTTCGTCGCTCAACCGTGGCGGTTGTGGTGCGGCGGCCGCGGGCGCAATTTGCAGCGACTTGTCGAGCCTTTTGATGCGGCTGGCCAACTGGGCATCGTCGAGCTTGCGCAACTCCGGCGGTAACACCGACAACGCCACCTCGCCGATGCTGCGTTGGTAGTAACCCGCAGCAAACTCGACCAGCGCACACCAGCGCGGGTTCAGCGGTGGAAGTGACAGCAGGGCCTGCGTGACGGGACGCAAAACCGGCACCGGCTCTCGGGGGCCCACGGCGTCAGAGTCGCTTGCCCAGACCAGGCCGGGCACTTCACGCCGCCCCAGTGGCACGCGCACCAGCGTTCCCGGGGCGAGTGTTTGCTCACTGGTGTAGTCCAGCGGGCGGGTCAGGCCGGTGTGCTGAGGGGCCTCGACAGCCACCTGCAAAAGCACCCTCTCAGCCATTCACCGCACCATGACAGTTACGTGACAAAGCTCAGGGTTCTCTTGCGAAACGGGCGTAAGTTTATGATTCAAAACGTCTTTTGGGGCTTTCCACCGGTGTTGTGGATAACTTTGTGGGAAACATCGCTCCAGAGCCGCTAAATGCTTGATTCAATTGAGGTTCATTCTCGCTTGCCCGATTTCAAGCAGACCTGCAAATCCAATAAAATCAAGCACTTAGCGCGCATACCGTGAAAACCACATGGTGCGGCGCAGCAGTCGGAGGCCATAAATTGCAATGCCGAGATTTGGGGATAAGTCAAGTCCTGAGTACTCACTTACCGGCAAACAAAGCCTGCTTCAAGCTAGGGGGTGGGGCATCACCGTCAACTCGGACGACGCATGCGCCGCGACACCTCGTGCACCGCATCCACCAGCACCGACACGGCCTCGGGCGGGGTGTGCTGGCTGATGCCGTGGCCCAAGTTGAACACATGGCCGGCGAGCCGGCCATCGGCGCCGGCCGACGGGCCGAAGCTCGCCAAGGTGCGGGTAACCTCAGCGCGAATCTGTTCAGGCCCGGCAAACAGCACATTCGGGTCGAGGTTGCCTTGCAGCGCCACGCGATGGCCGATGCGGGCGCGGGCAGCGCCCAGGTTGACGGTCCAGTCCAGCCCCACCACGTCTGGCCCCAGCGCCGCGATCTCCTCCAGCCACAAACCGCCGCCTTTGGTGAACACGATGTGCGGGATGCGCTGCCCTTCGTGTTCGCGCTTGAGTTGCGCCAGCACACGCTGGGTATAAGCCAGACTGAAGGTCTGGAACGCGCCATCGGCGAGCACGCCGCCCCAGCTGTCGAAGATCATCACGGCCTGCGCGCCGGCGGCTATCTGCGCGTTGAGGTACTGCGCCACTGCGTCGGCGTTGACCGCCAGCAGGCGGTGCATCAGGTCGGGGCGGCTGTAGAGCATGGTCTTGACCAGCCGGTAGTCGTCCGAGCCCGCGCCTTCAACCATGTAGCAGGCCAAGGTCCACGGGCTGCCGGAAAAGCCGATCAGCGGCACGCGGCCGTTCAACGCGCAGCGTATCGAGCTGACCGCATCGAACACGTAGCGCAGCTTGTTCATGTCGGGCACGGCCAACTTGGCCACCGCCGCTTCGTCTCGCACCGGAGAGGCAAACTTCGGCCCCTCGCCCAACGCAAAGCTCAAGCCCAGGCCCATCGCGTCGGGCACCGTGAGGATGTCGCTGAACAGAATGGCCGCGTCCAGCGCATAGCGCTCCAGCGGCTGCAGCGTGACCTCGGTGGCGTAGTCGGTGTGAGTCGCCAGGCCCATGAAGCTGCCGGCCTTGGCGCGCGTTGCGCGGTACTCCGGCAGGTAGCGGCCGGCCTGGCGCATCAGCCACACCGGCGTGTGTTCGGTGGGCTGGCGCAGGCAGGCGCGCAGGAAACTGTCATTTTGAAGCGGCGCATTCATGATTGAATTATCGCGCCCATAATTTGCCCTCTCATTCGGAGACACCCATGATCGCAGACTCCATTCTCCAGACCATCGGCAACACGCCGCACATCCGCATCAACCGCCTGTTCGGCGCCACCCACCAGGTCTACATCAAGAGTGAGCGCGCCAACCCGGGCGGCTCGATCAAGGACCGCATTGCGCTGTCGATGATCGAGGCGGCCGAAAAGTCGGGTGCGCTCAAACCCGGCGGCACGATCATCGAGCCGACCTCGGGCAACACCGGTGTCGGGCTGGCGATGGTGGCCGCGGTGAAGGGCTACAAGCTGGTGCTGGTGATGCCCGACAGCATGAGCGTCGAGCGGCGCCGCCTGATGCTGGCCTACGGCGCGAGCTTCGTGCTGACGCCGCGCGAAAAGGGCATGAACGGCTCCATCGCCAAGGCCACCGAACTGGTCGCCGAAACGCCCAATTCGTGGATGCCGCAGCAGTTCGAGAACGCTGCCAACATCGACGTGCATGTGCGCACCACGGCGCAGGAGATCGCGGCTGACTTTCCCGGTGGCGTCGATGTGCTGATCACCGGCGTGGGCACCGGCGGGCACCTCACCGGCTGCGCGCAGGTGCTGAAGAAAGTCTGGCCGAAGCTGCAGGTGTTCGCGGTCGAGCCCACCGCCTCGCCGGTCATCAGCGGTGGCAAGCCCAGCCCGCACCCGATCCAGGGCATCGGTGCGGGTTTCATCCCGAAGAACCTGCACACCGCGCTGCTGGACGGCGTGATCCAGGTCGAGGCCGAACCCGCGCGCGAGATGGCGCGCCGCTGCGCGCGTGAAGAAGGCATCCTGGTGGGCATCTCGTCTGGCGCCACGCTGGCGGCCATCGCTCAGAAGCTGCCCGAACTGGCAGCGGGTGCCACCGTGCTCGGCTTCAACTACGACACCGGCGAGCGCTATTTGTCGATCGAAGGGTTCCTGCCGACCGAGTGAAGGTGGAATGAAGCCGCGCATCCTCGTCGTCGAAGACGAACCCGGCATTGCCGACACGCTGCAGTACGCGCTGCGCACCGAGGGCTTCGAGCCCGCTTGGGTGACCACCGGTGACGAGGCGCTGGCCTTGGTGCACGCGCAGCCGCCGGCGCTGGTGATCCTGGACGTGGGCCTGCCCGATGCCAGTGGCTTCGAGGTGTTCAAGCGGCTGCGCGCGTTCAGCGATGTGCCGGTGGTGTTTCTCACCGCGCGCAGCGACGAGATCGACCGTGTCGTCGGCCTGGAGCTGGGTGCGGACGACTACATGGCCAAGCCGTTTTCGCCGCGCGAGCTGGTGGCGCGGGTGCGCTCGGTGCTGCGCCGGGCGGCCAAGCCGGCAGCGCCCGTGCTTGCGCAGGTACACGATCAGGCACCCGTTCACGCACCCGTCGTGGTCGACGAAGGCCGGCGCCAGATCCGCTTCTATGGCCGGCCGCTGGAACTCTCGCGCTATGAGTTCGGGCTGCTGCGGACGCTGGCATCACGCCCCGGCCATGTTTACTCGCGCGATGCGCTGCTCGAACGCGTGTGGGGCGATGCCACCGAAAGCATGGACCGCACGGTCGACGCACATGTGAAGACGCTGCGCGCCAAGATGAAGTTGATCGCCCCGTTGCTCGAGCCCATTCGCACCCATCGTGGCAGCGGTTATTGTTTGGCCGAGGACTTGCCTTCCACCTTGCTCACCGCCCCCGGTTCATCTTCTGCTTGACAAAGAGGTCGTTCATGAAATTTCGAAAAGTGATCATTTTCAGCGGCGCCACCTTCAGGGTCCCGGAGAGTATCCAACGTCTGGATGCGGCTGCCACCCACGGATGGCAGTTGCGCTACGGCAGCGGGAAAACCGAGATGTTCTCCGATCACTCCGATGACGGATCGGGCGCCTCCCGTTCCCTCAAGCTGGCCAAAGCGGCGTTGCATCAAAGGATCCAGAAGCTTCCGGCCCCAAGCGGCCTCATGACCACCCCGCACTCGCGCAAGACGAGTGATTTGCCGGTCGGCGTTTCGGGTCCATCGGAACGCTCTTGCAACGGGCGAAACACGCCCTACTACGCGTTCCAGGTTTCCATCCCTCTGGCGGGCGCCGGGTCTACAACACGAAGCGTCTACATCGGAACGGCCAACACGACCTCACCCGAGCGTGAAGCACAAGCGCTTGAGAAGGCAATTGCCATGCGCGATGCCGCGGTGCGCAAGTTCAAGGCCGCAACCACAAAGGCAAAGCGCGCTGATTCGGCAAAACTGCTTCCGAGGTAGTCGAGAGTCCCGATGACGGTCCACCGCTCGTGCCGGCGGACCGGCCGCAGCGGCCGCTGAATCCACCGCATGAGCAAACGCACGCGCATCTTCATCGGCATCTTGCTGGCCTATGTCGCGGGCGTCGGCCTGCTGATGTACCGGCAGCTCGGCGACATCGACCCGCGCTATCGCGAATCGGCCGAAGAATCGCTGGTCGAAACCGCGCAGCTGATGGCAGCCGTGGTCGAACAGGCGTCGGTGGACGGGGCCTTGCAGACCGACGCCCTGAAGCCGGTGTTCCAGTCGGTCTACGCGCGTCGTTTCAAGGCCGACATTTTTGGTTTTGAGAAAACCCGGGTCGAGTTACGCCTGACCGTGGTCGACCGATCCGGCCGGGTGGTGTTCGATTCGACCGGCCGCCACATCGGCGAAGACCACTCCCAGTGGAACGACATCCGGCTCACGCTGCTGGGCCGCTACGGTGCGCGCACCACGGCGGACACCGACGGCGATCCGCGCACTTCGGTGATGTACGTGGCGGCGCCGATACGCAGCATGGCGAGTGGCGGCGACCAGATCATCGGCGCCGTCAGCGTGGGCAAGCCGGTGCAGAGCTTCGGCCAGTTCGTCGAAGCGGCGCGCCGCAAGACGCTGCTGGTCGGCGCGACCTCGGTGGTGGCGGTGCTGCTGCTGGCGCTCATCGTCTCGGTCTGGCTGGTGCGGCCGTTCGGCCTGATTGCCGACTACGTGCGCTATGTGCGCGCGCAACGCGCATTTAGCCTGCCGCGCCTGGGCCGGCGCGCGCTCGGCGCTTTGGGCGCCGCCTACGACGAGATGCGCGACGCGCTGGCCGGCCGCAACTACGTGGCCGACTATGTGCAGACGCTCACGCACGAGGTCAAGGGCCCGCTGTCGGCCATCCGCGGTGCGGCCGAACTGCTGCAGGAGCCCATGCCGGATGCCGACCGGGCCCGCTTTGCCGCCAACATCTCGCGCGAGGCGCGGCGCATCCAGGCGCTGGTGGACCGCATGATGGAGCTGACCGCGCTGGAGTCGCGCCACAGCCTGGACTCGACCGCGCCGGTCGCGTTGCGGCCCTTGTTGATGGAACTGGCGGCCAGCGTGCAGCCTGCCTGCGCCGCACGCGGCGTGCGCATCGAGCTGGTGGGCCGTGCCGACGCAAGCGCCGATTTGGCAGTCGAGGGTGACGCCCTCCTGCTGCACCGCGCGGTGGCCAATCTGGTCGACAACGCGATCGACTTTTCGCCGACTGGCGGTGTGATCACGCTGGCCCTGGTGAAGCACCGGCGCAGCGTGGACGTCTGCGTTCGAGACCGCGGCCCCGGCATCCCGGACTACGCCGAAGACAAGGTGTTCGAAAAGTTCTACTCGCTGGCGCGCCCGCACACGCAAAAAAAGAGCACCGGGCTGGGCCTGTCCTTCGTCAAGGAAATTGCCGAGCTGCACCACGGCCGGGTGACCTTGAGCAACGCCAGCGACGGTGGCGCGCTGGCCGTGCTGTCACTGCCGATGGCCGAGTCCGCCGCGGCGTCTTCGTAGACCGCTGCCGCGTGTGCCTTTTCGGCAAGCGCCGCCAGCGCTAGACTGCGAGCTCGATCCCATTCCATCCCCGTCGCACAGGAGAACGCACCATGGGCGCACCCGAAGCCTTCACCGCCACCACGGAAGTGGGCCACTTCATCAACGGCCGTGCCGTGCCCAGCACCAGCGGGCGCCGCCAGCCGGTCTACAACCCGGCCACCGGCGCGGTGGCCAGGCAGGTGGCGCTGGGCTCGGTCGATGAGGTGAACGCGGCGGTGGCGTCCGCCAAGGCCGCCTTTCCCGGCTGGGCCGACACACCGCCGATCCGGCGCGCGCGGGTGCTGAACAACTTCTTGCAGCTGCTGAATCAGCACCGCGACACGCTCGCCGCGATGCTCACCGCTGAACACGGCAAGGTGTTCACCGACGCACAGGGCGAGGTCACGCGCGGCATCGACATCGTCGAGTTCGCCTGCGGCATTCCGCAACTGCTGAAGGGCGACTTCACCGACCAGGTCTCCACCGGCATCGACAACTGGACCTTGCGCCAGCCGCTCGGCGTGGTGGCCGGCATCACGCCGTTCAACTTCCCGTGCATGGTGCCGATGTGGATGTTCCCGGTGGCGCTGGCCTGCGGCAACAGCTTCATCTTGAAGCCCAGCGAGCGCGACCCGTCGTGCTCGCTGTTCATGGCCGAGTTGCTCAAGCAGGCCGGCCTGCCCGACGGCGTGTTCAACGTGGTGCAGGGCGACAAGGTGGTGGTCGATGCCTTGCTCACACACCCCGATGTGAAGGCGCTCAGCTTCGTCGGCTCCACGCCGATTGCGCAGTACATCTTTGAAACCGGTGCCCACCACGGCAAGCGCGTGCAGGCGCTGGGCGGCGCCAAGAACCACATGGTGGTGATGCCCGATGCCGACATCGAGCAGGCGGTCGACGGTTTGATCGGCGCCGGTTACGGCTCGGCCGGCGAACGCTGCATGGCCATCAGCGTGGCCGTGCTGGTGGGTGATGTGGCCGACAAAATCGTGCCCAAACTCGCCGAGCGCGCCAGAACCTTGAAGATCAAGAACGGCATGGAGCTCGATGCCGAGATGGGCCCCATCGTGACGAAGCAGGCGCTGGAGCGCATCGAAGGCTACATCGGCCTGGGTGTCGAAGAAGGCGCCAAGCTGGTGGTCGACGGCCGCGTGGATGCGCAAACGGGCAAGCCCTTTAAGGTCAAGGGCCATGAAGGCGGCTTCTTCACCGGCGGCACGCTGTTCGATCATGTCAAGCCCGGCATGCGCATCTACAAGGAAGAGATCTTCGGCCCGGTGCTGTCGTGCGTGCGTGTGAAGGACCTGGCCGAGGCGGTGAAGCTGGTCAACGAGCACGAATACGGCAACGGCGTGGCCTGCTACACCAGCGACGGCAACGTGGCGCGCGAGTTCTCGCGCCAGGTGCAGGTGGGCATGGTGGGCATCAATGTGCCGATCCCCGTGCCGATGGCCTGGCACGGCTTCGGTGGCTGGAAGCGCAGCCTGTTCGGCGACATGCATGCCTATGGCGAAGAAGGCGTGCGCTTCTACACCAAGCAAAAATCGATCATGCAGCGCTGGCCCGCGAGCATTGCCAAAGGAGCCGAGTTCGTGATGCCGACGGCCAAATGATGGGGCACTCGGTCGCGGGCATCGAGCCCGCTCCCGCGCCGATCCCGCTGCGGGTCGATCTGCGCAGACGAAGCCTATCGCCCTTCGCTTTGGGCTCTAGTCCGACGCCCTCAAGGTGTTCCAGTTCACCTTGCTGACCCCGTTGCCGACCAGCACCGTGCGCTTCTCGACCACGCCTTTGAACGTCGCTTCCACGGCGTAGCGGCCCGCCGGCAGTTTGAGCATCAGGTAGGGGCCGGCGTCGGGCACGGTCAGCACTTCGCGATCGCCGTTGCGGATGGTCACTTTGTCGGCCACACCGTATTCGCCTCCACGGCCACTGAAGATGAACTGCAGCGGGAACTCGGCCCCGCGCGACTTCAGGTACTGGGCGTCGTCGATGTTGGCGCCGCCATTGAGGTACTCAACACCGTTGACCACGGCGACCTCGGTGCGCGGTGCCCGACCGTCGCCGTCGACCGCGACAGCGGGCAGCTCAGGGGTCGGTGCGGCGATGGCCACGACCGCGCCGGCAAAAGCCAAAATCAGTGCGACAAGTGCTTTCATGGTTCTCTCCAAGGTATGTTCGTCCTGAAAAGAACTGTAGGCAGGCGCGCGTCTTCGGTCTGTCAGCCGCTGGGTTCGCTTTTTGTAGGAGCGTGCCGACAGCGCGCCCTGTGCGCGCGGGTCGGTCTAGAACAGGCGCGGGCCGAGCACCGTTAGCCCGGTGAACACCGACCAGTCGGGCGCGCCTGAACGCAGACTGCGCGCCAGGCCCGCGTCCAGCGTGAGCGACTTCGAGACGTTGTAGCTGGCCGCGAACAGGAGCTGGCGCGTGCTGTCGACGCCGCCCTGATGCGTCCCCGAAAGCTCGCCGACCACGCCCCAACGCTCGGTGAGCGACTTCGACAGCGACGCTGCCCACAGCGTCTGCGTGCGGTTCGTGCCGGGATCGACCGTGCCGATTCGGGTGGATACGAGATTGATGTCGGTGTGGTATTGGCCGACATCCGCACTGTAGATTCCACCGATCGAGTAGTCCGATTTGCCGCTGCTGATGCCGCGGCGCCCGGTGGGCAGCGTCGCGCCTGCTTCCAGGCCGAACGCCGATGCATCGTCGACGCCGAATCGGCGCTTCAGCACCACGCTGCTGTCGCCGCCACCAGTGATGCGTTGTCCGGCCTCGTCGGTCTGTCGTACCCAAGCGTCGCCGCCCAGGCGCACGCCCCAGTCGGAGCTGAATGCAAGCTTCAGCGTATACGGCAGGCTGTCGCGGCGTGTCGTTGCGCTGCCGCGCGCATGCAGCACGCCGGCTTCGATCTCGAGCCAGCCGGGCGCGGACAGCGCGGCGGGCGTTGACACGCTCGGCCGGTAAGGTGTCACCGACGGTTGATCCCCGGCCGGCACTTGCGCGAATGACGACATGCCACTCAGCATGGCGACCGCGGCAAGCGCCCTTGCTCGCAACAGGCGCTGGCGTCGGTGCGAAGTCGGCGGCGTGTCTGTCTTTGTGGTCATGGCCAGGTCTCCATCCGCGTGCCGCTCGACGCTCGTGATCCGAGGGTCGTGTGTCATGTGCCGATCGCTCCACCGTCCTTGCGCCGGATCACCACCGTGGCCGAGCGCGGCCGGCCGCCGGCCTGGTAGTCGGGCCAGCTCGAGAACTTGCCCGGCTCGGCCGGGTCGCTTCGATCGGTCGGCGTTTCACCCGGGTGCTGGATGTTGATGAACATCGTGCGGCCGTCGGGCGTGAGCGCCAGGCCGGTGATCTCGCAGTTCACCGGCCCCGTCAGGAAGCGGCGAATCTCGCCGGTGGCGCGGTCGCAGGCCAGCATCTGGTTGTTGCCGATGCGCTGCAACTCGCCCTTGTACATCTGCGTCGCGTGCATGTCAGTCTGGATCCACAGCACACCGCGCGCGTCCAGCGCCAGGCCGTCCGGGCAGGCAAAGATGTCGCCCTTGATATTGCCCTTGGCGTCGGCCCGCTCGTTGGCCGGGTCGCCGGCCAGCACCAGGTGGCTCCAGCGGAAGCTCGTGCCGTCGAAGTCGCCCTCGTCCTTCCAGCGAATGATCTGGCCCATCACGTTGTTGGCGCGCGGATTGGCCGCGTCGACGCCGGGCTTGTCTTTGGCGCCGCGCTCGCTGTTGTTGGTGAGCGTGCAGTACACGTCGCCGCTTTGCTGGTCGATGGCCAGCCACTCGGGCCGGTCCATCTTGGTGGCGCCAGCCAGGTCGCTGGCCTGGCGGGTCTTGATGAGCACCTCGCCCTGGTCGGCAAAACCGTTGGCGGCCGTCAACGGGCCCTGGCCGTGCACCAGCGGCAGCCAGCGCCCGCTGCCGTCGGCGTCGAAGCAGGCCACGTGCAGCGTGCCGTGATCGAGCAGTTCGCGGTTGGCTTGCGCCTTGCTGATCCCACCGCCACCGCCGGCTATTTTGTCGCGGCTGACGAACTTGTAGATGTATTCAAAGCGTGCGTCCTCACCCGAATAGACCACCGCGCGGCCCTCTTTCGTCACCGCGACCCAGGCGCCTTCATGCGCTGCGCGGCCGAGCGCGGTGCGCTTGACGGGCGTGGCGGCCGGGTCCATCGGATCGATCTCGACGACCCAGCCGAAGCGGTTGAATTCGTTCGGGTGTTTGCTCGCGTCGAAGCGCTCGTCGTGCTCCGGCCAGCGGTAGAAGCCCGTCTTGCGCAAGCCCCAGCGTTTTTGGTGCGCGTCGGGGTTGTCGCCGCCATCGAAGTAGAAGGCAAAGTTCTCTTCGCCCGACAGGTAGGTGCCCCATGGCGTCATGCCGCTGGCGCAGTTGTTCAACGTGCCGAGCACGGTGCGGCCGGCGGGGTCGGCGGCGGTTTTCATCAGGGCATGGCCGGCGGCCGGGCCTTGCAGCGTGAACGGAGTGGCCGCGGTGTGGCGGCGCGCAAAGCGTGACGGGCGCACCATCTGCCAGCGCCCGTCCCTTTGTTCCACCTCGATCACCGCCACGCCATGCGCGGCCTGCGACTTCTTCACCTTCTCGGCGCTCCAGGTCTTCATGCCGTCGGTGTGCAGCAGGCCGTCGTCGGTGTACTCGTGGTTCATCGCCAGCAGCCCGCGCTGGCTGCCGGCCAGCGGGTAGAAATGGATGCCGTCGTGGTGCATGCCCATTTGCACCGCCTGGTCGGCCGCCGAGTTGCTGGCATCCGGCTTGAACGCCGGCATGTTGCTGGCCACGCCGATCGGCTCGCCCCAGGCGGCGATGACTTCGGCGCTGTAGCCCTCGGGAACCACCAGCGTGTCGGTGCTGACCGCCGCGATGGCCTTGAAGCCCAGCAAGCGGCCGGTTGTCGTGCCGGTGGTGGCGCAGCCCGGCAACAGCGGGCTCAGCACGCCGCTGGCCAGCGCCGCCAGCCCGCCGTGCAGCCAGACCCGCCGCGCGGGGTCGGACACGCTGTGGATGTCTGCGTTGGCACTCCGGTTGGAGTCTTCCATGCTGGAGAAATCTTTGGCCATGCGGGTCTCCGTGGTGTCGATCGGTTGGCCCCGCATTGTGCATTCGCGCGGGTCGGCGTCGGCCCGCGAGCGGGATGCTTTGGGCCAGCCGGATTGCTCCGCGAGGTTCGGCCCACGTGGCGCCCTCGACGAGCGCGCAGGGAATTTCCAGCAGGGCCGTCGCGGCCTCCACGGCGATGGAGCCCGGGCCTTGGGCACCGCACGGGGTCAGTGCAGCTATTCCCTGGTCTTGCGGCGATTGTCCGCGGGCAACTGCGTCAGCCCCCAGCCCGCGGGCGAACCGGGTATTCGTACAGCACATCAGGGCAGCGCTCCTCGTTCGCTTCGCCCTGCGTGAACGTTACGGCCACAAAGCCGTGCCGCTCGTAGAACCGCCTTGCACCTGCGTTCTGCTGAAAGGTGTACAGCCGAATCGGTGCGGGCAGTGTGGCGAGGGCCTGCGCAAGCAGCATCGAGCCGATGTGCTGGCCGACGCAGGACGGATGAACCGACATCTGGTCGATCCAGCGGCCATCGGGCTGGCTCGACAGCGCCATGAGGCCGACCAGCTCGCCGCCGCGTTCAGCGACCGTCACGCCACCACCGGGAAGCAGGTGATGCTGGACCCAGGCGCGAACTTCCGTGTCCGTGTGAGCCGACGGCGCATAAGGCATGAAGCTTGAGCGCGCCAGGATCAGAATTTCCGCAACGCGTGCGGCATCGGCCGGGGCGGCTCGGCGCAGAGAGAGGGGCGCTGCGGTTGGACGTTCGGCCATCAAGGAACCATTGTGCGGTTCGCGGCGCGAAGCCCCGCGAACCGCCCCATTCGGGACCGGAACCTCGCCCAAGAGGTCCACCCGGCCGGCCCAAAATTCGCCACCAACGCCGCGGCTTGTGTCGTGCTCAGCTCTGTTGCATGCAGGCGCCAGAGCCTTCGCCAGCCGCAAGGCCGTGCGCAGGCACGCCCTTGCGCGCGGGCTCAGTCGTCGCCTTGCAATTGCCCGCGCACCTCGCCGCCCGGGAACTTGGACGAATGCACGTTCGCGTAGGCCGCGCCGGCGCGCAGCGCCGCCACCAACTCGGCAAACTCCATCGGGGCGATGCCCTGGCCCGCGGGGCCGATCACGTTGGCGGCTTGAATCATGCCGCTGACGGTGCCGGATTGCGGACAGGTCGGCGACAGGCCGGTCGGGTCGACGTTGAAACTGGTTTGGCAAAGCCAGACCGTGATGCCGCCGTTCACGCCGCGCTGCCCAAAGTGGATGTGGGCCTGCCGCACGTCGCCCTCGAGGCCGCTGTAGGACAGCTGGTAGCTGATGGCGCCGGACTTCTCGTCGAACGAAGCCTTGAATCGCCCTGTCGCCGCCGACGACACGGAAGGCACCTCCTGGTAGCCCTTGAGCCGGGCGTCGACGCCGTCCTTGCCGTCGTGCGCGACAACGCTGCTCGCGACGCCGAGCAAGGCAATGGCGGTGAGCTGGGTGACGATGGACGCCGATGGGCGCTGCGATCGCTTCATGGTGAATTCCTCCAGGATGTGGCCTTTGACGGCCGGGGTTTTGAATGGTCTTGGCAAGTTGGCGGCGCCCCGCCTTGAGGCTTGGCGTGAACACAAGCGCATCAAAGCAAGCAGTCGCGCGGCGGGCGCGTTGACCGGACAGCACCGCCCTGTTTACGCGCCACGGCCGGGCGCTATTCCGTGGCGGCCTTGAAAAAGCCGCCGCCGCCGACGGTGCCGGCCAGGCCAAGCTTGTTCTTGTCGTCCGCGTTGAGCGTGCACATGCGGCCGGTCGAATGGCGCAAGGCAGGCATCAATCGCCCAGCACCAGTTGCGTTTGTGTGACCACCGCACACAGCTTGCCGGCCTCGGTCTTGATCAGCGTCTGCCACACCATGGTCGTCTTGCCGCGGTGAAACGCGGTGGACTCTCCCGTGACGGTTGTGCCGACCTTGGCCGCGCCGATGAATTGGGTGCTGGAGTTGACCGTGGTCGTGCCCGTGCCCGTGCCCTTGCCGAGTTGCCGCAGGTTGACCACGGTGCCAATCGCCCCCAGCGTGTCGGCAAACGCCATCACCGCGCCGCCATGCAGGATGCCGGCGCTGGTGCACAGGTCGGGCCGCACCTGCATCGTTGCGACCACGCGCTCGGGCCCCACTTCGGTGAGCCGCAGGCCCATCAGGCCGGGGAACAGCGGCGCGATCAGCGCCTGGAGGGCGGCGACATCGCGGTTCACGGCGATCTCACTCGACGGTTTGCACCTTGATCCACTCCACCACGCCGGCCTGGCGGTCGTTGTTGCGGTACTTCACCTCGACCAGCAGGTCTTTGCGGTAGTCGGTGTAGCTGCCCTTTCGGTTCGGCTGCTTGAGCTTGCTGCGGTCGAGCCAGATCTGGGTCTGCGGGCCGGGGCGCACTGTCACGGCGGCGCCGGCAGCGTCCATCACCGTCATCGAGCGGTCGGCCGCATTCAAGGCCTGGATGCGCGCGATCACCGTGTGCTTGCCCGACAAGCCGGGCGACTGGCCGACGGGGATGAAGATCTCGGTGGCCTTCTGGCCCAGCGCCGCCGAAGCGCCGCCGGCCAGCGCGGCGGCAAGCACGAGGTGGTTGAACAGCTTGCCCATGGTGTGAGGCTCCGGGTGGTCTGTGTGGCGCGGCGGCTACTTGGTCTCGATGAGTTCCGCGCGCGCGCCTTCCTGCGCACGCAAGGCATCGTCGATGATCGATCGCGGAGGCGAGTGGTAGCCAGCGGCCCGCGCTATGTGCGCTTGCGCCGCCCGCAACTGCGTCACCGCCTGCGGATGCAGCCCGCCCTCGGCCAGCACGCGCGCGGCGGTGTCAACCACACTGCGCGCGCGCTTGAGCAGATCGGCGGCCGTTTCGCGCCGAGGCGGCGGCTGCAGCGTGCTGTGGCCCAGCAACTCGGTGCTCTGGCGGATGTTTTCAATCGCGTTCAGCACGCGCAGGAACGCCGTGATCGCCGAGATCTGCGTGGCGTCGAGCTCGATGCCTTTTTTCTGCGGGTCGATGCTCTTGAGGAACTGCCCCGCCGGTGATTCGTTGAACGAGTCGCCGTCGTAGAAGCCGACCGCGGCGTCGATCGTCGAGACGCTGTTGTTGTGGAAGAACGGGCCGGTGCCCGCCGCTTCGACCAGCGGCGGGACGTTGAAGGTCTTGTCGCCGGGCACGCCGAAACCGTCGTCCTCGGGCACCTTCTCGGCCGTCAGCCGGGCGGGCTGGTCGGGCAGGGCTTCGACACCGGTGTTGAAGTTGGCGTTGCCCAGGTCGGCGGCGCCGAGCCTGGCGTTGGCGCCCGCGTTGACATGGCAGATGTTGCACTTGCCCACGCTGTTGTCCAGGAACAGCGCCTGCCCGCGCTTGGCCACGGTGCCTTTCAACGGCAGTGGCAGGCTCAGGTCTTTTTGCCGGCCGAGCGAAAGTTGAAACGCCTCCAGCGCGTCGAGTTCGGCATCGGTGGGCAGCACAAAGTCGACGCCGGCCATGCGGTTCAGCGTCTTGGTGAAATGCTGAATCACCGCGCCGGTGGCAAACGACCGCAGCGAACCGTCGCCCGGCGCGCCGTCGCCCGACCAGCCGGTGCGCGGCCCCTGCGGGCTCGCGACGGAGTTGCGCAGCCCCAGCACATGCGGCACACCGCGCATGACGAACTTGTTCTCCAGGTCGTCGAAGCCATCCAGGTTTTCGCGGATCAAACCGAACTCACGCATCAGCTTCGGGCTCTCGAATCCCGTTTTCAGCGCCGGGTTGAACTCGGCCACGAACAGCGGGTCGGTGGCCGGCAGCCTGTTGATGAAGGCCGGGTCAATGGTGAGGTTGTTGTCGGCCGGGTGGCAGGTGCCGCAGGTGCGCCCGTTGCCACCGAAGGTTTCGTTGAAGAACAGCTCACGGCCACGGGCGACCAGCGCGTCCTGCGGCGACAGCGGGGGCGGGGGAGGCTTGGCACACCCGGCCAGCACAAGCAGCAGCAAGGCCGCGGTTCCCAGCCGAAGTGAACGATCGGGGTCAATCATGTCTCGTCCCTTTTTTTTTAGCCCGATGGCCGTTGCACTGTAGGACACACCGCGTTACAGGTCAACTGAATCCAAATGCTTGACATATAAACTGTTGAGAACTAATCTATAACCGCTGCCGTTGGCGGCAGCTCATCGGCACTCATCGGCAAAGAAGGGCAGGGCATGAAGATCGTGTGCATCGGCGGCGGCCCGGCGGGGCTTTATTTCGGATTGCTGATGAAGAGGCTTCAGCCGGCGCACGACATCAGCGTGGTCGAGCGCAACAAACCCTACGACACCTTCGGCTGGGGCGTGGTGTTTTCCGACGCCACCATGGACAACATGCGCGTCTGGGACCCGACGACCGCCGCCACCATCCAGCAGGCTTTCAACCACTGGGACGACATCGAGCTGGAATTCAAGGGCCGCCACATCCGCAGCGGCGGCCATGGTTTCGTGGGCATCGGCCGCAAGAAGCTGCTCAACATCCTGCAGGCGCGTTGCGAGGAGCTGGGCGTGAAGCTGGTGTTCGAGACCGAGGTCGAATCGGACACCGACTATGCCGACGCCGACCTGGTGATCGCCTCCGACGGCGTCAACTCCCGCATTCGCACCAAATACGCCGCCGTCTTCAAGCCCGATGTGGTGACGCGGCCGAACCGCTTTATCTGGCTGGGCACGACCAAGCTCTACGACGCGTTCAACTTCACGTTCGAAAAGACCGAACACGGCTGGTTCCAGGCGCACGTCTACAAGTTCGACGAAAAGACCACCACCTTCATCGTCGAAACCCCCGAGACGGTGTGGAAGGCGCATGGCCTGGACCAACTGAACGCCGATGAATCGGTTGCGTTCTGCGAACAACTTTTCGCCAAGCACCTCGGCGGCCACAAACTGATGACGAACGCGCGCCATCTGCGCGGCTCGGCCTGGCTCAACTTCCAGCGCGTCAAATGTGAGCAATGGTCGCACTTCAACGGCACCGCACATGTGGTGCTGATGGGCGACGCGGTGCACACCGCGCACTTCGCCATCGGCTCGGGCACCAAGCTGGCGATTGAAGATGCGATCGAGCTGGCACGCCAGTTCAAGGAGCAGGGCCACGAGCCATCGCACATCCCCGCGGTGCTGAAGCGCTACCAGGCGCTGCGCCAGGTCGACGTGCTGCGCCTGCAAAACGCCGCCTGGAACGCGATGGAATGGTTCGAGGCGGTGGGCGAACGTTATGCCGACACGCTGCCGCCCGAGCAGTTCATGTACTCGATGCTGACCCGCTCGCAGCGCATCTCGCACGAGAACCTGCGTCTGCGCGACAAAGCCTGGCTTGAAGGCTTCGAGCGCTGGTTCGCGCAGCGTGCCGGCCTGCCGGTGGCGCAGGGCACGCCCGCGCCGCCGCCGATGTTCACCCCTTACACGGTGCGTGGCGTGACCTTGAAGAACCGTGTCATCGTCTCGCCCATGGCGCAGTACTCCGCCGTCGATGGCGTGGCGGGTGACTACCACCTGGTGCACCTGGGCGCGCGCGCGATGGGCGGTGCGGGGCTGGTGTTTGCCGAGATGACCTGCGTCAGCGCGGAGGCCCGCATTACCCCAGGTTGCCCGGGTTTGTACGCGCCCGAACAGTTGCGGGCCTGGAAACGCATCGCCGACTGGATCCATGCCAACACTGACGCGAAGTTCGCGATGCAATTGGGGCATGCAGGCGCCAAGGCATCGACCCGCGTGGCGTGGGAAGGCACCGACCAGCCGCTGCCATCGGGCAACTGGCCGCTGGTGTCGGCCTCACCGCAGCAGTACCTCGACGGCGTGAGCCAGGTCTCGCAAGAAATGACCCACGCGCAGATGCTGGATGTCAAAGCCCAGTTCGTGCGCAGTGCCGAATGGGCCAATGAGGCTGGCGTGGACTGGCTCGAGCTGCACTGCGCGCACGGCTACCTGCTGTCGGCCTTCATTTCGCCGTTGACCAATCAGCGCCGCGACGAATACGGTGGCAGCCTGGCCAAGCGCGCGCGCTATCCCATCGAGGTGTTCAAGGCGGTTCGTGCCGTCTGGCCGCAGCACAAGCCGATGTCGGTTCGCATCTCGGCGCACGACTGGGTCGAAGGCGGCATCACGCCCGACGACGCGGTAGCGCTGGCACGCTTGTTCAAGGCAGCCGGCGCCGACATGATTGACTGCTCGTCGGGCCAGGTCAGCAAAAAAGAAGCGCCGGTCTACGGCCGCATGTTCCAGACGCCGTTTGCCGACCGCATTCGCAACGAAGCCGGCATTGCCACGATCGCGGTCGGTGCGATTTCCGAGGCCGACCATGTCAATAGCATCATCGCCGCCGGCCGCGCCGACCTGTGCGCCGTGGCGCGCCCGCACCTGGCCAACCCGGCCTGGACGCTGACCGAAGCCGCGAAGATCGGCTACACCGGCGCGATGTGGCCGAAACAGTATTGGGCCGCCAAGACCCAAACAGAAACGCTGTTCGCGCGCGAGAAAGCGCTGGCCGGCGCGCCGGTGACGAAGGAGGCTGCGTGACAAATCCGGTGTCAACGTGGTGGCATTCACGGGTCGCCGCGCCGGGCCGCCCCAAGCAAGGCCCGACCCTCTCGGAGGGTCGATCGCCGTATTCGGCGAGCGGGGTGTTGTCATGAAGCGTGCGACCCGCACCGAACTGCTGCCGCTGCTCGACGATGCCAGCATCGGGCTGGAAGCGCGCATGTCTTCGGGCGACCACCATTCGCTGCGGCTGTGGCTGCGGCTGCTGTCGTGCAGCACCGACGTCGAAACGCAAATCCGCCAGCGCCTGCGCGGCCAGTTCGGCATGACGCTGGCGCGCTTCGACTATCTGGCGCAGTTGCACCGCCACCCGGGCGGCCTGCGCATGAACGCGCTGTCGCGATTTTTGATGGTCACCGGCGGCAACGTCACTGGGTTGACCGACGAGTTGGAGAAGGACGGTTTTGTCGCGCGCGAGGCCGAGCCCGATGACCGCCGCTCCTGGCGCGTGGCGCTCACCGCCAAAGGCCGCAAGGCGTTCGAAAAAATCGCCAGCGTGCACGAGGGATGGGTGGTCGAACTGTTCGGCGCCATGCCGGAGGCCGACAAGCACCAGCTCTACGAACTGCTCGGGCGGCTGCGTGTGCAACTGTCAACGCAGCAGGTCGCGGAGGCCAAGCCATGAAAGCAGGACCCATGAACACGAACCCACCCGCCATCGACGCCACGTTGCTCGCCGGCAACCGCAAGCCCTGCGCCGACTACCGCGCGCAGAACTTCCTGTGGAACGTGAACGGCAGTGTCGGCACCGTCACGCTGAACCGGCCCGAACGCAAGAACCCGCTGACGTTTGCGTCCTACGCTGAACTGCGCGACCTGTTTCAGCGCTTGCGCCATGCCGATGATGTGCACGCAGTGGTTGTGCATGGCGCCGGCGGCAACTTCTGCTCGGGCGGTGATGTGCACGAGATCATCGGCCCGCTGATCAAGCTCAAGGCGCCCGAGCTGCTGATGTTCACCCGCATGACCGGCGACCTGGTCAAGGCCATGCGCCATTGCCCGCAACCCATCGTCGCCAGCATCGATGGCGTGTGCGCGGGTGCGGGCGCGATCATCGCGATGGCGTCCGACCTGCGGCTGGGGACGGCGCGCAGCAAAACCGCGTTCCTGTTCAACCGCGTCGGCCTGGCCGGCTGCGACATGGGTGCCTGCAACATGCTGCCGCGCATCGTCGGCCACGGGCGAGCGGCGGACCTGCTGTACACCGGCCGCTCGCTCGGCGGCGAGGAGGCGTACCAGTGGGGTTTTCTGAACCGGCTGTGCGCGCCCGAGGCGGTGTTGAGTGAAGCCACCGCGATGGCCACCGAACTGGCGAACGGCCCGACCTTTGCCAACGGCATCACCAAGACCATGCTGCACCAGGAATGGACCATGGGCATCGACGAGGCCATCGAAGCCGAAGCGCAGGCGCAGGCGCTGTGCATGTTGACCGAAGACTTCGGCCGCGCCTATCACGCGTTTGCCGCCAAGCAAAAGCCCAGATTTGAAGGCAACTGAGGTCTTGCACCGCAACGCTTGAAGGCGCCGTTTGACATGAGCGATATCACCTACCTGGACTGGCCGTTTTTTGAAGATCGGCACCGCGAACTGCAGCGCCGGCTTGAGGCCTGGGCGAGCGCCAACGTCTCACAGGCGCACCACCCGGACGTGGACGCCGAGTGTCGCGCGCTGGTGCGGCAGCTGGGCGATGCGGGCTGGTTGCGCCACGCGGTGGCCGGAGAAGCGTTCGGCGGTGCGGACGAGGCACTCGACACCCGGGCGCTGTGCCTGATCCGCGAAACACTGGCGCGCCATTCGGGCCTGGCCGATTTTGCGTTTGCGATGCAGGGCCTGGGTTCGGGTGCGATCTCGCTGGACGGCACACCGCAGCAGAAACAGCGCTACTTGCCGAGGGTGGCGCGCGGTGAGGCGATCGCCGCTTTCGCGCTGTCGGAGCCCGATGCCGGCTCGGATGTCGCCGCGCTGGCGCTCGATGCGCGCGTTGACGGCGACCACGTGGTGCTGAACGGCGAGAAGACCTGGATCTCCAACGGCGGCATTGCGGATTTCTACGTGGTGTTCGCGCGCACCGGTGAGGGCGGCGAGTCTGGGGCGACGCGTCGTGGAGCGCGTGGCATCTCCGCCTTCATCGTCGATGCCGGCACGCCGGGTTTGGAGATCGCCGAGCGCATCAACGTGATCGCGCCACACCCACTGGCGCGGCTCAAGTTCACCGGCTGCCGTGTGCCGCTGTCACAGCGCGTGGGGGAGGCCGGGCAAGGCTTCAAGGTGGCGATGCGCACGCTCGATGTGTTCCGCACCTCGGTGGCGGCCGCGGCGCTGGGCTTTGCGCGCAGGGCGATGGACGAAGCGCTGCGGCGCGCCACCACGCGGCGCATGTTCGGCGGCGTGCTGGCCGACTTCCAGCTCACGCAAGCCAAGCTGGCGCAGATGGCCACCACCATCGACAGCGCCGCGCTGCTGACCTACCGCGCGGCATGGCTTCGCGACCAGGGCCGCCAGGTCACCAAAGAAGCGGCGATGGCCAAGCTGGTGGCCACCGAAGGTGCGCAGCAGGTCATCGACGCGGCGGTGCAGTTGTGGGGTGGGCAGGGCGTGGTCAGCGAACAGCCGGTTGAGCGCCTGTACCGCGAGATCCGTTCGCTGCGCATCTACGAAGGTGCCACCGAAGTGCAGCAACTCATCATCGCGCGCGAACTGCTCAAAGGCATCCCGTCCTGACCCTCGACCAGCGGAGCACCACCATGGCCAGCGCTCACATCGACACGTTTGCCCGCGACCATCTGCCGCCGGTGGCGTTGCAGCCCGACTATCTGTTCGACCTGCCCGGCTTGCAGTTTCCCGCGCAGATGAATTGCGCGACCGAGTTGCTGGACCAGCAGCTTTTGCAAGGGCGTGGTGACCGAGTGTGTATTCAGGCGCCAGGGGTGCGTTGGAGCTACGCCGATCTGGCAGCACGCGCCAACCGCATCGCCCACGTGCTCGTGAGTGACATGGGCCTGGTGCCCGGCAACCGCGTGCTGCTGCGCGCACCCAACAACCCCATGCTGGCGGCCTGCTGGTTCGGTGTGGTCAAGGCCGGCGGCATCGCGGTGGGTTCGATGCCAATGCTGCGCGCCAAAGAGCTGAAGCAGATCATCCGCAAGGCCGAAGTCAGCCATGCGCTGTGCGATGCGCGGCTGATCGAGGAGCTGAACCTGGCCGCGGCCGATTGCCCCAGCCTCCAGCACACCCGCTGCTTCAACGACCCTTCACCGAACGGCCTCGAAGCCGCGATGGCGCGGCACCCGGCAAGCTTTCAGAACGTCGCCACCGCCGCCGACGACACTTGCCTGATTGCCTTTACCTCCGGCACCACCGGCCAGCCCAAGGGCACGATGCACTTTCACCGCGACGTGATGGCCGCGTGCCTGTGCTGGCCGCCGCACGTGTTGCGCGCCGACGCCTCCGATGTGTTCATCGGCAGCCCGCCGCTGGCCTTCACCTTCGGGCTGGGCGGGCTGCTGCTGTTCCCGATGAGCGTGGGGGCCTCCACGGTACTGATCGAAAGAGCCTCTCCGCCGGAGCTGATGAGGTCGGTGCGCGTCTTCAACGCCACGGTGATGTTCACCGCGCCCACCTCGTACCGCGCCATCGCGGTGGCGAATGCGGGCGGCGGGTTGCACCACAGCAGCCTGCGCAAGTGCGTGTCCGCCGGCGAGGTGTTGCCCGCCGCCACACGCGCGCTGTGGAACGCCGCCACCGGCATCGAGCTGATCGACGGCATCGGCGCCACCGAAATGCTGCACATCTTCATCTCGGCCGACGAAGCTCACGCACGCCCGGGCGCCACCGGCAAGGCCGTGCCCGGCTACGTTGCCTGCGTGATGGGCGACGACGGCCTGCCGTTGCCGGCCGGGCAGGTGGGCAAGCTGGCCGTCAAGGGCCCGACCGGCTGCCGCTACCTGGCCGACGAGCGCCAAACGCAGTATGTGAAAGACGGCTGGAACTACACCGGCGACGCCTACCTGATGGACGCCGACGGCTACTTTCACTACCAGTCGCGCACCGACGACATGATCGTCTCGGCGGGCTACAACATCGCCTCGCCCGAGGTCGAAGAAGCGCTGCTGCAACACCCGGCCGTGGCCGAATGCGGCGTGATCGGCGTGGCCGACGAGGAGCGTGGCCAGATCGTCAAGGCCGTGGTGGTGCTGCGTGCGGGACATGAGGCGTCGGAGGCGTTGGTCAAGGAGCTGCAGGACTTCGTCAAGCAAAAAATCGCCCCGTACAAGTACCCGCGCGCCGTCGAGTTCCGTGCCCAACTGCCGCGCACCGAGACCGGCAAGCTGCAGCGTTTTCGGCTGCGCACAGAGGGACACTGATGGTCAACACACCAGCGCACCGTTTCGAGCGCCGATTGCGCATTCGCTTCTCGCATTGCGACCCGGCGGGCATCGTGTTCTTCCCGCAGTACATGGTGATGTTCAACGGCCTGCTCGAAGACTGGTTCACCGACGCGCTGGGCATTGCGTACGGCCCGCTGATCTCCACACGACGGATCGGCACACCGACGGTGAGCCTGCAATGCGACTTCACGGCCATCAGCCGCTTGGGCGACGAGGTCACCTTGGGCTTGAGCGTGTTGCGCATCGGTGGCGCCTCGTTTCGATTGGGCGTGGGGTGCCGCCTGGGCACCGAGGAGCGTGTGCGCATGACGCAGGTGCTGGTGACCACCGATCTCGACACGCACCGCCCGATCGCGATACCCGGCGACATGCGCGAAGCGATGTCGGCGTTTCAAGCCGAATGACCTTGATGAAAACAGTGGAGGCTCATCCCATGCAGGTCCTTCTTCCCCCCGGCTGGCCGCGCCCGCGCGGTTATTCCAACGGCGTGGCCGCCACCGGCCGCTTGGTGTTCGTGGCCGGCATGGTCGGCTGGGACGCGCAGGGCCGCTTCACGAGCGCCACCCTGGGCGGGCAGGTGCGCCAGGCCTTGCAGAACATCGTCGATGTGTTGAAGGCGGCCGGCGCCAGACCCGAGCACATCGTGCGCATGACCTGGTATGTGACGAGCAAGCGCGAGTACCTGGCCGCTTACCCGGAGATCGGCGTCGCGTTTCGCGAGCTGATCGGCAGCTTCAATGCCGCAATGTCGGCGGTCGAGGTGACGGCGCTGATGGAAGACCAGGCCAAGGTCGAAATCGAAGTCACGGCCGTCATTCCGCAATAGGCCCCGCCAGAATCGGATACGCTGCGAACAGACCGATCTGATCAACTGCATTCACCCATTCGGAGCCATCGAAAATGTCTTCCACAACCAAAGCCTCGTTCCACTGGGACGACCCGCTGCTGCTCAACCAGCAACTCAGCGACGACGAACGCCAGGTGCGCGATGCCGCCAACGCCTACAGCCAACAGCGCCTGGCCCCGCGCGTGCTTGAAGCGTTTCGCCATGAAAAGACCGACCTCGCCATCTTCCGCGAGATGGGCGAACTGGGCCTGCTCGGCCCCACCATCCCCGAGGCCTACGGCGGCGCCGGCCTGAACTACGTTTGTTATGGGCTGGTCGCGCGCGAGGTCGAGCGGGTCGACTCCGGCTACCGCTCGATGATGAGCGTGCAGAGCTCGCTGGTGATGGTGCCGATCTTCGAGTTCGGCACCGAAGCGCAGAAGCAGAAGTACCTGCCGAAGTTGGCCACCGGCGAATGGATCGGCTGCTTTGGCCTGACCGAACCCAACCATGGCTCCGACCCCGGCAGCATGATCACGCGGGCGCGCAAGGTGCCCGGCGGCTATTCGCTCAGCGGCTCGAAAATGTGGATCAGCAACAGCCCGTTTGCCGATGTTTTTGTCGTCTGGGCCAAGGACGACGACGGAGCGATCCGCGGCTTCATTCTCGACAAGGGCATGAAGGGCCTGAGCGCCCCCGCCATCCACGGCAAGGTGGGCCTGCGCGCCAGCACCACCGGCGAGATCGTGATGGACGGCGTGTTCTGCCCCGAGGAGAACGCCTTCCCCGAGGTGCGTGGCCTCAAAGGCCCGTTCACCTGCCTCAACAGCGCGCGCTACGGCATTGCCTGGGGCGCCTTGGGTGCCGCCGAAGACTGCTTCCACCGCGCGCGCCAGTACGTGCTGGACCGCCAGCAGTTCGGCAAGCCGCTGGCGGCCAACCAGCTGATCCAGAAGAAGTTGGCCGACATGCAGACCGAGATCACCCTGGGCCTGCAGGGCTGCCTGCGCCTGGGCCGCATGAAGGATGAAGGCACGGCCTCGGTGGAGATCACCTCGATCATGAAGCGCAACAGTTGCGGCAAGAGCCTGGACATCGCCCGCACCGCGCGCGACATGCTGGGCGGCAACGGCATCAGCGACGAATACGGTGTGGCGCGCCACCTTGTCAACCTCGAAGTGGTCAACACTTACGAAGGCACGCACGATGTGCATGCGTTGATCCTGGGCCGGGCCATCACCGGGATCGCCGCGTTCTGAAGCTTGAAATGTCCCAACCATCCCCCAGATTCCTCTGATGGACAGAGGGCTCTCCGTCGGGAGCCTCGGAGAGGATTCAATGAACGCTGCGAAGACCACCCCCAATGCATCCGGCCTCACGGTCACACGCACGCTCGCCGCGCTGCTGGAGCGGCTCGAAAACAGCCAGGTTCCGGTCGGTGCCGATCAATACCGCTCGGTGGTGTTGCACCTCGTCGATGAACTCACAGCCGTTGCACCCAACGAGGCGTTGAAGACCCTGCTCGATGCGCATCCCGCCACGGCGCAGGTCTACGAGAACCTGAACTACCAGCACGCCGGCCTGTGCCGCTCGTCGCTGGAGTTCTCGCTCGGCGCGGAAATGCGCGCGAAGGAAATCATCGAGCGCGCAATGCGCGGCTCCGCACGGTAGAGCGGCAACGCCACCCTCGGGGCGGGGCCCGCATCTCGCCCAACGATCCTGTTGCCGCACTGGCTTGTCCAAGCCGTCGCGAAGCGCGCCGCAATGCACTTTTGAGGGCATTCGCCGGGCCCCGCGGGTCGCTGATCCAATTGACGTTCTTTCCCTCAAGCCGCGTCAGAGCCGCTCAAACACCGCGGCGATGCCTTGCCCGCCGCCGATGCACATCGTCACCAGCGCATAGCGGCCGCCGGTGCGGTGCAACTCGTACACCGCCTTGGTGGCGAGGAAGGCGCCCGAGCAGCCGATCGGGTGGCCCAGCGCGATGGCGCCGCCGTTCGGGTTGGTCTTTTTCATGTCCAGCTCCAGGCCGCGTGCCACCGCGATGGCCTGCGCCGCGAAGGCCTCGTTGCTCTCGATCACGTCCATTTGATCCAGGCTGACGCCGCCTTTCTTCAGCGCCAGCTTGGTGGCCGGAATCGGGCCTTCGCCCATGATCTCGTTGGGCACGCCGGCCACCGCGTAAGACACCAGCCGCGCCATCGGTTTGTGGCCGGCGGCAGCCGCCACGGCCGCGTCGGCCAGCACGAAGAAGGCGGCGCCGTCGTTGATGCCCGAAGCGTTGCCCGCGGTCACCGAGCCGCCTTCCTTCTTGAACGCCGGCTTCATCTTGGCCAGCGTCTCCATCGTCGTGCTCGCCTTCACATGCTCGTCGGTGTCGAAGACCACCTCACCCTTCTTCGTCTGCTTGACGATGGGCACGATCTGCGACTTGAAGCGCCCTTCGGCAATCGCGGCGGCCGCGCGGCGGTGCGACTCCACCGCGAGCGCGTCCTGCTCTTCGCGCGTGATGCCCCACTTGGTGACCAGGTTCTCGGCCGTGATGCCCATGTGGCCCACGCCGAACGGGTCGGTCAAGGTGGCCACCATGGTGTCGATCAGCTTGGTGTCGCCCATGCGCGCGCCGGTGCGCATGGCCGGCGACAGGTAGCCGCCGCGGCTCATCACCTCCACGCCGCCGCCCACGCCGTAGTCGCAGTCACCCAGCAAAATGTTCTGCGCCGTCGTGACGATGCCCTGCAGGCCCGACGAACACAGCCGATTCACCGACATGGCCACCGAATCCATCGGCAGCCCGGCCTGGATGGCCGCCACCCGCGCCACGTAGGCGAAGCGGCTGTCGGTGGGAATGGTGTTGCCCACCGTCACATAGTTGATCGACTTCGGGTCGACGCCGGAGCGCTTGACCGCCTCCTTCATCACGCTGCCGGCCAGCTCGGCCGGCTCGATGTCGGCGAGTGCCCCGCCGAACGTGCCGATCGCCGACCGGGCTGCGCCCAGCACCACCACATCACGCTTGCTCATGCTTTAGTCTCCTTGCGGGTTGAACAACCAAGAGATCGAATTTGACGCCCTTGGGCTGGCATCTACCTTACGCCAGATCAAAGACACCTTCGGGCTTGCGGGTGCCGCGCTACAACTTCTCCGTCTCCCCCGCCACCGGCCGCCACTTCATCGCAGCGCCCGCCACCAGGCGCTTGAAGCAAACGCCTGATCGGCATTCACCATCTCGCCGACCCGTGGCGTCAGCAACTCCACCTGGCTGGCGCGTGCGGCCGCCAGCGCGCGTTCGATCGGTTCGTCCCACGCGTGAAAGGCCAGGTTGAACGTGCCCCAGTGCACCGGGAACATCCGCCGCGCGCCTACGTCGCGGTGCGCGCGCACGGCGTCTTCGGCGCTCATGTGGATGTCCAGCCAGGGCGCACCGGGCCCATAGGCGCCGATCTTGACGAAGCTCAGGTCGAACGGGCCCATCCGCTCGCCGATGCTGCGAAAGTGGTCGGAGTAGCCGGTGTCGCCGCTGACGTAGAAGCGGTGGTGCGCGCCTACCACCGACCACGAACTCCACAGCGTGGCGTTCTTGTCCGTCAGCCCGCGGCCCGAGTAGTGGCGCGACGGCGTCGAGACGATGCGCACGCCGCGCAGCGTCTGCTCTTGCCACCACTCCATCTCGCGCAGCTGCGCGGCGGGCACGCCCCAGGCCTGCAGGTGCGCGCCGATGCCCAGCGGCACGAAGAACGTGCTGCCGCGGCTGGCCAGGTGCTGCACGGTGCGCATGTCCAGGTGGTCGTAGTGGTCGTGCGTGATCAGCACCGCATCGATGGCGGGCAACTCGGCCAATCCGATCGGCGGTGGGTGGAAGCGCCGCGGGCCGATGTCGAACGGCGATGCGTAGTCCGAGAAGATCGGGTCGACCAGCATGCGCAGGCCGTCGATCTCGATGAACACACTGGCGTGGCCGATCCAGAAGGCGCGCAGGCCGGGCGCAGGCATCACGTTTTTCAATGCATCGGGTGCCACCGCGACCACCGGCATCGCGGCCGCTGGCACACGAACCTCGTCACCGAAGAACTGCCCGTTGACGAGGTTCCACACGTCGACGGCCCGGTAGCCCGCGGGCGGCAAGGGGTTGGCAAACTTGCCGTCCCGGTACAGCGGGTTGGCCTGCGCCCGCGCAAGGCGCTCGCCCGCCAGCTTGGCGCCGAACTGCGGCAGCGAAAGCGCAAAGGCTGCCGTGGCGGCCAGCGCCAGCACGGCCACCGCGGCGCCGACCCACCAGCGCCTGCGGCGCTCCGGGCCTGAGGGCTTCATGGCTTCGGTTCAGCCATGGGGCAGCGTGACGCCCACCGCCCGTGCCGCCGCGCGCACCTGGGCCGGCCAGTTGATGTTGCCGGGGTCACGGCCGCCGGCCAGGCCCAGCAGGTAGGCCGGCCCATTGCCCACGTTGCGGAAACCGCGCGACAGACCCGGCGGAATGCTGACCGTGTCCCACGGCTCAATGACCAGGCTGCGCTCACCGAGGGGCCCCCAGAACACCTGCCATGTGCCGGTGAGCGCGACAAACACTTCCTGCGTCAGGTGGTTGTGCAGCGGCGCAGACTTGCCGGCGTCGCAACGCACGATGTTGAGGTGAAAGTCTTCGGCAGCGAGCGGCGCCGCCGGCTGTGCACCCAGCACGCGGAAGGTCGTGCGTTCGCAGCCGGGGATCGCAGCATCCGCATAGTCGTCGGTTGCCTTCAGCGTGCGGAACCGGGCCACGCGGGCCTCCATCTCGGCGACCGTGGGGTTGGCGTCGGTGATGGGCGCGGTGTCGGGCATGGCGGCGGCTTGAATCTGGGGCAGTGCGGGCAGCGCAACTTTAGTAGGACCAGACCGTTCGGATGCGACCGTCGACGGGTGGGGGCCTATGGTACTCAGCGTCGCGCCGACGGCGAGCCGCTTGGCGAAGACACGGTTCTCGTAAGCCTGGCCCTCGATCACATACTGAGCCGTGCCCGCATCGGCATAGCCGGCCGCCGGGTAAAACGCGAGCGCACCCGTGTTGCCCACCCAGGCGGTCAGCCAGACATATGGATCACCGCGTTCGTGGGCGTGTTGCTCGGCGAACTTCAGCAGCGCCCGGCCGATTCCATGCCGCTGGAACGGAGCCTGCACATACAGACGCAGCGCCTCCACGCCCCCGATTCCCGGCGCAGGACACACGCTGTGAAGCGACAGGTCGATGAACGCCACGACGAAACCATTGTTCTCGGCGACGATGATGTGCACGTCGGGGTCTCGCAGGCGCTGCGCAAATGTGTCTGCGCCGTACACGCTCAGCGCTTCGCGAGCAAGATCGGGGCGGATGCCTTGGGTGGCGTAGGTGTCAAGGAAGACCTGCATGGCCAGCACGCTGACGCACAGTTCGTCGCCTGGAACGCCGCGGCGGTAAACGAGACCGGCGATGGAGGGCATGTCGCTCTCGGCAGTGCGTCGCTCGGCGTGTCGGCCCGCGCTAGGTTCGACGCGGCACTTCGTAACGCAACTCGGCGAACCCGCTCCCGACCTGGCGCACCGACACCAGCCGAAGCGGCGGGAAAGCAATCTGGCGCGGAAGCAGCGGCTTGCCCGCGCCCAGCGTGACCGAACCGACCTGCACGATCAACTCGTCCAGCAAGCCCGCGTCGAAAAACTGCCCCACCAGATCGCCGCCGCCCACCAACCAGAGGTTCTTGCCGTTCGCGGCCAGGCCCATCTGCGCATGTACCGGGCGAACGTCACCCTTGACGAAACGAATGTCGGCCCCCGGCACAGGCGCCAGCTCGCGGCTGGAGAACACCCAGGTCGGCTGGGCATAAGGCCACGGCGCCGCGCTGCGGGTCGCCACGTTGACGGCCGGGTTGACGATGTGACGCAGCATCCATTCGTACGTGGACGCGCCCATGGCCAGTGCGCCGACCTCC
>JANNDW010000028.1:0-19823 GCA_031378125.1 Methylibium sp. | reverse complement strand
AGCGAAGGCTGCAATCACCGCTGCTCGTTCTGCATCATCCCCAGCATGCGCGGCGACCTGGTGTCCCGGCCCATCGGCGACGTGCTGGGCGAGGCGCAACGCCTCTTTGAAGCCGGCGTGAAAGAGTTGCTCGTCATCAGTCAGGACACCAGCGCCTACGGCGTGGACGTGAAGTACCGCACCGGCTTCTGGGGTGGCTTGCCCGTCAAGACCCGCATGGCCGATCTGTGCGAGAAGCTCGCCGAACTGGCGGCAAAGCACGGCGCCTGGGTGCGCCTGCACTACGTTTACCCGTACCCGAGCGTCAACGACATCTTGCCCTTGATGGCGCAAGGCCTGATCCTGCCCTACCTCGATGTGCCGTTTCAGCATTCGCACCCCGATGTGCTCAAGCGCATGAAGCGCCCCGCCAACGGCGAGAAGAACCTCGAACGGCTGCTGCAGTGGCGCCAGATGTGCCCTGAGATCGTGGTTCGCAGCACCTTCATCGCAGGCTTTCCCGGCGAGACTGAAGCCGAGTTCGAACACTTGCTGGCCTTCATGCGCGAGGCCCAGATCGACCGCGCGGGATGTTTTGCGTATTCGGCCGTCAGCGGTGCGACGGCCAATGAACTGCCCGGCATGCTGCCGGTCGAGTTGCGCGAAGAGCGCAAGGCCCGCTTCATGGCGGTGGCCGAAGAAGTCTCGGTGGCCAAGCTGCGCCGCCGCATCGGCGCCACGATGCAGGTGTTGGTCGATTTCGCACCGGCGCTCGGCCGCAAGGGTGGGGTGGGGCGCTCTTACGCCGATGCACCCGAAATCGACGGCAGCGTGAAGTTGCTGCCACCCGAGAAGGCGTCGAAAACGCTGAAGGTGGGCGAGTTCACCCGCGTCAAGATCATCGACGCTCAAGGGCACGATTTGATCGGCCTGCCGGTCTGAGCTGCCGATCTGACCTGCCGGTGGGCCGGCGCACCGGTGCGCACACACGGGCGGCCGCGCACCGGCACCCGGCCGCGTCTACACTGCGTCCGGTCGACCCACCGGGCCGCCTTCGAGCGGCCCACTTGATGAGGCTGTGAATGTCCAAGCGCAAGTCCCTGAGCACCTCGCTGATCCACCATCCGTACCAGCCTCCAGCAGGGTTCGAGTCTCCGCAAGTGGGCGTGCACAAAGCCTCCACGGTGATCTTCAAGGACACCGCGGCGCTGCACGAACGCAACTGGAAGCACAAGACCGGCTACACCTACGGCCTGCACGGCACGCCGACCACGTTCACGCTGGAGGAGCGGATTGCAACGCTGGAAGGCGGGCGGCAAACCTTGCTGCTGCCCAGCGGCCTGGCCGCGGTAGCGCTGGTCGACACGGCGTTTCTCAAGGCCGGTGACGAGGTGCTGCTGCCGGAAAACGCTTACGGCCCAGGCAAGGAGCTGGCGCGCCACGAACTTGCCGGTTGGGGAATCTCCCACCGCCTGTACGATCCCATGAACCCGCGGGCCTTGGCGGAGATGATCACCCCCGCCACCCGGCTGATCTGGCTGGAGGCCGCGGGTTCGGTGACCATGGAATTCCCCGACCTCATGGGCCTGGTTCGCGTTGCCAGAGACAAGGGCGTGACCAGCGTGCTGGACAACACCTGGGGCGCCGGCGTCGCGTTCAACGGATTCGATCTCGGCGATGGAGTGGGGGCGGGGGTGGGCGTGGACATTGCCATGCAGGCACTGACCAAATACCCCTCCGGTGGCGGTGACGTGCTGATGGGCTCGGTCACCACACGCGACGAGGCCTTGCATGTCAAGCTGAAGGCGACCCACATGCGGATGGGTTGGGGTGTGGGCGCCGTTGACGCCGAGTTGGTGCTGCGCTCGCTGCCCACGCTGGCGCTTCGGTATGCGGCCCACGACCAGGCGGCGCGAACGCTGGCGCGTTGGTGGGCCGGGCGGGCGGAAGTCACGCACGTGCTGCATCCGGCCTTGCCGGGCTCTCCCGGTCACGAGCATTGGCAGCGCTTGTGCACGCAGGCGGCGGGTTTGTTCTCGGTGGTTTTCGACGCGCGCTACAGCGGCCGCCAGGTGAACGCCTTCGTCGACGCGCTGAAGCTGTTCAGAATCGGCTACTCGTGGGCCGGCCCCGTCAGCCTGGTGGTGCCGTATGAGCTGGCGGCAATGCGCGCCAAGCCCGCCTGGCCGGGAACCTTGGTGCGGTTTTCTGTCGGGCTGGAGTCGGTGGAAGACCTGGTGGCCGATCTGGAGGCCGCGCTGGCCACAGCCTTCAGCGGCCACTGACCAGCAGCATCCGCCGGGCTCAGCCCGGCCGCTTGTATCGCGGACCGGGCCTTCGCCAGCCGAAGATCGCCTTCCGGCGCTCTTCGCGCGGGCTCAGCCTTGCGGCTTGGTCGAGACCTTGTGCCGCATCAATCGTCCCTTCTCTCTTTCCCAGTCCCTTTTCTTTTCGGTGTTGCGCTTGTCGTGTTCGGCCTTGCCCTTGGCCAGCGCGATTTCGACTTTCACCAAACCGCCCTTGTAGTGCAGGTTCATCGGCACCAGCGTGAAGCCCTTTTGCTCGACCTTGCCGATCAGCCGCTTGATCTCTTCCTTGTGCATCAACAGCTTCTTGGTGCGATCGGCCTCGGGGTGGACATGCGTCGAGGCGCTGCGCAGCGCGTTGATGCGGCAGCCGATCAAATACAACTCGCCGTCGCGGATCACCACGTAGCCATCGGTCAGCTGCACCTGGCCGGCCCGCACGGCCTTGATCTCCCAGCCCTGCAGCACCATACCCGCCTCATAGCGTTCCTCGATGTGGTAGTCAAAGTTGGCGCGGCGATTTTCGGCAATGGACATGAAGGACTCGGTGGGCCGGCAATTGACCTCGGCAACCGGTGCATTGTATGAAGCACCGAAACACGCCGGGCCTCGCTGCCGCCACCGCGCCGACCGACCCGCCCGCTACTGTGAAACCGGCGCGTCGGTGATGATCTCGGCGTAGTTCAACATCGGCAGCGGCGGCGGCAGCTTCAGCCTTTCGGCCGCGCTGATGCGCACTTGGTACGAGAAGCGCTTCAGGGTTTCGATCGGGATCGTGGACGGCGCCTGTTTGCCGACCAGGATTTGCTCAACCTTGTGCGCGGTGAACTGGCCGACGCTGTAATAGCGGCTGACCAGTCCGGACAATGCGCCCGCCTGCATCAACTGTTCGGTCGATGCGAACGTGGGCAGGCCCACCTCCATGGCGGTCGGGATGATCACGTCCTGGGCCAGCGTGCCCAAAAAACTGTCCGGCGGCAGGTACAGCCATTGCGCCTTGCCTTCTTTCAGCTCGCGCACCAGATCGGCGGCGCCCTCGGCGCTGACCTTGCGGTTGGCATCCAGGCGGAAGGTGCGTTCGATCGTGTCGAAGCCGCGCTCGCGGCCGAGCTTGCGAATCTCCTCCAACACCACGACCGAGTTCTTTTCCGTCGGCGTGTACAACACACCAAGGGTCTGGAACGGACGGTAGGCCGCAATCGCCTTGATTTGCGCCGCCACCGGTGCCACGTGCACCACACCGGTCACATTGCGCCGGGATGACGACTCCTTGTCGGACACGATCTTGGCCAGCGTCGGCGACGCCACCAGCGTGAACACCACCGGAATGTCGTTGATGTACTGGCCGGGGTTCGGGGTATCAAACGGCCCGAGCACCCCGAGGGTGACCGAAGTGCCCCAGGTGTAGACGAGGTCGGGGCGGGTGGCGCGAATCTCGTCCAGGAAGCCGGGCATCCGGGCCGCGTCACGGTTGAGGTCGCGGTAGATGATCTGGACCGGGATCTTGCGCGAGGCGAAGTATTCCTCGAAACCCTTTTCGACCTCGGTCATGCCGCGAAACGTGATCGCGTAAATGCGAAACGGGCGCTTGCGCGCCGACCCGGACTGCTCCTGGGCCTGGGCGAGCGTGAATGCCGATACGGGCAGCGTGGCCGCCAGCGCCGCGGCGAGCCAGGCTCGGCGGGAAGGGTGATTCATCATGGGTTTCTCCTTGTTCATGCAGTAACCAGGGCCGGGGCGGCCGAGCGGCGCGTGGCCATAACGAAGCAGATGCCACACAGCAGCACCAGCGCGCCGGTGGCGACAAAGCTGGTGCGGTAGCCGAATATCAGAACCAACACGCCGGCGAGCAAGGGGCCGAGTGCATTGCCCAGGCGCTCGAGCAAGCGGTAAACACCGTACACCGCAGGTTCGCCCATCACGGTGACCTCCGCGTCGCAGTGTTCGCGCACCAGTGCGCTTTGAGCCGCAATCGACAGGGATTGACCAAGCCCGATGAGAAAGATCGCCGAGAACACCCAGCCAACGCTTGAGCCCGCCAGCAGCAGCAGGCCACCCGAACCCGAAATCAGCAGGCCCGCGCCGACCAGCCACTCCATGCGTTCGCGCGATGCGGCGAACGCTGCCGCCATCGGCGAGACCACGACCATCACAACGGCGTAGGCCATCAGGATGCGCCCGACCACCGACTGCGAGCCTCCGATCGACAGCACATACAGCGGCACGAGGTAGAAGCACACCCCGGTGAGCAGTATCTTGGCGGGCATCGCCGCCAGGCCGGTGACCGTCATGAACCGCTTGTTGACCAACAGCGTGCCGATCTCGCGCAGGCGCGGCGCCCTGGCGGGGGCGCGTTTCGGGTCGGTCGGGCGTGGACCGGGGAGCAGCTGGATTGCAGCGATCGAACCCAGTGCCAGCAGCGCCGATACCCCGAAGGTCAAACGTTCGCCGATGTTGTCGGCCAGAATGCCGCCGATCGACGGGCCGCAGACCGTGGCCACCATGATCGCGCCGACGAACAACGCAAAGCTGCGTGCCCGGTTGGCGGTGGACGCATGTTCGAGCACGTGGGCCTGTCCGGCGACGAAGACCATCGCATAGCCCAGCGCACACAACGAGCGCCAGACCAGCAGATCCAGCACGCTGCCGGCAAATGCGGTAGCCGCGAAGCCGAACGCGGCGATACCGGCGCCGACCAGCATCGTGTGCCGGTTCCCGACCCGCTCGCTGTAGGCACCGAGGAACGGCTGGCCAATGGCCACGATCAGCATGAACAGCACGATCGGCAGGCCGACCACGATCTCCGGCGACAGCCAGGGGATCGGAACCAGCAGGCTCTTGATGTACCCGGGCAGGAAGGGCCGGGTCAGCTCCTCCGCCAGGATGAAGATGAACAACGGCGCCCTGACCTTGGAGAGATGGCCTTCGTCGGCCCGCGTCGATGCGTCGGCGGCACCAAAACGGTAGCGTGCTCCAAGTGCCTGCAAACCACTGTGCGCGGCCATCAGCCCGGGCGGCCGCTCGTGCGCCGGGCCGCGCCTGCCGGTTTCGATATCGCTGGCGAGTGCCAGGTAGGCCGAGTTCACGTGTGCACGCATGGCCTCCAGCAACTTGGAAACGCTGCCGAACGCCATCTCGGTCTCGCGCATTGGCGCCGCGCTGAAGTCGCCGGCGGCGCCGCGCTCGATCGTGTCGCCGAGCGATTTCAGCGCAGCCTCGATCTTGGTGCCGGCCATGAAACTGAGCAGCTCCAGCGTGAAAAACAGGGCCACCACCAGAACGACCAACACGTCGAACAGCATGTCCAGGATGATCTTGTCGACGAAGTCCACGCTGACGCCGATGTGCAGCATGCCCACGGGCTGTTGCGGCGTCACGATCGGCATCGAAACCACATACTGTTTGTCGACCCGAACCGCGGGCGGCGACCGTTCCGGAGTCGACATGGCCGCGAGCACCGCGGGCGTGCGGAAATGCGCAGCCGCGCCGGCCGGCGCTGAAAACCGCTGGTACAGGATGGAGCCTTGCGTGTCGGTGACGGCAACGTAGGAAACCTCGGGGATCGAGCCCTTCAGTTCGTCGAAGGTTTGCTCAACGCCATACAACTCGCGAAAGCCGATCTGGAGTTCCATCGCCTTGAGCACCAGCGAGCGTGCCGAAGCGCCGCCGCTGGCAACCTTCTTGGCCATCTCCGGTGCGAGCGAGCGCTCGAACGCCCGGTGCGAAAGGTAGGCACTGGCGGCCAGCGCAAGCACCACGACCAGCATCACCACGCCGGCCAGGCGCAGGTAAATGCTGCGCAAATAGGACTGGTTCATTTGTCCGCGCTCCGTTCCAGGCTGCCGCGCAGCAACGCGATTTCCGACTCCGCACTCCGAACGGACTCGAAGAATCGCCGCAGCGCCCGCCCGAAGGGGCCATTGCGCACCGCCTCGGAGGGCCGCAACGGGTCGCCCGAGCGAAGGTCCGCCTCGACCGCGTTGAAGTCGCGCGTCAAGCGGTGCATCACGGTCAACAGGGCCAGAGAAGCCAGCGTCGCAGCGGCAACGAACACGCCAAAGGCGGACAGGGCCAGCTCGCGCGCCACGGCCTTGGTGGACTCGCTGACCTGCTCTTCCGAATAGCGCAGCGCCAGGTAGCCGATCACGAGCCCGAAACTGTTCTCGATGGCGATGCCGGCCGCCGATTCGGTGCCGCTCTTGACGAACCAGTCAGCGCCGCGCGCCTGGCGTGCAGCAGTCAGCCAGGCCGCCGGCAGTTTGCGGCTTGCACGCAGCCGGTCCGTGCTGTACAAGGCCTTGCCATCGGTGTCGAACACTTCGATGCTGAGAATCAGGTCATCGGTCGCGCGTTCGCGCTCCAGGGTACCGGGCAGCGTGCCGAGGTCGGCGAACTGCAGTCCAAGCGCCAGCGAGGACTGGATGCTGTTCTCGATCGAGGTGCCCGTCACGACCAGACGTTCCTTGATGATGCGCTCGGCGTTGCTTCGGTACTTGAAGAAATTCAGGAAGCCCGCCATGCCGACCGCAAACAGGCACACCAGCACGGCGACCAGGATCATTTGGGGTCTGGTTGTATTCATCGTTGTCACTCCACGGCCGCACCGGGGGATTGGCGGCCGACTCAGTCCTTTTCGGCGCCAGCGAGCGGGACTTGAACGGGATAAGCGGCCGCTGCTCACCGAACTGTGTCGACAAGCGTGAGCAAATACCCTCAAGCAAACCAGGCTTCTGGCCGATACCCAACAGGTCAAGCGCCGGGAGCGAACCAGAAACGATGCTGGGCGCCCTCGGCGCGCGCCTCGCCGGGTTGCGGTTCACCACGGCGCGGCCAACGCTTGCAGGGAGGGCAATTTGTGAGAGCTGACTTGATAACGCGAGACCGGCGCTTGCGAGGCAACCCGCCTGGCTGCGCTGCCGAGGGCGGTACCCCGTGAGGTCCGCCGTGAATATCGTCACGCTCCCGCGCGACGACGCCGCGGGCGATACCGTGCCGGCCGCGCTGTTCGATCTGGCGTGGGAGCCGCCGGTGCCGGGCCGCCGCCGGGTGCTGAGCTCATGGAACGACTACATCGCCGTGGCCAGCCAGGTGGTGGGGCGTTTTCATGGGCAGTACCGCCTTGGCCACTTTGACTACCACCATCCGACCCGGTTGCAGCCAGGCACCGTTCGGCGCTTGAAGCGCCCCTACAACGTCAGCGTGGCCTACGCGGAATGGGGCCCGCCCGACGCACCCACGGTGATCTGCTGCGGCGGCGTCGCCAGCGTCGCGATGCGGTTCAACTATCTCGCATCCGACCTGAATGATTCATTCCGGCTGATCTGCATGGACTGGGTCGGCCGTGGCCGTTCGGGCTGGCTGGCCGCCGAAGGCGACTACTCGTTGGCCACCTATGCCGAACAGCTGCGGCAGATGATCGAACACCTGGGCGCCGGGCCGGTCACGGTGCTCGGCTCGTCGCTCGGCGGGAGTGCGGCCATCGAGGTCGCCGCGCGCCACCCGAAGCTCATCGATCGTTTGATCCTCAACGACGTTGGCCCGCACATCCCGGCGCGCCGGCGGCGCCGCCGCGCCGACACGCTGGCCCGCCACTATGTTTTCCGCGACCCGGCCGAGATGTTGCGCCGCGTCGGTGTTTCGCAGAAGAACGACGGCCCCGTCAGCGACGACATCCGCTTCAATCTGACATTTCATCAGACGCGCTGGTCGGACGAAGAGAACGGGCGCGTCTATCGCCACGACGTTCGCGCCCTGCAAGCCTACCGCCGCGACGCGCAGAAAAGTTTGCATCAATGGGAACAGTGGGCCCTGGTTCGCTGCCCGGTGCTGCTGATTCATGGCATGCAGTCGGACGCATTGTTCGAGCCGACGATCCGGCGCATGTCACGCGGCAAGCAGCTGACGCTGATGCACTTGCCGGACACCGGGCATGCGCCGCTGCTTGCCGACCGCAACCAGATCTGGTTCATGCGCGATTGGTTGCTCGGCTCTGAACGGGCCGAGGGTGAATGGAGCGTGCTGCACGCGCCGCCGCGCGAGCGCCATCCGGGAACGCCGCTGAGTTTTGCACCGGTGAGTGTGCTGCGCTGAGGACCGACGACGATGCAAACCATGACCCACTCCCGCGCTTCGCACCCGTTGATCTTTGTTCGCCACGGGGCGACCGAGCCCAACCTGGCGGGGCTGCGCTGCGGCGGCGACCTGGATGTGCCGCTGACGGAGGTCGGCCGCCGCCAGGCGGTTGAAGCCGGGCAACGCATTCAAGCGCTGCGCATGCCGGTGGGCGTGATCGTCTGCAGCGATCTGCAGCGAACGCGCGAAACCGCCCACATCATCGGCCGTGTGCTGGCCGATGTTGAAGTGCTCGTCGAAGCTGACTTCGCGGAGCGCCATCTTGGGGCCTGGAACCTGCGTTCGATTGCCGAGACCGAAACCGCGCTCGCCGCGGGCGTGACGCCGCCGGGCGGTGAGTCCAACGAGGAATTCTTCGATCGCATCGCCGGCGCCGTCGAAACCTTGTTGCCGCGCCTCGCGCGGCGGCCGCTGCTGGTGGGCAGCAAAGGGGTGGCGCGTGCCCTGGTTGAACTGCTCGGGCTGCCCAGCCGACAGGGCCTGGCGAACGGCGAAGTCGCGCGTCTCGACCTTGCCGCGTTCGCCCGCCGCAACGCCGTGGGGTGCCAGGCATGAAGCCGGCTTACCTCCTTTGGGCGCGCCGGCCGTGGGTGGCGCCGCTGCTCGCCTGGCTCACTTTCGCCGCGCTCGCCATCGACCTGGGTGGCGAGCTGCTGCCCAGTGCGCTCATCAGTGTTCCGGCGTCGGCGTTCGCGCTGTTGATGTTGCTGTGTGCCGCGCGCTATCAAGCCGTCGCGCACAGCGTGGACACGGATGAGGCGCCCGGCAAACTCGCCGAGCATGCAAGCGTCCAGGCCGAAAAGGCGCCCGCCTCCTTGCTGGGCGTGGTGGGTTTCATTGATGTTGAACGGCGCTGTACCTACGCCAGCCCGGCGCTCGCGCGCTGGCTCTTCAGCGCCTGCGACGAAATCGAAGGGCGCCCGATCGCAGAAGCATTTGGCCCCATCAACGGCGCCAAGTTCTCGCCCCACCTGGAAGCGGCGCTGTCTGGCAGCGTGCAGCGCTTTCGCTGTTCGTCCTTGCAGCCGGACCAGTCTTTGCAGACGCTGCAAATCGAACTCGTGCCGCAGCGCGATGGGCTCGGGGCGGTGGTGGGCTGCCAGTTGTTCGGGCTGGACGTGTCGGAAGAACAGCGCGCACTGGGGACGGCCCAACGCTCGGAGCGGCGCTTGCGAACCATCATGGACCAGATTCCGGTGACGGTCTCGTACATCGACGCCGACGGCAAATACCGCTACATCAATCGTGCGCAGGAAAAATGGCTCGGCAAGACCGATGCGGAAGTGCTGGGCCGCCAGGTGCGCGATGTCGTCGGCCAGCAGGTCTGGGCCAACATCGAGCCGCATCTCAGCACCGCCTTGGCAGGCGAATCGGTGCCGCTCGAACGGCAGCGAACCGACCGCCTGGGCAACCCGGTCTGGCATTCCGGCCGTCACGTGCCCGATGTCAACGACGATGGCGAAGTGGTCGGCGTCTACACCGTGTTCTTCGACACCACCAAGCACGCGCTGGCCGAGCAGGCCCTGCGGCACAGCGAGCAAGAGTTGCGCGCCGCCAAGGCGGCGGCTGAAAACGCCAGCAAGGCCAAGTCGGAGTTCCTGGCCAACATGAGCCACGAAATCCGCACACCGATGAACGGCGTGCTGGGCTTGACCGAACTGCTGCTGGAGACCCCCCTCAACGCGCAGCAGCGGCCCTTTCTCGAAACGGTGCGCAGCTCGGGCGAGTCGCTGTTGTCGATCATCAACGACATCCTCGACTTCTCCAAGATCGAGGCCGGCAAGCTCGAGATGGAGACGCTGGACTTCGATCTTTATCAGGCCGTCGAGGATGTCGTGCAACTGCTGGCGCCGCGCGCGCATGCCAAGCGGCTCGAGCTGGCCTGCCGCATCGACGAGCGGCTGCCGCCAGCGGTGTGCGGCGACCCCTACCGGTTCCGCCAGGTGCTGACCAACCTGCTGGCCAATGGCTTGAAGTTCACCGAATCCGGCGAGGTGGTGGTCGAGGTGAGTTTGGGCGCGCAGGACCGCATCCATGTCAGCGTCCGTGACACCGGCATCGGCATCTCGGACGAGACGCGCACACGCCTGTTCACCGCCTTTGCCCAGGCCGACGGTTCGACCACGCGTCGCTTCGGCGGCTCCGGGTTGGGCCTGGCGATCAGCCGCCACCTGGTCGAGCTGATGGGCGGGAGCATCGGCGTGGACAGCGTCGAAGGCAAGGGCTCCAGCTTCTGGTTCACCGTGCCGCTGACGCCGGCCACCAGCCTGCCTGCGGTGCCGCACCCCGGCGGGCTGGCCGGTCGGCGCACGCTGGTCGTCGACGACAACGCCACCAACGCCGAGATCCTCGAACACCACGCGCTCGCCGGCGGCATGCGCTGCAGCACCACGAGCAGCGGCGCACACGCCCTTGAGCTGCTGCGCGCGGCGCAACGTGAGGGCAGCCCGTTCGAGCTGGCCATCATCGACATGAAGATGCCGGGCATGGACGGGCTGGAGCTGGCCGCCGCGGTGCGCCTGGATCCGGCGCTGTGCGCGCTGCGGCTGGTGCTGGTGACCTCGCTGCATTCGACCGACGAGATGGCGCGCGCCCGCGAAGTCGGCATCAGCGCCTATCTGTCCAAGCCGGTCCGAAGGCAAGAGCTCTACCGTGCACTGGCGCAGGCGGTGGGCGGCATGCCGATCAGCGACGCCCCCATCCATATCGCGGCGGCCGCCATACGCATCGGCGGCCGCGTTCTGATGGCCGAAGACAACGGCGTCAACCAGTTCGTGGCGCGCAACATGCTCAAGTCGCTGGGCTGCGAGTTCGACATCGTCCCCAACGGCCAGGAGGCCTTGCTGGCGGTGCAGCGGGGCGGCTACGACATCGTGCTGATGGATTGCCAGATGCCGGTGATGGACGGCTACGCCGCGACCCGCGAAATCCGCGCCTGGGAGCAAGCGCAGCCGCAGCCGCGCCGGATACCGATCGTTGCGCTGACGGCCAATGCGCTGGTCGGCGACGCGGACATCTGTCGAGCCTCCGGCATGGACGATCATTTGGCCAAGCCCTATTCGCGCAAGCAACTGGGCTCCATCATGGCGCGTTGGCTGCCGGCGCATCTAGTCGAGGCATCCGCTGATCTTGAGCGCACCGATCCGGTTCCGCTGGCGGCGGCGGCAGCGTCCGCCGACTGCAAGCTTGACCAGAAGGTGCTCGACAACATTCGAGCGCTCGACGATGACGGCGACTCGTCCGTTCTCGACGATGTGATCGGCATGTACCTCGAAGACGCGCCTGCGCAACTGGCGCGGCTTCAGGCGGCGCTGGAGGCGCAAGACGCCGCCGAACTGGGCCGCATCGCGCACGGCTTCAAGTCGGCCAGCCAGAACGTTGGCGCCAGTCAGCTGGGCGAACTGTGTCGTCTGCTCGAGCGCCAGGGCAAGGCCGGCGAGCTCGCTCAAACCGCTGAGCTGGTGCGGGCCATCGAGCGCCAGTTCCTGACGATCCAGCCGCTGTTGTTGGCCGAAATGGGGCAACCCGCATGAGCGCGCCGAGCCTCCCCAAGAGCGAATGCTCCCGCTTGGCGGGACCGCGCGCGGCGCGAAGGGTGCACCAATGAACGCTAGCCATCGCATTCTCGTGGTCGACGACGACGCCGGCGGGCGCCGGCTGACGCGCGCGACCCTGGCCCGGGCGGGGTTTGAAGTGATCGAGGCGCAAGACGGCCAGCAGGCGCTCGACGTCATGCAGGCAATGATGCCCGACCTCGTGCTGATGGACGTCAGCATGCCGGTCATGGATGGCTTTACCGCATGCGCCGAGTTGCGCAAGCTGCCGGGCGGCGGGCGTGTGCCGGTGGTGATGATGACCGGGCTGGACGACGTACGCTCGATCGAGCGCGCCTTCGAGGTCGGCGCCACCGACTTCATCACCAAGCCGATCAACTGGCCGATCCTCGCGCATCGTGTGCTCTACATGCTGCGTGCCAGTTCAGCCATCAACGACCTCAAGCAGAACCAGCGGCGGCTCTCGAACGCCCAACGCATCGGCGAGATGGGCGACTGGGAATGGGACGTGCGGCGGGATCGCATCGTCCCCTCGGAGCAGGCCTGGCGCATTTTCGGCCACGATGCCGCGCAGGGTGCGCTGGCCCGCGACGGATTTCTCGCCACGGTGCATCCGGACGACTTCGACCGGGTGCGCCTGGCCTGTGAACGCGCGATTGCCAATGGGGACGCGTTTGCGATCGAGCACCGCATCTTCCAATCCGGCGGCACATTGCGGCATGTGCGCCAGCAGGTGGAGGTGATCAAGCACGATGAATCGGGCCGGGCGCTGCATCTGGCCGGTGCGGTGCACGACATCACCCGGCGCAAGGACGCCGAGGAACAGATCCGGCGTCTGGCCTACTACGACACGCTCACCGGCCTGCCGAACCGCCTGCTGTTCACCGAGCAGCTGGAAAAGTCGATCGCCTCCGCGGAACGCCAAGGGGAGCAGGTGGCGATCATGTTCGTCGATCTGGATCACTTCAAACGCGTCAACGACACGCTCGGCCATGGGGCCGGCGACGAACTGCTGAAGGTTGTCAGCACCCGACTCGCCAACTCGATCCGTGCGCTGGATTCGGTGAGCCGCGGCGCGGGCGATCACGGAGCGAACAGCATTGCCCGGCTCGGCGGCGACGAATTCATCGTGATGCTGAATGACCTGCACCGTGTCAACGATGCGGCCGGCGTCGCCCGCCGCTTGGTCGCCACGCTGTCCGAACCGGTGACCGTGCAAGGCACCGAGCTGTATGTCAGCGGCAGCGTGGGGGTGGCGATGTATCCCAACGATGGTACGGACATCGACACGCTGCTGATGAACGCGGACACCGCGATGTACCGTGCCAAGGAGGCCGGACGCGGCGGTTTCCAGTTCTACGACCGTTCGATGAACGCCCGGGCGCTCGACCGCCTGGTCATGGAGAGCATGTTGCGCCGGGCGCTGGAGCGCTCCGAGTTCGTGCTGCACTACCAGCCCCGCGTCGAACTCGCCACCGGCAACATCGTCGGCGCCGAGGCGCTGATCCGCTGGCAGCACCCAGAGCGCGGCCTGGTTCCACCCGAGGAATTCATCCCGCTGGCCGAGGAAACCGGGCTGGTGATCCCGATCGGCGAATGGGCCATCGGCGCCGCGTGCCGCCAGAGCGCCGCCTGGCGTGCGGCCGGCTTGAACCCCGTTCCGCTGGCGGTCAACCTGGCAGCCACCCACCTGCGCGAGCGTGGCCTGCCTGACCTGGTGGCCAACGCCTTGCGGGAATACTCGCTGCCGCCGAGCTGCCTGGAAATCGAGGTCACCGAGTCGGTGCTGATGGCAGACCCCGAATTGAGCGTTGAAAACGCACGCCGGCTGAGCGCCATCGGGATCGGCCTGTCGATTGACGACTTCGGGACCGGCTACTCATCGCTGAGTTACCTGAAGCGCTTGCCCATCACCTCGTTGAAAATCGACAAGTCCTTCGTTCGCGATCTCGCCACCGACCCGGACGACGCGGCGATCATCACCGCCATCATCGCCATGGCCCACACCTTGAAGCTGCGCGTGATCGCCGAAGGGGTGGAGACCGAAGCGCAGCGGGCCTTCCTGCAGGCCAACGATTGCGACGAGTTCCAGGGCTTTCTCGTCAGCCGCGCGGTCGATGCCTGCGAGTTCATTCGCCTGGTCGAACAGCAACGCTCGCGCCGCGCCGAGCCCGTGGCGGCCTGACGGACGAACCGGGCTTGCATCACGGCGCGGCGGTTGACTGCGGCGGCCTGGGGGCGCTCAACAGACTGGCGAGCGACCTCTACAATTTGTGCATCGTATGAAGCACGTGAAGAAATCGGTCCTGTTGTGGTACTCCCCCGCCGAGATGTACACGCTGGTCACGGCCGTGCAGGACTACCCGCAGTTCCTGCCGTGGTGTGAACGTGCCGAGGTGCTCGACAAGACTGCCAGCGGCATGACGGCCAAGCTGCACATGGCCATCAAAGGCTTGCATCACGCATTCACCACCCGCAACTCCCACGTACCGGACCAGTCGGTGGTGGTGGAGCTGGTCGACGGACCGTTCTCAAGGCTGGACGGGCACTGGAAGTTCCTGGCGCTTTCCATGCCCACCGGTGAAGACGCGAAGGCCTGCAGGATCGAGTTCGATCTGCGCTACGCGTTCTCCAACGGCGCGTTTGAAGCGGTGCTGAGCCCGCTGTTCGACCGGGTCGCCAACACGCTGGTGGATTCGTTCGTCAAACGCGCCGAACAGGTTTATGGGCCCCGCTGATTCGGTGCAAATGCTGGCCGTTTGCGTGGCCTACAGCCCGCGTCCGGGCCAGGTCGACGAAGTGAAGCTGGTCTTGCAACCGGGTGCAACCGTGCGGGATGCGCTCAACCAAAGCCAGCTGTTGCAGCGGCATTCCGAGATCGATGCGGCCCTGCCCCGGATCGGAATCTGGGGCAAGTTGCGCGGCCTGGACGACGCATTGCGTGACCAGGACCGGGTTGAGATCTACCGCCCGCTGCGGGTGGACCCGAAAGAGGCGCGGCGCCTGCGCTACCGCAAGCACCGCGAGCGACTCAAGCCGGAACAGGCCTGAGCAAGGTTCGCGCGGGAACCGCGGCAACGGCTATTTGCAATCGGACGCGAGAATGTCCATCGTGCGTTGGCGCTCCTCGGCGCGTCCCTTGTCGTCCAGGATTTCGCGCTCGCCCTGGGCATTGGTGCGTGCGATGCGGATTCCGTCGTCCAGCGTGCGCAACTGGCCTTTGGCCCGCGAGCAGTTTTCAGCCCGGGCGGCGGCGATGCGCTGATCCTCGGCCTTGCCTTTGGCCGCTTTCTCTTCCTCGACCTTGCGGCGTTTGCCTTCCAGTTCGGGCTCGACCGTCTTGGGCGCCAGCGTGAGCACGCCCGACGCGGCGGAGGCCGGTGCGGCGGGCGGCGGCGCGACAACGGCGCCCTTGCGCTGCGCGCCACCGGGCCGCTGCAACACGTCCTGCTCGGCGACGCTGGCCGGCGGCGGCAGGTCGCTGTACTGCACCCGCCCGCTCTTGTCGCGCCATTTCCACTGCGCCTCGGCCGGCAACGCCAGCACCGCGCCCAGCACGGCGGCAATCACCATCAACATCCTGCTCTGCATGATCTTCCACCCCAACGTGCGCACGGGATCAAAGTGTAGCGGCCGGCCGCCGGCGCTTGCCTGTGTCAAGGTGTCAGAGCGTGGTGTAGTGCCTGCATCCGTATAATTCACTTTTGCGTCAGGAGCTTCTTCTCATGCGCCTTCTCGGCAAAGCGCTCACCTTCGACGATGTGTTGTTGGTGCCAGCCTTCTCCCAGGTGTTGCCTCGCGACACCAGCCTTTCGACCCCACTTTCGCGCAACATCCAGCTGAACCTGCCCTTGGTCTCGGCGGCCATGGACACGGTCACCGAGGCGCGCTTGGCGATTGCCATCGCGCAGGAAGGCGGTGTGGGCATCGTCCACAAGAACCTCACCGCCCAGCAGCAGGCCGCCGAGGTGGCCCGCGTCAAGCGTTACGAGTCGGGCGTGTTGCGCGACCCGATCACCGTCGGCCCCGACACACCGGTGCGGCAGGTGATGGAGTTGTCGCGCCAGCACGGTGTGTCCGGCTTCCCGGTGCTGCAAGGCGCCAAGCTGGTGGGCATCGTCACCAACCGCGACCTGCGCTTCGAGACACGCCTGGACGCTCCCGTGCGCGACATCATGACGCCGCGCGAGCGGCTCATCAGCGTGCGCGATGGTGCCTCGCTTGCGGACGGCAAGGCGCTGATGCACCAGCACAAGCTGGAGCGAGTGCTGGTCGTCAATGACGCTTTCGAGTTGCGCGGGCTGATGACGGTCAAAGACATCACCAAGCAGACCAGTTTTCCCAACGCCGCGCGCGATGCGCACGGCAAGCTGCGCGTGGGCGCGGCGGTGGGCGTGGGCGACGGCACCGAAGAGCGCGTCGAGCTGCTGGTGCGAGCCGGTGTCGACGTGCTGGTGGTCGATACCGCCCATGGCCACAGCGCCGGCGTGATCGAGCGGGTGCGCTGGGTCAAGCACAACTTCCCCCAGGTCGACGTGATCGGCGGCAACATCGCCACCGGCGCGGCCGCGCTGGCGCTGGTCGAGGCCGGCGCCGACGCGGTCAAGGTCGGCATCGGCCCGGGCTCGATCTGCACCACGCGCATCGTCACGGGTGTCGGCGTTCCGCAGATCATGGCCATCGATGCCGTTTCCAAGGCCCTCAAGGGCAGTGGCGTTCCGTTGATCGCCGACGGCGGTGTTCGCTATTCCGGCGACCTGGCCAAGGCCATCGCTGCGGGAGCCGACACGGTGATGATGGGCGGTGCCTTTGCCGGTACCGAAGAGGCCCCGGGCGAGGTGATTTTGTACCAGGGCCGCACCTATAAAAGCTACCGCGGCATGGGCTCCATCGGTGCCATGCAGCAGGGCAGTGCCGACCGCTATTTTCAAGACGGCCCGTCCAACAACCCCAACACCACCAAGCTCGTGCCCGAAGGCATCGAAGGCCAGGTGCCGTACAAGGGTTCGGTGGTGGCCATCATTTTCCAGATGAGCGGCGGGTTGCGCGCCTCGATGCACTACTGCGGCTGCGCCAGCATCGAGCAGATGCAAGAGCGCGCCGAGTTCGTCGAGATCAGCTCCGCCGGCATGCGTGAGAGCCATGTTCACGATGTGCAGATCACCAAAGAAGCGCCGAACTACCGCATGGAATGAGCCGTTTGATTCCGACTCAAAACAACGCTGCGCCAGAGCCTGAATCGGTGAGCGCGGCCCGCCCGGCCGCGATGCGCTTCATCCTGATCACGGTGCTGATCGACATGGTGTCGATCGGGCTGATCGTGCCGGTGCTTCCGATGCTGGTCGGAAGCTTCACCGCCGACCCCACCGAACGGGCGCTGTGGTACGGCGTGGTGGCGTTCGCCTTCAGCATCGCGAACTTTTTCGGCTCGCCGATTTTGGGCGCCTTGTCTGACCGCTATGGCCGCAGGCCGGTGTTGCTGATCGGCTTTTGCGGCCTGGCGCTGAACTTCTTCGCCACCGCCTTGGCGACGCAGCTTTGGGTCTTGATCGCGGTGCGGCTGGTCGGTGGCGCCATGCAGTCGAACGCGGCGGTCGCCAACGCCTATGTGGCCGACATCACCGCGCCGCAAGACCGTGCCAGGCGCTTTGGCCAACTCGGCGCGATGTTCGGCATCGGCTTCATCGTCGGCCCGGTGATGGGCGGCTTGCTGGGCGGCATCGACCTGCATTTGCCGTTCTTCGTGGCCGGCACGCTGGCGTTGCTGAACCTGCTGTACGGCTACTTCGTGCTGCCTGAATCGCTGCCCGTGTCGCAGCGCCGAGCGGTGACCTGGGCGTCGGCCAACCCGATCGCCTCATTGAAGCAACTCAGCCAGTTGAAGGGTGTCGGTTCGCTGGTCGCCGTCATCGGCCTGAGTGGTCTGGCGCAGTTCACGATGTACACGGTCTGGGTGCTCTACACGACCTTCAAATTCGGTTGGGGGCCGACCGAAAACGGCTGGTCCTTGTTCGCCGTCGGCGTCGCTGCGGCGTTGGTGCAGGGCTTCTTGCTGTCGCGCCTGCTGAAGCGCTTCGGCGCGCCGCGCCAGGCCACCATCGTCCTGGTGTCCAGTTCGCTGGGCTACCTGATGTGGGGCCTGGCACCGGTGGGCTGGGCCATGTACGTGGTCATCGCCTTCAACCTGCTCGGGTTCACCGTCACGGCGTCGATCCAGAGCATCGTGTCCAACGCGGCCGATGCACGCTCGCAGGGGCAGACGATGGGCGCCGTGGCCTCGCTGTCGAGCCTGATGGCGGTGCTCGGGCCGGTGCTGGGCGCGCCGCTGATGGGCGCCGTGTCGCACCTTCCGCCGAGCGACTGGCGGGTGGGTGCCCCGTTCTACTTTTGTTCAGCGTTGCAGTTGGCCGCCATGTTCGTGGCCGCCAGCCACTTCAGCCGTGAGCGGCGATTGCGCCGCGCCGCCGCCGTGGGTTCGACTGCCGCCTGACCTGCGTTCCCATTCCAAGCCCCGTTCAGTCCATGCACGACAAGATCCTGATCCTCGACTTCGGCTCGCAAGTCACCCAACTGATCGCCCGCCGCGTGCGCGAAGCGCATGTGTACTGCGAGATCCACCCCAACGACGTGAGCGACGCCTTCATCCGCGAATTCGCGCCGAAGGGAATCATCCTGTCGGGCAGCCACGCCTCCACCTACGAAGACCATGAACTGCGCGCGCCGCAGGCCGTCTGGGACAGCGGCGTGCCGGTGCTGGGCATCTGCTACGGCATGTTCGCCATGGCGGTGCAGCAGGGCGGCACGGTCGAGGCCAGCAGCCACCGCGAGTTCGGCTACGCCGAGGTGCGCGCGCACGGCCACACGCGCCTGCTGCAAGGAATCGAAGACTTCAGCACGCCCGAAGGCCACGGCATGCTGAAGGTGTGGATGAGCCACGGGGACAAGGTCACCGCGCTGCCTGCGGGGTTCAAGCTGATGGCGTCCACGCCCAGCTGTCCGATCGCCGGCATGGCGGACGAGGTGCGCGGCTACTACGGCGTGCAGTTCCATCCCGAGGTCACGCACACGGTGCAGGGCGCGGCGCTGCTGAACCGCTTCGTGATCGACATCGCCAAGGCGCGCCCCGACTGGGTGATGGGCAACGTCATCGAAGAATCGGTGGCGCGCATTCGCGAGCATGTCGGTACCGAGGAGGTCATCCTCGGCCTCAGCGGCGGGGTCGATTCCAGCGTGGCGGCGGCGCTGATCCACCGCGCCATCGGCGACCAACTCACTTGCGTCTTCGTCGACCACGGCCTGCTGCGCCTGAACGAGGGCGACCTGGTGATGGACATGTTCGCCGGCCGCCTGCACGCCAAGGTGATACGCGTCGACGCAGCCGAGCAGTTCCTCGGCCACCTGCGCGGCGTGAGCGACCCCGAAGCCAAGCGCAAGATCATCGGCCGCGAGTTTGTCGAGGTGTTCCAGGCCGAAGCGAAAAAACTCAAGTCGGCGCGCGGGCTGGCGCAAGGCACGATCTACCCCGACGTGGTGGAAAGCGGCGGCACAAAAACCAAGACGCCCACCACCATCAAGAGCCACCACAACGTCGGCGGACTGCCCGCCACGCTGGGCCTGAAGTTGCTGGAACCGCTGCGCGAACTGTTCAAGGACGAAGTGCGCGAACTCGGTGTGGCGCTGGGCCTGCCGGTCGACATGGTGTACCGACATCCGTTCCCCGGGCCGGGCCTGGGTGTGCGCATTCTCGGCGAAGTCAAAGTTGAGTTTGCCGATCTGCTGCGGCGCGCAGATGCCATTTTTATCGATGAACTGCGCGCCACCATGGATGCCGATGGCAAGAGCTGGTATGAAA
>JANNDW010000005.1:0-1528 GCA_031378125.1 Methylibium sp. | reverse complement strand
CCTTCGCGCCCACGTGCAGGATGCCGTTGGCGTCGATGTCGAACGTCACCTCGATTTGCGGCATGCCGCGCGGCGACGGTGGAATGCCCTCGAGATTGAAGTCGCCCAGGCTCTTGTTGCCCGACGCCATCTCGCGCTCGCCCTGGTAGACCTTGATGGTCACGGCAGGTTGGTTGTCATCAGCGGTGCTGAAGGTCTGCGCGAACTTGGTCGGGATGGTGGTGTTCTTCTTGATCATCTTGGTCATCACGCCGCCCAGGGTTTCAATGCCCAGGGAGAGCGGCGTCACATCCAGCAGCAGCACGTCCTTGCGGTCGCCGGCCAGCACCTGGCCTTGAATGGCAGCACCCACGGCCACCGCTTCGTCGGGGTTGACGTCCTTGCGCGGCTCCTTGCCGAAGAACTCCTTGACCTTGTCCTGCACCTTGGGCATGCGCGTCATGCCGCCGACCAGAATCACGTCGTCGATGGCGCTGACGGCGATGCCGGAATCCTTGATCGCGGTACGGCACGGGCCGATGGTGCGCTCGATCAGCTCATCCACCAGCGCTTCGAGCTTCGCGCGTGAAAGTTTGATATTGAGATGCTTCGGGCCCGACGCATCGGCCGTGACGTAGGGCAGGTTGATGTCGGTCTGCGCGCCGTTCGACAGTTCGATCTTGGCCTTCTCGGCGGCTTCTTTCAGGCGCTGCAGTGCGAGCACGTCCTTGCCCAGGTCAACGCCCTGGTCCTTCTTGAACTCGGCAATGATGTAGTCGATGATGCGCTGGTCGAAGTCTTCGCCGCCCAGGAAGGTGTCGCCGTTGGTCGACAGCACTTCGAACTGCATTTCGCCATCGACGTCGGCGATCTCGATGATCGAGATGTCGAAGGTGCCGCCACCCAGGTCGTAGACCGCGATCTTGCGGTCGCCCTTGCCGTGTTTGTCCAGGCCGAAGGCCAGCGCGGCTGCGGTGGGCTCGTTGATGATGCGCTTGACGTCCAGGCCCGCAATCCGCCCGGCGTCTTTGGTGGCCTGGCGCTGCGCGTCGTTGAAGTACGCGGGCACGGTGATGACGGCCTCGGTGACTTCTTCGCCCAGGTAGTCCTCGGCGGTCTTCTTCATCTTGCGCAGCACTTCGGCGCTGACCTGCTGCGGCGCGAGCTTCTTGCCGCGCACTTCCACCCAGGCGTCGCCGTTGTCGGCGGCGGCAATTTTGTAGGGCATCAGGTCGATGTCCTTTTGCACTTCCTTCTCGGTGAATTTGCGGCCGATCAGGCGCTTCACCGCGTACAGCGTGTTCTTCGGGTTGGTCACGGCCTGGCGCTTGGCCGAGGCGCCGACCAGGATCTCGCCGTCTTCCTGATAAGCAATGATCGACGGCGTGGTGCGCGCACCCTCGCTGTTTTCGATCACCTTGGTGGTGTTGCCCTCCATGATGGCCACGCACGAGTTGGTGGTGCCGAGGTCGATGCCGATGATTTTGGCCATGGTGTTTGCTCCTGAGAACTGGATTGAGTTGTTCTTAACGTGTGGATAAGGTGTGGG
>JANNDW010000417.1:0-2362 GCA_031378125.1 Methylibium sp. | reverse complement strand
GTGATCTTGCAGTCGGCCATCATCTCGGCCTCTTTGAGCGCCTGCTGGATGGCCGCCACCGTGGCGTCGATGTTCACCACCACGCCGCGCTTGAGGCCATGCGTGGGCGCGCTGCCCAGGCCCGCCATGCGCAGCTCGCCGCCGGGCAGCAGTTCGGCCACCACCACCATCACCTTGGCGGTGCCGATGTCCAGCCCCACCACCAGATCCATGTATTCCTTGGCCATTCTTATTTCCTTGGGGGCGTTTTGGCCGGGCCGGAGGTGGTGGAAATGCCTCGCAGCCGCACCGCGTAGGCTTCGTTGTGGCGCAGGTCCGCGTACTCCAGCGGCCGCTCGTAGCGTGCAATGACTTGGCCGACGGTGTCGACGAAACGAGTGGTGCGCTCGACGAGCTCGTCATCGCTGCCGCGGCCCAGTTCCACCTCGGCACCGCTGTCCAGTTCCACCCGCCAAGAACCGCGGCCCGACAGCGCCAGCGTCTCGATGCGCGCCTGCATGGGCGCCAGCACCGGGCCGAGCCGTTTCAGCAAGGCCAGCATGTGGGCCGACGTGCCGTCCGGGCCCACCAGCGTGGGCAGGGGCTCGTCTTCCACATCCCCCAGATTGGCCTCGAACACCTCGCCGAAGGTGTTGACCAGCTTGTCCTCGGCACCCGCGCGGCCCCACAACGCGGCGGCCCGGTGCTCCTCCAGCCGCACGGCGAGCCGGTTCGGCCAGACGCGGTTGACAACCGCCTGCCGCACCCAGGGCACCGCTTCGAACGCGCGCCGCCCGGTGGCCAGGTCCATCGTGAAGAAGTTGCCTGCCAGCCGCGGCGTGGCGTTGGCGCGAATGGTCGACGCGCTGTTGCGCGTGATGTCGCCTTCGATGCGAATCGAGCGCACCAAAAATGCCGGTTGGCGTGTCACCCACATCAGCGCCAGGCCGGCCAGCGCCACCGCGGCAATGCCCAGCAGCACACTGGCGGTCGCATTCATCAGCCGCACGTCGGGCGGCAATGCCGGGTTGAAGGCGTTCAGCAGGGCCATGGTCTCAGGCACCCGGCGCCACACGGGCGGCGTGCGGCGTGTCCAGCGCCGCCCGAGCCAGCAGAGCCAGGCACAGTTGTTCGTAGCTCATGCCGGCCGCCTTGGCCGACATCGGCACCAGCGAATGCGAGGTCATGCCGGGCGAGGTGTTGATCTCCAGCAAAAATGGCTTGCGATCGGACGCGCGAATCATCAGGTCGACGCGGCCCCAGCCGCGGCACCCCAGCGTGCGATAAGCCTGCACGACGATGCGCTGGATCTCCCGCTCTTCCGCCGCCGGCAGGCCGCTCGGGCACTGGTACTTCACCAGGTCGGTGAAGTACTTGTTCTGGTAGTCGTAGGCGCCCTCGGGGGCCAGGATGCGGATCACCGGCAGGGCGTGCGCACCCGCGCCGTGGCCGAGCACGGGGCAGGTCACTTCCTCGCCTTCGATGAACTCTTCGCACAGCAGGTCGGGGTCGTACTTCGTCGCCAGCCGCACCGCATCCTGCATCTGCGAATAACCGGCCACCTTGCTGACGCCGATCGACGAGCCCTCGCGCGGCGGCTTGACGATCAGCGGCAGGCCCAGTTCATCGGGCACCGTGAGAATGCGCTCGCGCGACTGGTCCTCGGGCGCCAGCCACACATAGCGCGGCGTGGGCAGCGCCTGGGCAATCCAGACGCGCTTGGTCATCACCTTGTCCAGCGCAATGCTGGAGGCCAGTACACCCGAGCCGGTGTACGGAATGCCCAGCAGCTCCAGCGCGCCTTGCACCGTGCCGTCTTCGCCATGCCGGCCGTGCAGCGCGATGAAACAGCGCGCATAGCCTTCGCGCTTGAGTTCGCCCAGGTCGCGCTCGGCGGAGTCGAACGCATGCGCGTCCACACCCTGCGAGCGCAAGGCCCGCAGCACGCCGGCGCCCGACATCAGCGAGACCTCGCGTTCGGCCGAATCGCCGCCCATCAGCACCGCCACTTTGCCGAACGATTTCGGGTCGATCTTCACACGGCTGGGTGTCATGGCGAGCTCCTCAGCATGTCACTCACCAGCGCCGGCACGTTGCCGATCGAACCCGCGCCCATCGACACCACCACGTCACCGGCGCGCACCTGCTCGACGATGGTTTGCGGCATCAGCGCGATGTCGTCGACGAACACCGGGTCGACCTTGCCGGCCACGCGCAGGGCCCGCGCCAGCGCCCGGCCGTCGGCCGCGACGATGGGCGCTTCGCCGGCGGCGTAGACCTCGGCCAGCAGCACCGCGTCGGCGGTGGCGATGACCTTGACAAAATCTTCAAAGCAGTCGCGCGTGCGGGTGTAGCGGTGCGGCTGGAAGGCCAGCACCAGGCG
>JANNDW010000439.1:0-2170 GCA_031378125.1 Methylibium sp. | reverse complement strand
GCCGACGCGCTGCTCGGCCGCATCACGCAGGCCCACGCGCCGGGCGCAGCCGAGCCGCCCGCCGGGCAGCGTTCAGCCTGGGCCCGCGAGCTGGCCGCCTTGCACAACGGCCCGCTGCTCGACGGCGCGACGCAGCCCTGGGTGCGCGCGGCGCGCGAGCGGCAGCGCCGCCGCATCGCCGCGGCGGTGGCCGCATTGGCTGGCGGGCTGGCGCTGAACCGCGCCGCGCACGAAGCGCTGCATCTGGTGCAGCGCGCTTTCGATGCCGACCCCGCCGACGAAGCGCTGGCCCGGTTGCTGATCGCGCAGCTGGTGCAGGGCGGCGAACCCGGCCAGGCCCAGCGCGTGCTGCACCTGTGCAGCGCCATGCGGGTGCTGGCCGACGACCTGCCGCTGGCGCCCGAGACGCTGGCGCTGGCCCGCCGCCTCGGGCTGCTGGCACCGTGAACACCCCTACCCCCTAGCTCGAAGGAGCCCATCGGCGCTGCGCGTAGCGGCGCTGTAGGGCATCGGTAGGACGCCCCGCCGGACAGTGTGTGCACCCCACCACTTTCCGAGGCCACCCCATGTCACGCACCCCGTTTCCCCTGGCCGCCCGCCTGCTGGCGGCCACCTGCGCCGCGTTGCCGGCGCTGGTTCCTGCGGCCACCGTCCACCAGGCCAACATCGTGCCGGTGGCGACCGCGGTCAACGACTTCGAACTGGCGCCGGAATTCCTGGCCAACACCTGGGTGCAGCAAGAGGTTCGCGCCACGCAGGCGTTCGGCGACCCCGGCCTGGGCCAGATGTGGATGGCCTCCGGCTTCGGCAACGGCACCCGGTCGTGGTTTCCGGACGGCGGCGACAACGGCTTCACGCGCCTCTGGATGGATGACAACACGACCATCGACGCCATCGCCTTCTTCGGCGGCTCGGGGTGGCTCTCGCCGGGGCAGACGATGTACTACGAACTCGCGCTGGACAACGTGGTGGTGCTCAGCGGCAGCCTGCCCGCCACCTTTTTCGGCAGCTGGTTCGGCTTTGCCGGCGGCGACTTCGACGAGGTCCGCATCCGCGCCTCGCAGGGCCCCGTCAACGGCCTGTTCGACTGCCCCTCGGGCGGCATCGGCGGCAACTGCAACTTCGCCTGGGTCGACGACATCCGTGTCGGCCCTGCGGTGATCCCGCTGCCGTCCACCGCCTGGCTGGTGCTGCCGGCGCTGCTGCTGGCCGCGGCCGGCACGCCACGCCGCACCCCCTGATCTTCAACCCCACGCCACCAGGACCACCACCATGCCCGACACCACCAGCTACGCCGACTACCAGGTGCTTTCCGCCGTCAAGACCACGCTCGACGCCAGCGCTTCGAAGCGCGAAGCCGACTTCGAGTTCACCGTCTACGAGAACACCGTTATCTCAAACCTGTCGCGACGGCCGGTGCTTGCCTTCCACGCGCGGGTCCACAAGGAGACCAAGCTCAAGGTCACGGTCAACGGCACGCAGGTGCTGTCGTGGACGCTGGGCGTAGACCCCAGCGTCAAGGGCCTGTGGCAGCCCTGGTCCGCCGCCGATGTCTTCAAGGAAGGTGCATCCTTCGCCAACCCGACCCAGGTGCGCTTCTCGGTCTCGCAGCAGGGCAAGATCGACATCGAGAACGTGCTGATGTGGTACCAGGTGACCGACGCGGGCTGAGCCGGGCGGGCGCAGGCGCGCCCAAAGGCCGCGGCTAGACTTGCCGCGAACCCCTTGGAGCACCGCATGCCCGACCCGATCCTCGTCGCCCGCCACGGCGACATCGAGTGCCACCTGCTGCCCGCGCTGGCCAACCGGCACGGGCTGATCACCGGCGCCACCGGCACCGGCAAGACCATCACGCTGCAGACGCTGGCCGAGAACTTCAGCAAGCTCGGCGTGCCGGTGTTCATGGCCGACGTGAAGGGCGACCTGACCGGCATCACGCAGGCCGGCACGCTGAGCCCGAAGATCGCCGCCATCCTGAAGGAGCGTGGCCTGCCCGAAGCGGAAAGCGTCGCCTGCCCGGCCACGCTGTGGGACGTGTTCGCTGGCGACCCAAAAGCGGACACAAAAGCGCAGGGCCACCCGGTGCGCGCCACCGTCTCCGACATGGGCCCGCTGCTGCTGGCGCGCATGCTGGCGTTGAACGAAACCCAGGCCGGCGTGTTGAACATGG
>JANNDW010000390.1:0-9420 GCA_031378125.1 Methylibium sp. | reverse complement strand
CAAAGTGAGCTACAGCGCGGTGCGCAACGCCGCTTCGGTGGCCGGGCTGATCCTGACGACGCAGACCTTGATCGCCAAGAAGCCCGACTACATCGATCCGACCGCCGGCCCCGCCACCGGCGGCGGCGCGGAACGGCTGGGGCGGGAATGAACCCGCGGGACTGGACGCCTGGACGCCTGGGCGCCTGCGTCGCCTGGTGGGCCTGGTCATCGGCGGCGGCGGTTGGGTCATCCTGATGAGCGCCCCCAGGCCGACGACTACGTCGTCCGCCCCCCGAGGGGGTTTGAGCAAAGTGGCAGAGCCACATTTGCTCAAGAGCGCCCCCAGGCCGACGACTACGTCGTCCGCCCCCCGAGGGGGTTTGAGCAAAGTGGCAGAGCTACATTTGCTCAAGAGCCAGGCAATGGCGCAGCGGCTCTGATGCTTGCGCCGGGACGCAGTTCATGACCAACCTCGAGCAAAGCGTGGATATGCGCATGCGCGTGCGCATGCCGGGCCGCTGGCGCGCGCTGGGCTTCATCGGGCCGGCGGCCATGGTCAGCGTCGGCTACATGGACCCGGGCAACTGGGCCACCGACCTGGAAGGCGGCGCGCGCTTCGGCTACCAGCTGATGTGGGTGCTGCTGGCTTCCAACCTGATCGCGGTGGTGCTGCAAAGCCTGGCGGCGCGGTTGGGCATCATCGGCCGCATGGACCTGGCGCAGGCCTGCCGCGCCTGCTACGCCAAGCCGGTGGCGCTGGCGCTGTGGCTGCTGTGCGAGACCGCCATCATTGCCTGCGACCTGGCCGAACTGCTCGGCGGCGCGATCGCGCTGAACCTGCTCTTCGGCGTCCCGCTGGCCTGGGGCGCATTGATCACCGGTGTGGATGTCATGCTGATCCTCGTGCTGCAGCACTACGGCATCCGCAAGCTCGAAGCGGTGGTCGCCGCGCTGGTGCTGACCATCGGCGCTTGCATGGCCATCGAGATGCTGCTGGTGCAGCCGAGCCTGAGCGCGATTGCCAAAGGCTTCGTGCCGCGGCTGGATTCGGCCAGCCTGTTCGTGGCCATCGGCATCCTCGGCGCGACCGTGATGCCGCACAACCTGTACCTGCACTCGTCGCTGGTGCAGACACGGCGCATCGATGCGAATCCGGCGGCGCAACGCGAGGCCCTGCGCTACAACCTCGTCGACACGGTGCTGGCGCTGAACATCGCCTTCCTCATCAACGCGGCCATCCTGGTGCTCTCGGCCTCGACCTTTTTCTCGCGCGGGATCGTCGTCAACGAGCTGCAACAGGCGCACGAGTTGCTGACGCCGCTGCTCGGCACCACACTGGCGTCGACGGCTTTCGCCATCGCGCTGCTGGCTTCGGGGCAGAGCTCCACCATCACCGGCACGCTGGCCGGGCAGGTGGTGATGGAGGGCTTCGTGCACCTGCGCATGAGCCCGATCAAGCGCCGGTTGTTGACGCGCGCCATCGCCATCGTGCCGGCCGTGGCGGTGCTGGCAACCGCGGGCGAGGGCGGGGTGCTGCAGCTGCTGGTGCTGAGCCAGGTGGTCTTGAGTCTGCAGCTGCCGTTTGCGATCGTGCCGCTGATCCGCTTCACGAGCGCGCCGCGCATCATGGGCGCGTTTGCCAGCCCGCCCTGGCTGCGGGGCCTGGCCGGCTGCGCCACGCTGTTGATCATCGGCTTGAATGGCTGGCTCGTGATGCGGGCGCTGGCTCCCGGCGGCGCGGGCCTGGGCTCGGTGGCGATCGGGCTGACGGCAGCCCTTTGCGCGGGGCTGCTGGCCTGGATCGCGTGGGTGCCATTAAAGCTGGCGCCCAACCCGTTACACGAGGACAATGCACCGACGATCAAAATCCGAGACAACGGCGCAACCGGTCCGATGGCGGCGGTGCGCTGAACAACGATCGCAGGCACCGCGTGTCCGAATGCGGGGTTGTTCGCGGCACAGGAGATGACCATTCATCCCAAAGAAACCTCCGGGCGGCCAGCGCTTTCATGGGACAGCGCGAGCCGCAGCTCGACGGCGCTCGAACCGCCCGCGGTGCGACAGATCATGGAGGCCTGGGAGCACTTCGTCACCGGCGAAACGCTCACCGCCGGCCTGGTGCCCAAGTTCGTGCTGTCGTCCTGGCAGCGCAGCCTGCGCTGCGGCGTGGCGCCGAGTTCACGGCTGGCGCCCTTGGCCGCGCGAGGCGACGCCCTGGAACTGCTGCGCCACCGCAACCACGACCTGCTGTGGGCGGCGCAGGGCTTGTTCGTGACCTCGGCCCATCTGCTCGCGCACTCGGGCTCGATTCTGCTGTTGACCGACCCGAACGGCGTGATCCTCGAAGTCGCCGGCGACATGCGCACCCTCGAATCCGCGCAAGGTGTGCACCTGGTGGTGGGAGGCCACTGGCACGAGAGCGTGGTGGGCACCAACGGCATCGGCACCGCGCTGGCGATGCGCATGCCCGCACAAGTGCACGCGGAAGAGCACTTCTGCGCCGGCATCAAGCGCTGGACCTGTGCCGCCGCGCCGGTGTTCATGCCCGGGACCGAGCAGATCCTCGGCGTGGTCGACATTTCCGGCCCGCCGTCGACCTACCAGCTCAGCAACCTGGCGCTGGCCGTCACCGCGGCACGCCAGATCGAGGCCGTGCTGGCCGAGCGCGCCAGCCGCGAACACAGCCATCTGCTCGAGGCCTGCCTGAAGCTCAGCGCCCGCGGCGACGCTGCCGGCATGATGGTGCTGGACCGCAGCGCCCGGCTGATCCACACCAGCGGCAGCCTGCCCGGCGCCGAGCTGCGCCTGGGCAGTTGCGTGCCCGGCCTGGAACCTGGGCGCCACGCGGAGGAATGGGCGCGTCGCCTGCCCGAGGGCCTGCGGCCCGAGTGGCTGCACCCGGTCCATGTCGAGGGCAAGAGCATCGGCGCGCTGCTGATGGTGCCCAAGCGCCCGCGTGGCGTGCCGGCGGCAGCACCGCTGGCCAGAGCGGCCGGCGCTTACCGTGTGGCCGCTGGCCCGGGCAACGGGTCTGAAATCGACCGGTCGCGCAGCGGCTTCGAAAGCCTGGTTGGCCACAGCCAGGCCTTGCGCAGTGCCATCGACAAGGCGCGCCAGCTCAGCGGCGCACGCGTCGCGGTGCTGATCCAGGGTGAAACGGGTGTGGGCAAGGAACTGTTTGCGCGCGCCATCCATGGCGACGAGGGACGCAGCGGCCCGTTTGTCACCTTCAACTGCGGCGCCACCACCAAGGAGTTGATCGGCAGCGAACTGTTCGGCCACGTGCGGGGCGCCTACACCGGGGCCACCAACGAAGGCCGCGCAGGCCGCTTTGAACTGGCACATGGCGGCACCTTGTGCCTGGACGAAATCGGCGAGCTGCCACTGGAATTGCAGCCGATGCTGCTGCGTGCCTTGGAAGAAGGCGTCGTCTACCGCCTGGGCGAGGCCAAGCCGCGCCGGGTTGACGTGCGCCTGCTGGCCATGACGAATCGCGATCTGCTGGCGGAAGTCGAGGCCGGGCGCTTCCGCCGCGACCTCTACTACCGCATCGGCGTGACGCGCATCCGCGTGCCCCCGCTGCGCGAGCGCGAACCGGACATCGAGCTCTTGACCGAGCACTTCAACCACCGCCTGGCCGAGCGCCACGGCCTCGGCTGCCGCCGCTTCGGGCCCGACGTGATGGCACGGCTGCGCGCCTACCCGTGGCCGGGCAACGTGCGCGAACTTCGCAACATGGTCGAAAGCCTGCTGCTGACCTCGACCGAGCCGGTCGTGCGAGCCGACGAACTGCCCGAGGAGGTGCTCGGCGCGAGCGGCGGCAAGGCCGCGACGGCGGCCCCCGCGCTGGCGACGAGCCTGGAAGAATCGGAGCGCCAAGCCATCGTGCGGGTGGTGCAAAACATGCGCGGCAACATGGCCCAGGCCGCGCGCGCGCTCGGCATCTCACGCAGCACGCTGTACCGCAAGGTCGAGCGCTACCACCTCGAAGGCATCGTTCACCACAGCGCGGATGCCGACCCCGCGGGCGAGCTTGGCGCGATGGGACTCGAACCCTAACCGAGCTCCGCATACGCCGCTCGCCGCATCGCCGCCGCCGCAACGCAGCCGCTGGTGAATCGCGCGCCGAGGCGACTTCGTACACTCCCGCCATGGACACAATCGCATTCATCGGCGGCGGCAACATGGCCAGCGCCATCATCGGCGGGCTGCTCAAGAGCGGGCGTGCGGCCGGCTCGGTGATCGTGGTCGAACCCTTCGATGCGCAGCGCGACAAGCTGCGCGCCGACTTCGGCCTCCACGCGATTGCGGCAGCGGATGCTTCGCTGGCGCAAGCGGCGCTGGTCGTCTGGGCCGTCAAGCCCCAGCGGTTCCAGGCGGCAGCCACGCCCTGCGCGCCCCACGTCGGCGCGGCCTTGCACCTCAGCGTGATGGCCGGCATTCGCAGCATCGCCATCGCCACCGCCGCCGGCGCGCAGCGGGTGGTGCGTGCCATGCCCAACACGCCGGCCCTGATCGGCCAGGGCATCTCGGGCCTGTTCGCGCGCGCGGCGGTGACGGCGGACGACAGGTCTCGCATCGAAACCGTGCTCGCGCCCACCGGCCGCACGCTGTGGGTGGCGCGCGAAGAAGACCTGGACGCGGTGACCGCACTGTCCGGCTCGGGCCCGGCCTACGTGTTCTATTTCGTCGAGGCGATGATGCAGGCTGCGCTGGACATGGGCCTGAGCGCCGAACAAGGCAAGCAACTCGCGCTGGCCACCTTTGGCGGCGCCACGGCGCTGGCGCTCGCTTCCAGTGACCCGCCCGAGCTGCTGCGCGAACGCGTCACCTCCAAGGGCGGCACCACCCATGCCGCGCTCATGTCGCTGGAAGACAGCGGGGTCAAGGCCGCGTTCGTCAAAGCGCTGAAGGCCGCGCAACATCGAGCCCACGAGCTGGGTGATGAGTTCGGCTGAATGGGCCCCCCAGTTGCTGACGCTCCTGCCCCCGAGGGGCGCCAACTCGACGCCCGGGGGACCCGTGCGTGCGTTGTGGCTTGATGGGCTCGCTTCGCTCGCTCGCCGTGGCCTGGGTGGCCCGCCGGCGCATTGACCGGCACTGTTGGGCAACTATCGAAGCCACCCATGCGCATTGAACATGTCCGACAGCGGCTGCGCGCACTCGGCGCCAAACCCATCCACGAGCAGCGCGTGCTGCGGCTGTGGGCACAGGCCTTGCCGCAGAGCAGCGGTCGCCGAAAGCCCGAAGACTTTTTGCCGCTGACTGTGCGCGCTGCGCTGCCCGCGATCACCGCTGAGCTGTCGGCGCTCGCCAGTCTGCGCTCCGAACACGCCGCCGAAGACGGCTCGGCGCGCCTGCTGGTCGAGCTGGCCGACGGCCAGACGGTCGAGAGCGTGCTGCTGCCACGCGACGGCCTGTGCGTGTCCACCCAGGTCGGTTGCGCGGTCGGCTGCGTCTTTTGCATGACCGGCCGCGACGGCCTGCTGCGCCAGCTGGGCAGCGCCGAAATCGTTGCGCAGGTGGCGCTGGCGCGCAGACTGCGCATCGTCAGGAAGGTCGTGTTCATGGGCATGGGCGAGCCGGCGCACAACCTGGACAACGTGCTGGAGGCCATCGATCTGCTGGGGACCGTGGGCGCCGTCGGCCACAAGAACCTGGTGTTCTCCAGCGTCGGCGACCGGCGCGTTTTCGAGCGGCTTCCGCTGGGGCGGGTGAAGCCGGCGCTAGCGCTGTCGCTGCATTCCACCAACGCCGAGCTGCGTGCCCGGTTGCTGCCGCGCGCCCCGCGCATGGAGCCGGCCGAGTTGGTGGCATTGGGTGAACGCTACGCGCGTGCCACGGGTTATCCGATCCAGTACCAGTGGACGCTGCTCGACGGCATCAACGACACGGCGGAGGAAATGGACGGCATCGCCACACTGCTGGCCGGCAAGTACGCGCTGCTGAACCTGATTCCGTACAACACGGTCGAGGGCCTGCCCTATCGCCGCCCCGCGATGGAACGTGCCGCGGCGATGACGCGCTCACTGCATCAGCGCGGCGTGCTGACCAAGCTGCGCCAATCGGCCGGGCAAGATGTCGATGCGGGCTGCGGCCAATTGCGAGCGCGCGCACACGCGATCGCGCCCGCATCGCAACTCGTGAGCTGGCGAACGCCGATGCCTGGCCTGCTCGCGGAGACAGGCCGCACGGCGCCGCCTGCCGGCGAAACAATCGGGCACGGGCCGCAACGCGTTGCGCGGTAGCATCGCGCTGCATCACACATCCACCGCACGGAGTCGCCATGACCCACGTCAAGCCCAGCCTCGCGTCCATCGCCCTCGCCCTCGCCGCCCTGCTGATCGGGTCGGCCGCCCTGCCTGCCATGGCGGCAAGCTCCACAGCCTCTGCCGCTTCGGACAGCCTCACCACCTCGGTGGGCAGTGCTTCGGGGTCGATCCAGAAGTCCAGTGACAGTTCGTCCACCGACAACAAGGTGGCAGACGGCGACTACAAAATCATCGACGTGGCCACGCTGGCCGAGCGGCCGGGCACGCTGCGCATGAAACTGCAGGCCGTGGCGGACCGGGGCGCCGATGGCGAGTTTTTCCTCTACCTGCCCCAACAGGCGTTCGAGCAAAGCCGCCTGGCCCAGGGCGGTATCGTGTCGGCGCGCCAACGGCCCTATGGCATGGAGTTCGCCCACGGCCAGACCCGGCAAGCCTTCTTCCTGGTGCTCAGTGACGATTGGTACCGGGAACTGAACACCACGGCCGTCGTGCTTTGAGCGCAGGCCCCGGGGCCTGCGCTCCGGGCGGGCCACACGCGGGCCGCGCGGGCCACGCGCAACCCGCGCCCCGCATTCAACGTGTGGCCAGAGCCTGTGTGCTGATCGCACTGTGCGGCCTGGCATGGGGCGCCTGGGGCACCAGCCAGGCCAGCTCGACGCGCTTTTGCGACCAGCCGGCCGACCTGAATGCCGACCAGAAAGATCGGCTGTTCCGCTTTGCCGGCATCATCAAGACAGCGCTTGAAGACTCCGGCCAAAGCCTGGCGCTCATTTCACGTTCCGGCCTGGACCTGAGCCGCTTTGGGGTGCGCTATTCGCATGCGGGCTTGAGCCTCAAGGCCAGCCTGAACACGCCCTGGTCTGTGCGCCAGCTCTACTACGCCTGCGACGAAAAGAGGCCCAGGGTGTTCGACCAGGGCATCTCGGGCTTTCTGCTCGGGCTGAGCGACCCGTCGACCGGCTATGTCTCCATCGTCTTGCTTCCCGCCGCCGAGGCCGCCGCGCTGGAACGCGCGGTGCTGGACAACCGGCAAGCCTTGCAACTGCTGTCACCCGCCTACAGCGCCAACGCCTACCCGTTCAGCCTGAGCTACCAGAACTGCAACCAGTGGGTGATGGAAATGCTGGCCGCTGCCTGGGGCCGGTTGGGTGACGCAAACGACACGCTCGACGCGCAAGACCTGCGCGCCCAGGCGCAACGCTGGTTGAAAGACAAAGGTTATGTGCCCAGCGTCTTCGACGTCGTGTGGCGCCCGCTGATGTGGCTGGCCGGCACCATCCCCTGGCTGCACAACGACGACCACCCGCCCGAAGACCTGGCGCAAACGACCTTCCGCGTGAGCATGCCCGACTCGATCGAAGCCTTTGTGCGCGCCCAGGTGCCGGGCGCCGAACGAATGGAGTTTTGCCATTCGAACCGCCGCGTGGTGATCCGGCGAGGGTGGGAGCCGATTGCCGAGGGCTGCCAGCCGGGGGATCGGGACACCGTGATCGCGCTGGACTGAACAAAACCTCGATGTCCGCGCAGTCCGAGCCCTTCAAGCGGCTGTTGGGCAAAATCAACGTTCAGAAGTAGCCCATCGCCTTTCACTGCAGGAGTCGCCCACCATGGACGCACTTGTCATTCACGCCGCTGGCGACCTGCGCGTCGAAGACGTCGCCACGCCCGACGTAGGCCCCGGCCAGTTGCGCGTGCGCGTGCGCGCCGGCGGCATCTGCGGCTCGGACCTGCACTACTTCCAGCATGGCGGCTTCGGCACCATCCGCATCCAGCAGCCGATGGTGCTGGGCCATGAGGTGGCCGGTGTCATCGAAGAAGTGGGCCGGGGCGTCACCGCTTTCGCCGTTGGCGAGCGCATCGCCATCTGCCCCAGCCGCCCTTGCGGCCTGTGTGCGTATTGCCAGCGCGGTTTGCAGAACCACTGCCTGGACATGCGCTACTACGGCAGCGCGATGCGCATGCCGCATGTGCAGGGCGCGTTCCGCAAAGAGATCGTCGTCGAGACCCACCAGGCCTACCGCCTGGCCGACGGCGTGAGCGACGGCGAGGGTTCGATGGCCGAACCGCTGGCGGTCGCGCTCCACGCGGTGAACCGCGCCGGCCCGCTGCTCGGCAAGTCGGTGATCGTCACCGGCTGCGGCCCCATCGGCGCGCTGGTGGTCGTTGCCGCCCGCCGCGCTGGGGCGGCGCACATCGTCGTCACCGACGTCGTGCCGCAACCGCTGCGCAGCGCCACGAAGGTGGGGGCCGACCAAACCATCAATGTGGCCGAGCAGCCCGAAGCCTTGGCGAAATTCAGCGCCGACAAAGGCCAGTTCGACGTGCTGATCGAAGCCAGCGGCAACGAACGTGCGCTGCGCGCCGGCTTTGACGTGCTGCGCCCGCGCGGCGTCGTCGTGCTGGTCGGCCTGGGGGGAGAGATGAGCTTGCCGGTCAACACCATCGTCGCCAAGGAGTTCGACGTGCGCGGCACGTTCCGCTTTCACGAAGAGTTCGGCGTGGCGGTTGAGTTGATCAACAAAGGCTTGGTCGACTTGAAGCCTTTGATCTCGGCCACCTTGCCGTACCGCGACGCGGGCCGCGCCTTCGCGCTCGCAGCCGACCGTTCTCAATCGATGAAGGTGCTGCTCAATTTCGACTGAATTCCTCCCTCGCCCCGCTGGGGTTGGGGGCGAAGCGGGGCTTTCGAGCGGCATGCCGCGAGCCCGCGCAGCGGTTCCGGCCTACAAGCCGGAACGCGCACTGCAAGTGAGAGGCTGCTCGCTGAACCCAACACCGCGACAAGGCAGGACAGCATGCAACTCGATGTCATCACCGTCGGCGAAGCGATGGTGCAGTTCGCGGCCCGGCAACCCGGGCCGCTCGATGAAGCGGTGGCGTTCGATCGCATCACCGCCGGTGCCGAGTTCAACGTGGCGGTGGGCTTGAGCCGCCTCGGCCTGCGCGTCGGTTACGTCAGCCGCCTGGGCAACGACTCGTTCGGCCGCTTCCTGAACGCAGCGATGGCGCGCGAGGGCATCGACACCCGGCATGTCGGCATCGACGGCGCCCGCCCCACCGGCTTCATGCTCAAGTCGCGCACTGCGGACGGCGGTGACCCGAAGACCGAATACTTCCGGCGCGGCTCGGCGGCGAGCCACCTGAGCCCGGCCGACAACCCGCGCGA
>JANNDW010000353.1:0-2268 GCA_031378125.1 Methylibium sp. | reverse complement strand
GCCGTACTGGCGTGGCAGGACTGTTTCGTCGAGCTATGAGTTCACGAACTCGCCTGTGCGATGAAGAACGTGAGGCTCGCGGTCAAATCGGGTGCGCTCATCCCGGCGCTTCTCATGCTGCCGAACGTGGCTTGGATGCTGCTCTACAACCTGAATGCAGGCCCGCAAGTTTCAGTTCCCGTGGCCCTTTCAATCGCCGAAAACGTGGGGCGATTTGCGGTGCTCGCATTGCCGATTTTTTACTCGCTCAACTTGAAGAAAACGTATTCGACGCTGGCTTTGCTCGGTATGGCTGTTGCGTTGGCGGTGTACTACCTGGCTTGGGGCAGATTCTTCGCGGGTGGGGGGTCTGCGGATCTGCTCAGCGCACCGCTGTTTGGTATTCCGGGGCCGCTGGCGCTGGCACCTGTCGCCCTTCTGATTCTTTGTGCGTACTTGATGGATTCGTGGCTGATGTTCAGTGCGTCGGTGGCTTTCGGTGCGCTGCATGTCTGGGCATCGTCGGTAACCGTATGAGCCAACTTGCGCGGCGCGCTAAACACCACCAAGGGCTGGAACCACTGCCCTGCCTGGAGCTTCGAATTCGTTGTGAGAACTTCGCCCCATGACCATGACCACGCTCGTCTTGCTTCAGCTTGCGCTGCCGCTTGTCTTGATCGGTTGGCTGGCTTCTGCGCCGCCGCGCACGCTGGCCGGCTTGTGCATTCAGGTGAGTGCGACCGCAGCGGCGCTCTGGGCCATGGCCTTGCTCGGCATCTGGCTGTTGCCACCTTGGTGGGCACCTTATGCATTTGGTGTTGCGCTCTTGGTGGCAGCTGGCGTGGGGGTGCATCGGCGCCGGCCCTTTGCGTCCACGCTGCCGGTGAACTGGGGCGCGTGGACCGCCACAGGGTTCTTTGTTGTGTTGGGCGTGGCGTCGGCCTACGGCATCGTCATCGCACTGCGCGGCCGGACCGCGCCGCCGTTGAGTGCGGTGACGTTGGCGTTCCCGCTGGAGCCTGGCGTCTACCTGGTCGTCAACGGCGGCAGTGACATCAACACCAACGCGCACCTCACGACCCTCGACACCAGCATCCCCCGATTTCGCGCGTGGCGCGGGCAGTCGTATGGCGTCGACATCGTCAAGCTCGACACGCTCGGTCTGCGTGCGCGTGGTGTGCTGCCTGCCGACCCGAAGGCTTACCGCATCTACGGCGCCCGCGTGCTGGCACCTTGCGCTGGCCAGGTGGTGCTGGCCGTGGACGGCCTGCCCGACATGCAGGTGCCCGAGGCGGACCGCGAGCACTTGGCGGGCAACCATGTGATGCTGCGCTGCGCTGATCCCAACACCGACAGCAACGCCGCTGTGCTGCTCGGGCACCTGCGACCCGGCAGCGTCCAGGTCCGTCCGGGGGCCACCGTCGCGGTCGGTGACTGGCTGGGGTCGGCGGGCAACTCGGGCAACACCGGCGAGCCGCACCTGCACGTGCACGCGCAGCGCCCGGGCCCGGTCGGTGCGCCGCTGGGCGGCGACCCGCTGCCGGTTCTGTTCGGGGGTCGCTTTCCGGTGCGCGGCGACCGCATCGAGTCGCCATGAGCAGCGCCGCGCGCCGAGGCTTGCTGACCCTGCTGGCGCTGGCACTGGTCAGCTCGGCGATTCTGATCAGCTGGCGGTTCGACTTCGACATGCAGCGCGCCCGCGCCCGTGCCGCGCAGGGCAGCGTGCTGGTCGCAACGCGCTGCGGCCCGATCGAGTACCAGGAGGCCGGAGCGGGCGTTCCCTTGTTGGCCGTTCATGGCAGCGGCGGCGGGCATGACCAGGGCATGGCGTTCGCAGGCGCTCTCGCAAAACAAGGCATCCGGGTGATCGCGATGTCGCGCTTCGGCTACCTGCGCACGCCGATGCCCGCCGATGCGTCCGCGGCTGCGCAAGCCGATGCGCATGTGTGCTTGCTCGACGCGCTGGGCATCCGCCAGGCCGCCATCTTGGGCGGGTCTGCCGGCGCACCGTCTGCGCTGCAGATGGCCATCCGCCACCCTGACCGCACGAGCGCACTGGTGCTGCTGGTGCCGCTGACCTACAAGCCCCCAACGCAGGCCGACTCGGCGCCGCCGATGCCACCGTGGGTCGAGAACACGATGATGCGGTTGATCGGCTCCGACTTCCTGTTCTGGGCCGCGCTTCACGTTGCGCGCGACCAGGTCATCAAGGTCGTGCTGGCGACGCCACCCGGGTTGTTGACCACCGCCAGCCCGCAGGAGCGGGCGCGGGTGAACGCGATGCTCGAC
>JANNDW010000328.1:0-5449 GCA_031378125.1 Methylibium sp. | reverse complement strand
CCTGCAGGTTTTGCCGCGCGTAGAACAGCACTTCCTGCTGCAAGGCCTTGGCCCGGATCGGATCAGTCGATTGCAGCGAATCAATTTTCGCCGCCAGTTTGGCGTCCAGTGTTTCTGCAAAGTAGATGGCGCCCGAGAGCTTTTGCATCGCGTCCCACAGCTTGGTGCGGGTGGCTTCGATATCCACCACGTCGCGCTGCATGTCGTCGCGCGCTTCGTAAATTTGCTGCATGCTTTTTTGCAACTGCGAGCCCGCACTCTGGTACTTGCGGAAGTAAGACTGCAGCTTGTTGCCAAACGGAATCATGCCCAGAATCTTCTGCGGCTGGAACAAGTCGCCTTCCTTGCCGGGGTTCAATTCATCCAGATGGCCGCGCATGTCCTGGATCGCCTTGAAGGCGGTGCTGTCTTCAATGCCGGCAAAGTTGCGCTGCATGAAGCGCCCCTGCATCAGGCTGGCGGCGGTGGACACCTCTTCCTTGCCGAGCGCAAAGGCCGAGTCGAGCTTGGCCTTGAACGCGTCGCTGTGCACGTCTTCCTTCAGCAGCGCATCGACGAAGCGCGCCACTTGGTCGTCGACCGCGCTCTTCACTTCGGGCTTCAGCGGCACGGCGGTTCGGCTGGCTTCGGCCGGCAGCGGGGTGATGACCTCGGGCGCTTCGAGCTGGAAAGTGGGCACGTTCTGGGCCGTGGTGGTTTCAAGGTTTGCCATCGTGGGTCTCCTTTTGAGCTTGAGTCAATGTGCTGGCTAGCGACGGCGCACCGAGAACCGGTGCGGCGCCGAACTTGTCTTGCAAAAATTTCGAGTGCACCAAGAACGCATGCGCGTCCTGGCTGGCCAGATCGTCGCCGAGTTGTTTGACTTTCCCTTCCAGCTCGGCCAGCGTGTCGCGGAACGTATCTTGCGCGGTCTTGCCGTTGTCCAGCACACGGCTGGCGGCGTATTGGGCGGGGATCGACAGGTAGGTTTTCAGCGCATCGGGCAGGTACGAGATGGCGATGTGGCGCGCATGAAAACTCTCCTGCAGCGACAGCGAGCCTTTGCTGCGCTCCCATTGTGCGAGCAGCCCTTCGAGCGCGTTGCAGAGATCGGTCACCTTGGCCTGCAGGCTGGCGGGCAGGCGCTTTTCGGGGTTGTAGTCGACGAGGCTGCGCACGCCGGCCAGCGCGCGGTTCATGGCTTCGCGGGCATCGCCTTCGTCGGTGAATTCCAGCGTCTCCCACATCGGGCCGGCGAGCTTGGGGAAGCCCAACCACAGGCCGCCGGCACAGAAGCCTGCGGCGTAACCGAGCAGCGCCACGGCCAGGCCCGACAGGCCGACGAGGCCAAGCGACTTCAAGACCAGCACGGCCGTGGCAAGGCCCAGGCCGCACCAGTTGGCGGGGCTGACGAGGAAGCGCAGGAGTTTGTCGCTCATCGCCACTCCACGAAGGGCAGAGCGCACCCGCCACAGGGCAAAGCGCAGCAAGCCCCCTCAAGCCACAACTCACGCACGGGTTTCCCGGGCGTCGAGTTGGCGCCCCTTGGGGGCAGGAGCGCAGCGACTGGGGGGCTCATTGAAACGCACGAATGTCCTTGAAGACCGAATACAGCGGCGTCTTGCGCGCATCGAACACGCGCCCGCCGGTGGTCTTGACCAGGTCTTTCAGGTTCGCCTCGTTGGCCTCGCCGAACAACACCATGAAGACCGGGATGCCACGCACATCCTCAGGCAACTGCGCATACGCGGCCTTGAACTCGGCCAGCCCACGCCCTTCGGTGTTTTCGCCGTCGGTGAAGGCCACCACCGAATACTGGTAGTCGGGCGACTTCTTACGCTGCTCCAGCATGTGCTTCAGCGCGGCCAGCACGCTGTCGTACAAGGCCGTGCCGCCGGTCATGTTCAACCCGTCGGCATAAGCGCGCACATCGGCCAGCACTTTTTGCTTGGCTTCGGAGTCCTCCTGCACCTGCACGCCCCTGGCCTTGGCACGGCCTGCTGGTACCTCGAAGAAGGTGAAGCTGCCGGGCCGGCTGGCAAAGGGCAGCAGCCACACCCGCTCGCGGTTGGTGAGCTTGGCCAGGCGGCCCGTGAGCGATGCATCGGCACCGGCCACGTAGTGCAGCGCTTCGATCAACTGCGTGCGCCGGCCCTGCCCGTTCATGCTGCCGCTGGTGTCGAGCACGAAGGTCGACGCGATCGGGCGGCGGAATTCATTGAGATACGCGTCGATCAGGCCGTCGGCCAGCGCGCGGTCGGGCGAAAACGGCAACTCGACCAGCATGCCGCCCTTGGGGAACAAATCACCCAGGCTGGCCGCCACTTCGCTGTTGATCGGGCGGCGCAAGGTCTGGCGCGCCAGCCAGGTCTGCGCTTCGGCGCCCTTCAAATAGGCCACCATTTTTTGATAGTCGGCCCGCCGGTCCTCCGTCAGCAGCATCAGCGGGTAGTCGGCTGTCGACACCCCTTCGTGCGGGTACACGAGCGTGAGCTTCTCGCGCAGCTTGCCGCTGTTGTTCAGGCTCAGCAACCAGCTTTCGTAGTTGATGAAAGCGTTGACCGATGCGCCCTGCCGTTCGATGAACTTTTCGGACAGATAGGTGGAGTTGTCGCCCGGCAGCTTGTAGCCTTTCAGGAAGCCGGCAATCGCGCCCCGGTCCACGTCGGCCGCGCTCAGCGCCTCGGCCTTGTTGCTGGCCGCGGCCACCACGGCCATCAACGCCATGAAGCCCTGGTTCGATGTGGCGGGGTTGGACAGCGCGTAGTTCAGCTTGCCGTCGCGCGCGGCTTGCGTGATGACCTTCCAGTCGACCTTGGCAGCGGTGGCCGGGTCGTCCCAGCCGAGCTTCTTGGCGGCCGACTCGCTCACGCCCACCACGATCGGCGACAGCATGATTTTTTCCTGCAGCTTGACCCTGCCCTGGCCTTGCGGGTCGCTGAGCAAATACTTGGCGTTGGCGAACCACGCGGCGTGCGCATCGGTCTTGCCGGTGAGCACACTCTCGGTGCTTTCCATCGTGCCGCCGAAGCTGAACTTGAGCTTCACGCCGGTGGCCTTGGCGACCATGTCTTCGAGCGGCTGGGCGTCGCGCAGGTCGCTTGTGGCCAGCACTTTGAAGATGGGCGTTTCGACGACCGGCGCGGACGCGGGTGTCTTGACGGTGACGGTGGGCTCCTTCTCGCCGCAGGCCCACAACAGCAGCGCCAGCAAGGCCAGCGTCATCAAGCTCGTCACACGCGTCATTGCGTCATCTCCCTGGCAACCACATCAATCATCTCGGCCATGATCTCGAACGACGGCGGGTCGACCACCTGCGTGAGGCGCTCTTCCACGGCCAGGCCGGTGGGCTTGATCGCTTGCATGAACACACCGGTGTCGGCAATCCGGAACCCATACTCGACGCCAATGCGCTGCAGCTCGGCGTTGCTGCCCAGCAAGTCGCCCAGCGCCCTGGCGCGCTCGCTGACCGCCACGAACACCACCTTGTTGACGATGGTCGGCTGCGGGTAGATCAGCACCATGTCAGTCTGCACTTTTTTGGCCAGCGCAAACTGCACCATCTGGTTCTCGTAGATGAAGGCCAGCGGCGTTTTGCCGATGCCGATGGAGACGTAGTCGTCGAAGTTGCCATTGACGTAGTTCTCCTGGTAGCCCTGGCGCTTGAACAGCTCGGCCACCTTGGCGGCCACAGCTTGCGCGGTGGGACGGTCGGTCACCATGTCGCCCTGCACCGCGTAGCTGGTGAGCGCCAGGTACATCGCCGCCGAGTTGCTGCGCCGCACGTCGGTGGTGCTGACCAGCACGCTGCGGGTCACGTCGTAGGCCGCAGATTCTTTCAAGTCCTTCCAGCGTCTTTTGGCCAACATCAGCGCGGTGAGCTTGGCCATGTCGACGCCGTAGATCTTGTCGCCCAATGGCTTGGCCAAGCCGTTGGCCACCAGGATCTGGGCAATCGGCGTCCAGCTCGCCATCACCATCGGCGTGTGGAACGGCGACGACTGCGCGACGCCGATGCCCGCCTTGCGCGCCGCGTCGACGATCTGGTTGGCCGCCACAACGCCGGACGGGAAGAAGAAGTCCGGCGCGTTGGCCGCTGCGTTGGAAGATGACCCGCCGGCCACCACCTTGCCCGCCATGTCGCGGCTGCCCACCCGCGTGACGGTCACCGGCAAGCGTTTGTCGGCGAGGATTCTGCGCACCCGCTCGTCTTTGAAATACGGCTCCACGTCCAGCGCGATCAGGCCGTTGAGCGCACCCGCCGCGGCCACCGCGGCGTTTTCCTGCTGTTTGGCGACCTCGGTCTTCTGGCCACGGAGTGAGAAAAAGAGCGCGGCTGCGAAGCCGGCCAGCATCAGCAGCGTGACGGCGATCTTGCTGAGTTTTGACATGGAAACCGGGTCCTCGTGGCGCGCAGGTGCGAGCGCTGGCGCAGATTCTGACCGCTTTTGCGCAGCCCCCTACAGCGCGTCGAGCTTGAAATGCCGGTTCAGGTGCTGCCTGAAGCGCTTCACGACGGCCAACGCGGCTTGCAGTTGGTCGCGCTGCGAGGCGCTCAGCGAGGCCGGCCGAACGAGGTTGTTCAACGGCTCGCCAGCCTCTCGTTGGCGCAGATTATTCTCCAGCTTCAGGCTCATCAGCAGGTGCAGTGCAACGGCCAGTTGGTCGGCGGTTTGGGCCGGCAGATGATCGCCGTCGACCAGCCCTTGCAGCCGCTCGGTGGTGGGCACGGCACTGACGCGATGTTGCAACGCCAGCGCGCGCACGCCGTGCACGATGGGGAAGGTGCCGAGCTTTTTCAAGTCGAACGCGGGCGCGTCGCGGGTGGCCGTCGGATGGAACCGGCGCCACCCGCCCGAGGGCTCGTTGAACTGGTCGGCGGCGCGCGTGAAGCGGGCGAAGAAAGCGTCGTTGTCGACCACGTGGTCTTGCACGAATTGGCGGGCTTGCACCAGCAGCGCGGCGTCACCGGCGGCCGTCACCGCGTCCAGAAAAATGGCCAGGTTCAGCGGCCCGTGCGGGTCGGCGCCGAACATCCAGCCTCGCAGGCTTTCCTTGAAGCCGGCCACGGTCTGGCGCCACAAGGGGTTGCTGAGCATGATGTCGCCCGGGCAGCGCGGGTAGCCGAAGGCGATCAGCGCTTTGATGAACTGCTGCGCCAGCGATTCCAGCGCGGCCGGGTCGCCGCCGTCGCGCAGCAGCAAAGCATTGTCCTGGTCGGTCTTCAAGACCTGCTCTCCGCGGCCTTCGCTGCCCATCACGATCAGGCAGGTCTGCGCCACCAGTCCGGGAGGTGCCAGCACCGACCACAGGCGCGCGAACACCTGGGCGTTGAGTTCGCACACCCGCTTCGCGATCTGCTCGACCGGCGTGCCGCGGCCGTGCAGCAGGGTGACCAGGCCGTCGATCCGCAGCGCGGCAGCGCCGATCTGGGCGACCGACGTGGCTTGCTCCAACTGCAGCGCAATGG
>JANNDW010000294.1:0-9460 GCA_031378125.1 Methylibium sp. | reverse complement strand
GTGCTCGACTCGGGCATCGACTACACCCACAGGAACCTGGGCGGCGCGGGCACCGACGCGGCCTATGCGGCCGCCTACGGCACCGCCACCACCGACCCGAAAAACACCACCCGCGATGGCCTGTTCCCGACCGCCAAGGTGGTGGCCGGCTACGACTTTGTTGGCGAGGACTGGCCCAACAGCCCCGAGGCCCCCGACGAAGATCCGATTGATCTGGAAGGGCATGGCACCCACGTGGCCGACATCATCGCCGGGCGCAGTGCCGACGGGAAGCACAAGGGCATGGCCCCGGGCGCCTCGCTCGTTGCCGTCAAGGTGTGCAGTGCCGTGGCCACCAGCTGCAGCGGCGTTGCGCTGCTGCAGGGCATGGACTTCGCACTCGACCCGAACGGCGATGGCGACACCGACGACGCGGTCGACGTGATCAATATGTCGCTCGGCTCGCCGTATGGCCAGATCGAAGACGACCTGACGCTGGCGGCGACCAACGCCGTCAAGCTCGGCGTGGTGGTGGTGGTCTCGGCAGGCAATTCCGCCAACCGACCTTACATCGTCGGCTCGCCGTCGACCGGCGTCGGCGTGATCAGCGTCGCGCAGACCCAGACGCCCAGCGCCACGGCCGTTCCGCTGGTGGTCAATGCACCGGCTTCGATCGCCCGCGTCTATTCCAACACCCAGACACTGGACTTCGCCCCGATCGGCGCCGGTGTCACCGGGGATGTTGTGTTCTTCGGGCGCGGTTGCCCCGCGGGCAGTGTCGCCCCGGGCAGCCCGGCCGACGCGGTGGTCACCAACCCGAGCGGCAAGATCGCATTGATCGACCGGGGTGCCTGTGCGGTCAGCTTTAAAGTGGACGCTGCCGCCAAGGCGGGCGCCACCGGCGTGCTGATCGGTTTGGTGGCTGGCGGCGATGCGGTGGCCTTCTCGTTCGGCGGCGGCACTCAGTTCGTGCCCTCGCTGGTGATCCAGAAGTCGCTGTCCGACTCGATCAAGGCGAACATCGCCACGGGTGTCAACGTGTCCATGTCGAACGCCTCGGCGATCCCGCTGGTGGGCAGTATGGCCAGCACGTCTTCGCGTGGGCCGGCGATGAGCACCCAGCACATCAAGCCTGAAATCGGGGCGCCTGGCGCGTCGCTGTCGGCCGAGGCTGGCACCGGCACGGGGGAAACGGCTTTTGGCGGAACGTCTGGCGCGGCGCCGATGGTGTCGGGTGCGGCGGCTTTGTTGGTGGAAGCCTTTCCCAGTTTCTCACCCAATCGCATCAAAGCCTTGCTGATGAACAGCGCCGAAACCGTGGTCTACACCAACCCGGCGTTGATTCCGGGCGAGCTGGCGCCGATCACGCGCATCGGCGCGGGTGAGCTGCGTGTCGACCGTGCGATTGCGCTGACGTCGCTGGCCTGGAACCGGGCGCAGAAATCGGCTTCGTTGTCGTTCGGTGCGCTGGAGGTGGATCGCTTCACCACCACCTTCAGCCAAAGACTGCGGGTCGAAAACTCCTCCGGCAGCGACAAGACGTTCAGCGTCACGCCCAGCTTCCGCTACGCCAGCGACGCCGCCAGCGGCGCCGTCACTCCCGTGGTGGACGCCCAGATCGTGGTGCCCGCGTACGGATACAGGGACCTCGACCTGACCCTGCTGATCGACCCCGACAAGCTGCCCTCCTGGGCGCTGGACGGCGGCATACAAGGCGGCAACGGTGCGGGCTTGAACGGACCCGAGTACGACGGCTACCTGACGCTGACCGCGGGTTCCGAGAAGCTCTCGGTGCCCTGGCATGTGCTGCCACGCCGCGCGGCCTTGAACGAAGCGCAGTGGATCGTCAAGCGCGGAGCCGATCTGGCGGTGTACGTGAACAACGTCGGCCACGAACTCGGCGAGTACGACCTGTTCTCGCTGATGGCCACCAGCCCGAGGCTGCCGAGATCCGAGCTGCCCAAGCCGGGCGATAACTTCGCGGCCGTGGACCTGCGTGCCGTGGGCGCCCGCTTCCTCGCAGCGGACGTTTGCGGGGCGAGTGGCGGTTGCCTGGAGTTTGCGATCAACACGCATGGCCGCCGCGCGCACCCCTTGTACCCGGCTGGGTTCGAGGTCGACATCGACACCAACGGTGACGGCGTGGTGGACTACTTTGTCACCAACGGCGAGAACGGCGGGTTCAATGTCACCGGGCAGACCTTGATCTTTGTTCAGAAGGTCGGTGCCACCACCCGCTCGGCGTTCTACTTTGCCGACGCGGACCTGAACTCGGGCAACATGATCATGACCGTGCCGATGAATGCCTTGGCTCTGGAGGCTGGCACGACCATCAACTTCTCTGTGTTGGCCTTCGACAACTACTTCTCCGGCTTGGTCAGCGATGAAGTGACCGGCATGCGCTTCACACCCGGGGCGGCACGCTTCAATCCCGTCGGGGATCAGTTTGGCGAGGTACCGTCCAAGACCGGCGTACGGGTCGAAGTCTCGCGCGCCAAGGTGGCCGATGCCACGTCAAGCGAAACCGGCCTGCTGTTCATGCACCGGCACAACGCGAAGCAGGAGGCCGACATCCTGGTGGCCAGGTAAATGAACGAGGGGCCACGTTGGTGGCCCCTCGGCTGAGTCTTTCGGGGCTGCGCGAGCGGCCCTTTTCTTTTTCCGGTTCAGGTGATCACGGTCGGCTGCGTGCGTCCGGTGCGCTGGGCTATCCCTGCGAGCTGGTCGGCCAGCGCGATCAGGCCTGCCAGTGCGGCCTGCGTGTCGACAGCGTGCTTGGCGGGGTCGGGGTCGAAGCGTTCGAGATAGACCCGCAGCGTCGCTCCTTCGGTGCCGGTGCCCGACAGCCGAAAGACGATCCGCGAACCGTCGCTGAACCCGATGCGAATGCCCTGCGCCGTGCTGACCGAGCCGTCGATTGGATCGGTGTAGGAAAAGTCGTCGGCGCTGGCGATCGTCGCATCACCATGGCGCTGGCCCACCAGCGTGCCCAGCGACGTGCGCAGATGCGCCATCAGCGCCTGCGCCGCAGCACTGTCCACGCCTTCGTAGTCGTGCCGCGAATAGAAGTTGCGCCCGTAGCGCTTCCAGTGGTCACGCACGATGGCCTCGACCGATTCACCGCGCGCCGCCAGGATGTTGAGCCAGAACAGCACCGCCCACAGGCCGTCCTTTTCGCGCAGATGGTCCGATCCGGTGCCCGCACTTTCTTCGCCGCACAGCGTCACACGGCCGGCGTCCAGCAGGTTGCCGAAAAATTTCCAGCCGGTCGGTGTTTCGTAGCAAGGGATGCCCAGGCCCAGGGCGACACGGTCGACCGCGCCGCTGGTGGGCATCGAGCGCGCCACGCCCTTCAGGCCGGCGGCGTAGCCCGGCACGAGGCGGGCGTTCGCGGCCAGCACGGCGAGGCTGTCGCTGGGGGTCACGATGAAGCGCCGCCCGACGATCATGTTGCGGTCGCCGTCGCCGTCGCTGGCCGCGCCGAAGTCGGGCGCATCGGCGGCGAACATCGTCGCGATCAGTTCTCCGGCGTAGGTCGGGTTGGGGTCGGGATGGCCGCCGCCGAAGTCGGGCAACGGAACGCCGTTCATCACGCTCGCCGCAGGCGCACCCAGCCGGTCCACCAGCACGGCGTTGGCGTACGGCCCGTTGACGGCATGCATGGCATCGAAGCGCATCGCAAATCCAGGGCTGGCCAGCAGCCTCGCAATGGCGTTGAAGTCGAACAGCGTGGCCAGAAGGTCGGCATGGTCGGCCACCGGGTCGATGACCTCGACCGTCATGCCGGCAACAGAAGTCAAGCCCAGCATGCCCAGATCGATGTCGGGTGCCGTCACCGTGCAGGTTCGTGTCATGCCCTGGGTGTGGCGGTAGATGGCCTCGGTGACGCTCTCGGGCGCCGGCCCGCCATTGCCGGTGTTGTACTTGATGCCGAAGTCGCCATCGGGCCCGCCCGGGTTGTGGCTGGCCGACAAGATGATGCCGCCGAACGCCTTGCGCTTGCGTATCACGCAGCTCGCCGCGGGCGTCGACAGGATGCCGCCGCGGCCCACCAGCACCCGGCCGAAGCCATTGGCCGCGGCCATGCGCACGATGGTCTGGATGGCCACGTCGTTGTAGAAGCGGCCATCGCCGCCGAGCACCAGCGTCTGGCCTTTGAAGCCTTCGAGCGAATCGAAAATGGCCTGGACAAAGTTCTCCAGGTAGCCCGGCTGTTGAAAGACGGTGACTTTCTTGCGCAAGCCAGAGGTGCCTGGCCGCTGGCCGGCGATCGGATGGGTGGCGATGGTCATCGGATTCATGAGAACTCGCTTTCGGGTGGCCGCTGGCAAAGAAGATTGTCGGCCCGTTGGCGCCGCGGCGAGTCAACTGGCCAGCTTGAGAAACAGGTCGCGATCGGGCGCGAAGTTGGCATACAGCGGCAACAAGGCGCCGCCGATCGCACGGGCGTCGGAACCGACGGTGCCCGCCAGCACGGCGGGCCGCGCCACGCCTTCCCAGCTGTACAGGTCGAGCGCGCGCTCCACTTCGGCGAGCAGGGCCAGCAGCATCGCGGGGCTGAACGAGCCGTCGATGATCACGCCCTCCAGGTCGAGCAGGCAGGCGGCGCTGTTGACGGCCAGGGCCACGCAGGGGCCGGCCTCGCGCAGCCAGCCCAGGGTGTGCGGGCGCCACGGCGGGGTCAATGCGCGTTCGTCGGAGGCGGCGGTTTCGTCCAGACCCCGTGCGCGGAACCGGGCCTGCAGATTGAACAACGAAGCCACGCTCAGCAACTGGGCCGGCGGCGGCGCGGCGTTGATCTGGCTCAGGCCGAGCGGGATCGACCCCACCGCACCGGCGTTGCCGTGCAAGCCGCCGCGCAGGTGGCTGTCCAGCACCAGGCCGCCGCCGATGAAGGTGTCGACGAAGACGTAGAGAAAGCTCTTGATGCTGCGGCCGCGCCCGGCCACCAGTTCGGCCACGCAGGCGGCCGCGGTGTCTTTGACAAACTCGACCGGCAGCTCGGTCATTGCCATCACACGCGCGCGGATGTCGATGTCGGCCCACTTGGCGGCCTGCTCCGGCGCGATGCCCAGCAAGGTCTGCCAGCCGCCCAGCGACAAAGGCGCGGCGATGCCCACGCCGTGCAAGCGCGCACGCTGCTTGGGCGGCAGCGTTTTGCACAAGGCCCGCAGCCGGGTGTGAATCTCGGCAAACAGCGTGTCGGGATCGGGGAACACGTAGCCCAGCGACACACGCTCGCGCACCTGGCCGCAAAAATCAACCAGCAGCATGTCCATGCTGCGCCGGCCGATCTTGATGCCGATGGAGAACGCGCCGTCCGGGTTCAAGGCCATCGGCACGGAGGGCTGGCCCACCTTGCCTCGCACCGGCGCGAGCTTGCGCACCAGGCCATCGTCTTCGAGGCGGGCGATGATGGTCTGCACCGTCTGCGGCGTCAGGTGCGTCACACGCGCAATTTCCGCCTTGGCCAGGCTGCCGTGCAAGCGCACCGCTTGCAGCACGACGCGCTCGTTGAACTGGCCCATGCCGACATGGTTGGAGCCGCGCGGGCGCAAGCGTGATTCGGCGCTGGCCGCCATCCGAGGCGGGGTCACCGCAGCCCCCGTGTGGCCAGACTCATCAGGCAACCTCCGTGCTGCGCACTGCGGTATTCGCCTTGGGAACGGCCCGGCGGCTCATCAGGCAAGCTCCGTGCTGCGCACTGCTTCGCCTTGGGAACGGCCCGGCGGCTCATCAGGCAACCTCCGTGCTGCGCACTGCGGTATTCGCCTTGGGAACGGCCCGGCGGCTCATGGCCGCAGCTCTTCGGCGATCACGCCTTTCTTGAAGAGAAAGTTGGCCCATGGCTGCTTCTCGCCGGTCTGCACGATGGCATACGCGCGGCGGCTCCGTTCGTAGAACGCAAAGCGCTCCATCGGTTCGCACTGCTCGGCCCGCGCCACGCCGTCCAGGCTCATCTGGCGGATCACGCCGCGTTGCAATTCGGAACGGTAGCCATCGGCTGTGTCGCCGACTTGCATGAACGCCACCGGCCGCTCGACAAACCCATCCAGCGGGAACACCGACAGCACGGCCGCGCAGGCCTCGCGCATGCCCGCGCTGCTCAGGCGCAGCACCGGCCGGCCGGCGCTGAGCGACTCGGCGGTGAAGTTGGCGTCGGCCAGCACAATCTCGTCGCCATGCCCCATTTCGCACAACAGCTTGAGCAGCTCCGGGGTCAGCAAGGGATTGATGCCCTTCAGCATGGGGGTTTCCTCTTGAGTCAACGAAGCGCCGCTCCCGAGGTGACTCATCCCCTCGGGGGGCGGACGACGCAAGGCGTCGGCCTTGGGGCACTCTTTACGCCAGCGCCTCGGCCGGCAGGTCTTCGGGGCGCAACGCGCCGGTCATCACCGCGACCGTGTCGCTCATGCTGATCTTTTTCGGGTTCAGCACGCAGCCCCGTTTGCCCAGCCGCGCCACGTGGATGCGGTCGGCGATCTCGAACACATGCGGCATGTTGTGAGAGATCAGCACCACCGGCAGACCCTTGTCGCGGACACGGCGGATCAACTCCAGCACCATGTTGCCTTCCTTGACGCCGAGCGCCGCCGTCGGTTCGTCGAGGATGACTACATGCTCGGCGAACGCCGCGGCGCGGGCCACCGCCACGCACTGGCGCTGGCCGCCCGAGAGCGTCTCCACCGCCTGCGTCATCGAGCGGATGCCCACCTTCAGGTCGTTCATGCGGGCGACGCTCTGCTCCAGCATCTTCTTCTTGTCGAGCATGCGCAAAACATTGCCCAGGAACCCTTCGCGCCGGAGCTCGCGGCCGAGGAACAGGTTCTCGGCGATGGTCATCGCCGGCGCCACTGCAAGGTCTTGGTAGACCGTCTCGATGCCGACGCGGCGCGCGTCGATCGGGCCCTTGAAGTGGATGGTCTGGCCGTCGAGCCAGATCTCGCCTTCGTCGGGAATGGTGGCACCCGACAGGCACTTGATCAGCGAGGACTTGCCGGCGCCGTTGTCGCCGATCACCCCGAGGATCTCGCCGGCGCGCAGCTCGAAGTCGGCACCGTCGAGCGCGGTGACCTGGCCGTAGCGCTTCACCAGGCCCTTGGCCTGCATCACGATTTGAGGGGCAGACATCAGCGGCCTCCTTTGCGCGACAGTTGATCGACAGTCACCGCCAGAATCACCAGGATGCCGGTGATCAGGACTTGGTAAACCGAGGACACGCCCATCAGCGTGAGGCCGTTGCGCAGCACGCCGACGACGATCGCGCCGATCAACGAGCCGAGGATCACGCCGCGGCCGCCAAACAGGCTGGTGCCGCCGAGCACCACCGCGGTGATCGCGTCGAGGTTCTCGGTCTGGCCGGCGTTCGGGTCGCCGACACCGGTGCGGGCCACTGCCAGCAGCGAGGCGATACCGTAGAACACACCGGCCAGCACGTACACGCCGAGCAACACATTCTCGGGCGGAATACCCACCAGGCGGGTGGCTTCCGGGTTGTTGCCGACCGCGTAGACATGGCGCCCGGCACCGGTTTCACGCAACCAGAACCAGACCCCCAGGTAGAGCAGGACCATCAACACCGTGCCGTAGGCCACGTTGGCGCCGCCCAGCGGGAAGGTGCTGCCCAGCCAGGTCATCATGGCGGGCACTTCCGTCACGGTCTGGGCGCCGGAATACAGCTGGGTGATGGCGAAGGCGATGTTGAAGGTGCCCAACGTCACGATGAACGGCGGCAGCTTGATGCGCGTGACCAGCAGGCCGTTGGCCAGGCCGAACAGCGCGGTGACCGCAATGCCGCACAGGATGGCCAGGGCGGGCGGCAACCCCAGATCAGCGGCGAATTTGGTCATCACGATGCTGCCCAGCGCCATGATCATTCCGCAAGACAAGTCGATGCCCGCGGTCAGGATGATGAGGGTCTGGCCGATGGCGATGACGCCGACCACCATGACCTGCTGGAGGATCAGCGAGAAGTTCTCGCCGCTGAAAAATCGATCGGTCGTCGCGCCGAAGACGGCGCAGGCGATCAGCAGCGCGATGAAGGGCCCGAGCTGGCCGATCGGCGGTAGTTTTTCTTTCCAGTTGTCCACGGGTGTCCTTCCAGGAAGGGGGAATGCTGCCGTCGCGCATCGCTGCGCCGTGCCGCGGCTCTGGCTCGGCGATGGCACTATTGAGCCCGACAGAACAGTGGCCTGCGATCGCAGGCCACTGGTTTGCGGCTCAGCGCGTCATGAGCGCCCCCAGGCCGACGACCTACGTCGTCCGCCCCCGAGGGGGTGAGAAACACTTGGGGCGGCCCGGCGTTTGTTTCTTGTGAGATGCCGAGACTTACTTCTTGCCCCAGCACAGGTCGGTGCCGACCTTGGCGTCCTTGCTGTCCACCCCGGCCACCGCCTTGTTGGCGATCAGCGTGACACCGGTGTCGGTGTAGCCGCTGACCTTCTTGCCGCTCTTGGCGTATTCGATGCCGGCGTCGACGCCCATCGACGCCATCTTCAGCGGGTACTGCTGTGAGGTCGCGGCGATCTTGCCACCCTCCACGTCCTTGATGCCGTCGCAGCCACCGTCCACCGAGACGATCGTCACGCCCTTCTCCTTGCCGGCTTTTTGCAGGGCGTTGTACGCACCGGCGGCAGCCGGCTCATTGATCGTGTAGACGAGGTTGATGTCGGGGTTTTTCTGCAAGCAGTTTTCCATCGCCGTCTGGCCCTTGGCGCGGTCACCGAAGCTGTCGGCCATGCACACCACCTCGGCCGGCTTGGCCAGTTCGTTGTTCTTCGCGTCGAAGCTCTGCAGGCCGTACCCTTGCAGGAACCCGTTGTGGCGCTGTGCACCCACCGGGTGGCCGGGGAACAGATCCAGCGTGGCGATCTTGACCGGCTTGCCGGCCATCGTGGCCTTGGCGTACTGGCCAATCAGCACGCCGGCCTTGTAGTTGTCGGTGGCGAACAATGCGTCGGTGGCGTCGGCCGGGTCGGTCGGGCTGTCCAGCGCGATCACCATCACGCCCATGCCCTGCGCCTTCTTGATGGCCGGGATGATGGCCTTGGAGTCGCTGGGCGTGATCAGGATGGTCTTGGCGCCGGCGGCGATCATGTTTTCCATCGCCGTCACCTGGCCGGCGTTGTCGCCGTCGGTCTTGCCGGCGCCGCTGAGCAGCTTGGCGCCCTTGGCCTTGGCGGCCGCGTCGGCGCCTTCTTTCATCTTCACGAAGAAGGGATTGGTCTCGGTCTTGGTGATCAGGCCGATCACAACTTGGTCGGCCGCGGTAGCGGCGCCGGCGGCGCCCATCAGCACGGCCAGGGTGGTCAGGGTGAAGCGGGTCTTGAGGGTCATGAGTGGAGTCTCCGGTTTGTGGGTTCGGACCGCAGCTGCAGCCCTGGGGTTTCAAGACATCCCGTCATCGGGGTGTGCACGAATTATCGACAACGTCGATTAATAAATCAAGTTGATTTATTAATGGAAAACCCGTAGTCTCGAA
>JANNDW010000288.1:0-6997 GCA_031378125.1 Methylibium sp. | reverse complement strand
CTGGCTCTGAATCCGCAGGCGGATCAAGAGCAAGTGAGTTCAAGTCCGGCAGCAGCGCGTTGCCGCGTTCAGCTGCGAACCAGCGCTGCGCGGCGTGCGACTTCGCGCCCAGGTCGAACAGGCCGGTGCAAAGCAGCGTGCCGGCATCGATGGCGTCGCACTCGGCATCGTGCAGCGGCGCCAGCGGGTTGAGTGCGCGCAAACGCGCGATCAGCGCCTGCTTGCGCAGCGGTCCGGCCAGCGCCGTCTTGCTGAGCACCAACTGGTCGGCCACGGCGGCCTGTCGCACGCTTTGCTCGTGCGCGTCGAACTGGCTTTCGGCATGCACCGCGTCGACCACGGTGACGATCTGGCCGAGCCGAAAATGGTGCCGCATCACCGGGTCGGAATGGACGGTCGAGGCGATGGGAAACGGGTCGGCAAGGCCGGTGCTTTCAATCACCACGCGGCGAAACCAGGGCACCTCGCCGCGCTCGCGCCGCGAGTGCAACGCGCGCAGCGCGTCGGCCAGTTCGCCGCGGATCGTGCAGCACAGGCAGCCCGAAGGCAGCAGCACCATCGTCTCGTCGATGCGTTCGAGCAGGTGGTGGTCCAGACCGATCTGGCCGAACTCGTTGATCAGCACCGCCGCATCGGCCAGCGCCGGTTGCAGCAGCAGGCGCTTCAGCAGCGTGGTCTTGCCCGAACCCAGAAAGCCGGTGATCAGGTTGACCGGCGTGAACTCAGGCGTTGCCGTGGTCATGCAGCGCTTCCATCGCCTCGATCAACCCGAGGTCCAGCGGGTCGCACGCGGCGCCCGACAGGCGCTCGGCAGCCGCCCACAGGTGGGCCAGGTCGTCGACCAGTTCGCTGCTGCCGGTGCGGTTGGACAGGATGAACGCGCTGCCGTGCCAGTCTTCGACCTTGACGCCGAAATGCCGCAGCACCTGCCCCGCCTGCAGCACGCGGTTGCGGCGCTCGCGGCGCCGCCCGGTGTCGTCGGTGTTACGGGTGAACACACCGGGCCGCGCCGCCGCATCGGTCCAGTGCGCGGGCCCGCCGAGAACGCCGCACAAGCCGCACATGCGTTGGCTGCGCTACGGCTTGCGCGGCGAGCGGCGCGCGAAGTCGTCGGCCATCTCGTTCATGGTGACGAAGCGCACGCCGGGCTGGCTGGCCATGTGGTGGAACAGCCGCTCCAACATCAGCAGCACATGCGGGCGGCCGGCCACGTCGGGGTGGATGGTCATCGGGAACACCGCGTAGTCCATCTCGCGATAAACCCAGTCGAACTGGTCGCGCCACATCTGTTCGATGTCGCGCGGGTTCACGAAGCCATGGCTGTTGGGCGACTTCTTGATGAACATCATTGGCGGCAGGTCGTCGAGGTACCAGCTGGCTGGAATTTCGATCAGATCGGTCTCGACGCCGCGCTTGAGCGGCACCATCCACTCGGACGGGTTCTTCGCATAGTCGATCTTGGTCCAGCTGTCGCCCACCCGCACGTAGTACGGCGTGTGGTCGTCGTGCATCAGCGAATGGTCGTACTTGATGCCGCGCTCCAGCAACAGCTCGTTGGTGACGCGCGAGAACTCCCACCACGGCGCCACATAGCCAGTGGGGCGTTTGCCGCACAGCGCGGTCACCAGCTCGATCGACTTGTCGAGCACTTCGGTTTCCTGCTCGCGCGTCATCTCGATCGGGTTTTCGTGGGTGTAGCCGTGGATGCCGATCTCGTGGCCGGCAGCGGCCACCGCGCCCATTTGCTTCGGAAAGGTTTCGATCGAGTGGCCCGGAATGAACCACGTCGTCTTGATGCCCAACCGGTCGAACAGCTTGACCAGCCGTGGGCTGCCCACCTCGCCCGAAAACATGCCGCGCGAAATGTCATCGGGCGAATCGGCGCCGCCGTACGAGCCGATCCAGCCGGCCACCGCGTCCACGTCGACACCAAATCCGCACAGAATTTCCTTTGCCATCGCGCTGCTCCTTCGGGTTGTTGAAACGGGTGTGCAATTTCAATGGGCCGGGGCGGTCGTGAATCGATAAACCCCCTGCGCATCCAGCCGCCGCACCAGCTTGCCTGCCAGCCACAGCGCATGCAAATGCGCAATCGACTCGCCCATCGCAAACGTGGTCTGGTGCAAATCGAGCTTGCGCTTGAACAGCACCATCAGCAGGTCGGCAGCACACTGCGGGGCTTCGGCGCACGCCGCCAGCACCTCGGCAAATCGGTCGTCATGGTGTGACGTGAGCTGGTCCACCCGTGTGTGCAAACCCCTGAACGGCCGGCCGTGCGAGGGCAGTACAAGCGTGTCGGCGGGCAGCGCGCGCATGCGGGCGATCGAGGCCAGGTACAGCGGCAGCGGGTCGGCCTCGGGCTCGATGTCGATCACGCTGACGTTGGTGGAAATGCGCGGCAGCACCATGTCGCCGGAGATCAGCACAGCCTGGCTTTCGCTGTGCAGCGACATGTGCTCTGGCGCGTGGCCGTAGCCGGCGTGGCAGCGCCACGCATGGCCGCCAATGTGCAGCACGTCGCCGTCCATCAGGCGGCGGTATTGCTCGGGTACGTTCGGCACCATGCTGGCGTAGTAGTTGGTGCGGGCCTTGATCTTGGCGATCGACTCGGGGTCGGTCAGGCCGTGGCTTTGCATGAAGCGCGCCGAGTTGACCCCGCCGACGCCGGTTGTCGTGGTGCCGCTGGCCATGCGCGCCACGTTGTAGTCGGTGGCGCTGATCCACAAGCGCACGCCCCACTTTTCGGTCAACCAATGCCCCAGGCCCAGGTGGTCGGGGTGCATGTGCGTGCAGATCACGCGCAGCACCGGCAAACCGCCCAGCTCGCTGGCGAACACTTGCTCCCAGGCGTTGCGCGTGGCCTCGTCGGTGATGCCGCAGTCGACGATGGTCCAGCCGGGCACGCCTTCGATCTCATCGCGCAGCAGCCACAGGTTGATGTGGTTCAGCGCAAAGGGCAGGTTCATGCGCACCCAGCGCACGCCGGGCGCCACTTCCAGCGTGGCGCCCAGCGCGGGCAGCGTGTCGCCCAGCGGGTAGCTCAGTTGTTTTTCCAGGTCGTTCATCATGGGCTGCTCTCTCGTTCAACCGATACACTTTACGTATACGTCAATCGCCCCAGTGTAAGACCCCATGCCCGATGCCGCTGCCACCCTGGCGACTCACGTGTTGCAAACCTTCACCATCAGTGAGCTCGCGCGCGAGTTCGACCTGACCACGCGCGCCATCCGCTTCTACGAAGACAGCGGCCTGCTGGCGCCGCAGCGCCACGGCCGCAGCCGCGTCTACAGCGCGCGCGACCGCACGCGCCTCAAGCTCACCTTGCGCGGCAAGCGGCTGGGGTTGACGCTGGCCGAGGTGAAAGAGCTGGTCGACATGTACGAGTCGCCGCGCGACACGCAGCCGCAGTTGAAGAAGTTTTTGCTCGTGCTGGCCACGCACCGCACCCAGCTGGAGCAGCAGCTGGCCGATTTGCACGCCACGCTGGATGAAGTGCGCGCGCATGAAAAAGAAGCGCACCGGCTGCTGGCGGACGGCGAAAAGAAGCGGCCCGCTTGATGAACCGCGCCGCGCTGCACCGCTGGCGACACTCTGAAGGAGACATGCCATGAACAACCTGCCCGGACTTGACTTCCAGCTCGGCGACGACATCGACGCGCTGCGCGACGCGGTGCGTGACTTTGCCCAGGCCGAGATTGCGCCGCGCGCCGCCGAGATCGACGCGTCGGACCAGTTCCCGATGGACCTGTGGCGCAAGATGGGCGCATTGGGCGTGCTCGGCGTGACGGTCAGCGAAGCGTACGGCGGCGCCGGCATGGGCTACCTGGCGCACATGATCGCGATGGAGGAAATCTCGCGGGCGTCGGCCAGCGTGGGCCTGAGCTACGGCGCCCACAGCAACCTGTGCGTCAACCAGATCAAGCGCAACGGCAGCGAGGTGCAAAAGCTGAAGTACCTGCCCAAGCTCATCAGCGGCGAGCATGTGGGTGCGCTGGCGATGAGCGAGGCCGGCGCCGGCAGCGACGTGATCGGCATGAAGCTGAAGGCCCAGGAGAAGGGCGGCTTCTATCTGCTGAACGGCACCAAGATGTGGATCACCAACGGCCCTGACGCCGACACCTTGGTGGTGTATGCCAAGACCGAGCCGCAGTTGGGCGCACGCGGTGTCACGGCGTTCCTGATCGAGAAGGGGATGCCCGGTTTCAGCGTCGCGCAAAAGCTGGCCAAGCTCGGCATGCGCGGCAGCCACACCGGCGAGCTGGTGTTCAAAGATGTCGAGGTGCCGTGGGAAAACGTGCTGGGCGCGCTCAACGGCGGCGCCAAGGTCTTGATGAGCGGGCTGGACTACGAGCGTGCCGTGCTCGCCGCCGGCCCCATCGGCATCATGCAGGCGGTGATGGATAACGTGGTGCCCTACATCCACGACCGCAAGCAGTTCGGCCAGAGCATCGGCGAGTTTCAGCTGATCCAGGGCAAGGTGGCCGACATGTACACCGTGCTGCAGGCCGGCCGCGCGTTTTGCTACACCGTCGGCAAAAACCTGGACATGCTCGGCAGCGAGCACGTGCGCCAGGTGCGCAAAGACTGCGCGTCGGTCATTCTGTGGTGCGCCGAGAAGGCCACCTGGATGGCCGGCGAGGGCATCCAGGTGTTCGGTGGCAACGGCTACATCAACGAGTACCCGCTGGGGCGGCTGTGGCGCGATGCCAAGCTGTATGAGATCGGCGCGGGAACCAGTGAGATTCGCCGCATGCTGATCGGACGCGAGTTGTTCTCGGAGACGATGTAACCCGGCGTGCACTCGTGAGCGCCCCAAGGACGCCGCCTCGCGGCGCCCGTCCCCCGCGGGGATCAAGGAAGGTGGCAGAGCCACATTTCCTTGAGAGCGCCCCCAGGCCGACGACATACGTCGTCCGCCCCCCGAGGGGATGAGCAAAGTAGCCAAGCGACATTTGCTCATGAGCAACACCTGCCTTCCATGGCCAACCCGCCCGCTGCCCCGCACCGGCCACTTGCTCACCACGCTGGGCCTGGGCGGTGCGCCGCTGGGGAACCTGTACAACGCCGTCAGCGAAGCCGATTCGCACGCCACCTTTGACGCCGCCTGGGCCGCGGGCATCCGCTTCTTTGACACCGCGCCGTTCTACGGCTACACGCTGAGCGAGCACCGTTTCGGCGATGCGCTGCGCGCGCACCCGCGCGACGAGTGGGTGCTGAGCACCAAGGTCGGCCGGCTGCTCAAGCCGGTGCGCCGCCACGCCGCGGCGCGCATGCTGGCGGTTGGCGAAACCGCATGGCACGAGCCGCTGCCGTTCGAGGCGGTCTGCGACTACACCGCCGGCGCCATTCGCCGCTCGGTGGAAGACAGCCTGCAGCGCCTGGGCATTGACCACATCGAGCTGGCGCTGGTGCACGACATCGGCCGCTTCCAGCATGGCGAGCAGCATGCGCATTACTGGTCGCAACTCGTGGACGGCGGCGGGTTTCGCGCGTTGGAGACCTTGAAGCGCGAGGGCCTGATCGGCGCCATCGGCCTGGGCGTCAACGAATGGGCGGTGGTGCTGGACGCGATGCAGCACATCGCCCTCGACTGCACGCTGCTCGCCGGCCGCTACACCTTGCTGGAGCAGGCGTCGCTGCACCCCTTCCTCAGCGCCTGCGTGCAGCGCGGCGTGGGCATCATCGCCGGCGGGCCGTTCAACTCCGGCATCCTGGCGGCCGGCACGCAAGGCCCCAGCGCGGTGGCCAACTTCAACTACGCCGCGGCGCCGCCCGAGGTGGTGAAGCGGGTGGCGCGGTTGCAAGCCGTGTGCGCCTCGTTCAAGGTGCCGCTGGCCGCCGCCGCGCTGCAGTTCCCGCTGGCCCACCCGGCCGTGGTGGCGGTCGTGCCCGGCGCACGCAGCGCGCAAGAGTTGCAGGGCATCGTGGGCTGGATGCGGCACCCGATTCCGCCCGCGCTGTGGGCGGCGTTGCGCGAACAGGGCCTGCTGCACGCCGATGCGCCGGTGCCGGCGGCGGATGCGCCACGCTGAGCGCGCTGCCGAATCCGCGCACGCCCATGACCCGCCAGGCGCCGTTGCGCATCGACGCGCACCAGCATTTCTGGTCGATCGCGCGCGCCGACTGTGCGTGGCTGAATCCCGCCCAGACGCCCACACTGGCCCCGCTGTGCCGCGACCATCAGCCCGCTGATCTGCAGCCGCTGCTCGGCGCGCATCGCGTGGCCGGCACCGTGCTCGTGCAGGCCGCGCCCGCGCTGGCCGAGACCCACTGCCTGCTGGCCCTGGCATCGCGCCATGCCTTCATTCAAGGCGTGCTGGGCTGGGTCGACCTGGCCGCTGCCGGCGCGCCCGCCGTGCTCGACCCATTGGCCGAGCATGCCGTCTTCAAAGGTGTGCGGCCCATGCTGCAAGACCTGGCCGACGATGCCTGAATCGCCACCGCACCGATCTCCCCGGCCGTGCATGCACGTCAAGCTTTCCGGCCTGGTGACCGAGGCCGGCCCGGGCTGGAGCGCCGAGATGCTGCGCCCGGTGCTCGACACCGTGCTGGAATTGTTCGGCCCGCAAGCCGTGCTGTGGGGCAGCGACTGGCCGGTGTTGAACCTGGCAGCCGACTGTGCGCAGTGGGTGCGGATCAGCGACGAACTTCTCGCCGGCCTCGACGACAAAGACCTTCGGGCCGTGCTGGCCGGCAACGCGCAGCGCTTCCACCGCCTGCCGCGTTGACGCCCTGTGGCGAGCACCGTGCCCGGGGCTGCATTCATTCGCTTCAAACACCACCGGCTCGGCTCAGGTTTGCGCGGGCCGAGGGCGTCGGGTGACCGGCGCAGTTCATGCCCGGGGACGGAGCCACGGGCGTGCGCCAGGCACAAACAGTCCACTGGACTGTTTGTGTCCGGGCGCACTCCTCCGGGCCGGAAAAGACACGGCCCGCCCCCATTACATCGCAGCGTCGCCCACCCAACGCCTTCGGCGGCATTCGGGTGTTTGGCAAC
>JANNDW010000280.1:0-6373 GCA_031378125.1 Methylibium sp. | reverse complement strand
CTTGATCATCTCGACGGCCCATCCGTCGTCATCTTCGTTCTTGATCACGCGAGCGGTCCACCCGTTGTCGCACCACAGTCGCGCCTCTTTGACCGAGGCGGGCGGTTCGGCCAGGGCGGCCGGGTGGGTTGGGGTCGGTGTCATGGCGCAAATCTTAAACCCCGCCCAGGCACAGCCGCACGCAAGGCGGGCCCGCCCGGCCGAGCGGGCGCGGGTTCAAGTCTGCGCGGGGGATGATGTGGTGGGCCGATTCGCACGAGCCGCGCGTGCAGCACGCCGTGGCGTTCAACGCAAAGCATGGTTTCGTCGAGTCGTTGCCTGCCGGCCGGTGAACTGATCGAGCACGCGGCCCGGTTCTCGGCGCTCGATGTGCTGGCACCGGCCAAGGGTTGATACTCCCGGCATGTTCCGGCCCTTCGCACCCGCCCCGCCATGGACGACACCGACCGCGCGCTGATCTCGCTGCTGCGCAAGGACGCGCGCGCGAACATCGCCACGCTGGCGGCCAAACTCAAGGTGTCGCGCGGTACGGTCACCAACCGGCTGCGCAAGCTCGAAGACGACCAGGTCATCGTCGGCTACAGCGTCCGCCTGCGCCCGGATGCAGAGCCGAACCAGATCCGTGCCTGGATGGGCGTGCTGGTGGAAGGCAACCAGACCCGCGCTGTCATTGCCAGCCTGCTGGGCGAGCCCGGTGTCGAGGCCCTGCACGACACCAACGGCCGCTGGGACCTGCTGGCCGAGGTGCGCGCGCAGAACATGAACGAACTGTCGCAGGTGCTCGAACGCATCCGGCTCGTCAAGGGCATCGCCAACACCGAGACCAGCATCCAATTGGCGACGTATCGCTGAGACTGCCGCCCGGCTGATCGATGCGGAAGCCGCACGGCGGCAGCGATGGGCGAGGCGACCGTGGCACGCCTGCATCGAGGGCCTGGCCTCGCTGCGACGGCGCGAACGCATCAACCGATCGTCATCAAGCTGGCGTTGCCGCCCGCGGCGGCGGTGTTGACGCTCAACGAGCGCTCGATCACCAGGCGCTCCAGCGGCACACCCGCGGCGCCGACCTGCGTCACGCCCACGATCGCGCCGCGGCGCGTGGCCAGCGTTGCCAGAACGCTGCCCAGGCTCCCTGCCGAGCCCGCGTGCAGCACGGCGTCGAAGCGCACCGCGTCCCCGGCCCAGTCCTGCGCCAGCGCGACGCGCTCGCGCGCGTCGGCCGGCAGGCGTTCCCACAGCGTCCGGGCATCGGCCCGCCACACGGCGCGGCTGCCCACGGCCAGCACGGCGGCCAGTTGCGTGAGCCTGGCCGCGTCGCCCGCAGGGCCAGGCGGGGCCAGGCACAGCACCTCGTCGCGTGGCAACACGGCATACAGGTTGGCCTCGCCGGTGGGGCCGGTCAGAGCCCGCCACGTGCCGGCCGGCGATTGGGCCGCAGCGTCTTCGCACGCCTGCGCAACATCGGGGTGGCCATGGCCGCGCGCCCACGCTTGCAGGGCTTGCAACGCCTGCGCTGCGTCGGCATTCCCCGGGCTCAAGGCCAGGCCGCGCACGGGTGCCACGGCGTCGGCGCCTGCGCTGTGCACCGCGGCGCGCGCGGCGCCGGGCGGGCGTTCGGCCAGCAGGCGCAGCAGGTACAGCGGCCCGCCGGCCTTGGGGCCGGTGCCCGACAGGCCCTCGCCGCCGAAGGGCTGCACGCCCACCACCGCGCCCACCACGTTGCGGTTGACGTACAGGTTGCCGGCGCGCACCGTCTGCGCCACCTGCACCACGGTTTCGTCGATGCGGGTGTGCACACCGCAGGTCAGGCCGTAGCCGGTGGCGTTGATCTGCTCCAGCAGCGCAGGCAGCGCGTCGCGCTCGTAGCGCAGCACATGCAGTACCGGGCCGAAGACCTCGCGCTCGAGTTCGGACAGGCTGTTGATTTCGATCAGCGTCGGCGCGACAAACGTTCCGCGCAGCGCCGCGCCTCGATCGGCCGTGACGCCGTCGGCCAGCGGCTGCCACACGTGCCGGCCTTTGGCGCGCATCGTCGCGATGTGCCGCTCGATTCCGGTGCGGGCCTCGGCGTCGATCACCGGGCCCACGTCCACCGCCAGGCAACGCGGGTCGCCCATTTGCTGTTCGCGAATGGCGCCGATGAGCATCTCGATCACCCGCTCCGAGGCGTCGCGCTGCACGCACAGCACCCGCAGCGCCGAACAGCGCTGGCCGGCGCTGTCGAAGGCCGACGCGACGACGTCCTGCACCACCTGCTCGGTGAGCGCCGACGAGTCGACCACCATCGCGTTCTGGCCGCCGGTCTCGGCGATCAGCGGCACCGGCTGGCCGTTGGCAGCCAGCCGCGCCGACAGCGTGCGCTGAAGAATGCGCGCCACCTCGGTGGAGCCGGTGAACAGCACGCCTTGCACGCGCGGGTCGGCCACCAGCGCCGCACCGACGGTTTCGCCGCGGCCGGGCAGCAGTTGCAGCGCCCCGCGCGGCACGCCGGCAGCATGCAGCGCCCGCACCGCGGCCGCAGCCACCAGCGGGGTCTGCTCGGCGGGTTTGGCCAGCACCACGTTGCCCGCGGCCAGCGCCGCGGCCACCTGGCCGGTGAAAATGGCGAGCGGAAAGTTCCATGGGCTGATGCACACCACCGGGCCCAGCGGCCGGTGCGTGCGGTTGTCGAAGTCGCGCCGGACCTCGGCGGCGTAGTAGCGCAGGAAGTCGACCGCCTCGCGCACCTCGGCCACCGCGTTGCCAAAGGTCTTGCCGGCTTCGCGGGCCAGCAGCGTGCACAGGCGCTCGGTGTCGGATTGCAGCCGGTCGGCAGCAGCGTCCAGCAGCGCCGCGCGTTGCGCTGCGGGCGTGGCAGCCCAGGCCGGCGCGGCATCTTGAGCCGCGGACAGCGCGGCGCGCACATCGTCGGCGCTTGCGTCTTGTACCGTGCCGACCACGTCGCTCGGGTCGGCCGGGTTCAGCACGTTCTGCGTCGTGCCGGCGGGCACGTCATGCGCCAGCAGCGGCGCAGCACGCCAGGCGCTGCCGGCCGCGTCGGCCAGCGCACGGCCCAAAGCTGCCAGCTGCAGCTCGCTGGCCAGATCGAGCCCCGTTGAGTTGGCGCGCGTGGCGCCGAACAAGGCCTGCGGCAACACGATCGCCGGATGCGGCGCGCCGGTGACCCCTTCGGCCTTGGCCATGCCCAGCACCGTTTGAACCGGGTCTTCGACCAGCTGCTCCAGCGGCAACTCGTCGTCGGCGATGCGGTTCACGAACGAGGTGTTGGCGCCGTTTTCAAGCAGCCGCCGCACCAGGTAGGCCAGCAGCGTGTCGTGGCTGCCGACCGGCGCGTAGATGCGGCACGGGCGGTTCAGTTTGCCGTCGGCCAGCGCGCCCACCACCTGCTCGTAGAGCGGCTCGCCCATGCCGTGCAGGCACTGAAATTCGTACTGGCCGGCATCGTAGTTCTCGCCCGCCAGCGCATGCACGGCCGCCAGCGTGTGCGCGTTGTGGGTGGCGAACTGCGGGTACACCGCCTCGGGTGCGGTCAGCAGCTTGCGCGCACAGGCGATGTAGGCCACGTCGGTGTAAGCCTTGCGCGTGTAGACCGGGTAACCCTCCAGCCCGTCAAGCTGGGCGCGCTTGATCTCGCTGTCCCAGTAGGCGCCTTTGACCAGCCGGACCATCAAGCGGCGCTTGCTGCGCCGGGCCAGGTCGATCAGGTGGTCCACCACCGCCGGGCAGCGCTTCGAATAGGCCTGGATCACGAAGCCGATGCCGTTCCAGCCCGCCAGCGCCGAGTCAAAGCACAGCCGCTCCAGCAGGTCGAGCGACAGCTCCAGACGGTCGGACTCTTCGGCATCGATGTTCAGGCCGATGTCATGCCGGCGCGCCAGCCGCGCCAGCGTCGCCAGGCGCGGGTAGAGCTCGGCCATCACCCGCTCGACCTTGGCACGCGAATAGCGCGGGTGCAGGGCCGACAGCTTGATCGAGATGCCCGGCCCTTCGTAGATGCCGCGCCCGGCCGACGCACGGCCGATGGCGTGGATGGCTTGTTCGTAGGCGCCGAGGTAGCGTTCGGCGTCGTGGGCGTTGAGCGCGGCTTCGCCGAGCATGTCGTACGAAAAGCGGAAGCCTTCGGCCTCACGCGGCTGCGCATTCGACAGCGCCTGCTCAATCGTCTGGCCGGTAACGAACTGCTCGCCCATCATGCGCATGGCCATGTCCACGCCCTTGCGGATCAGCGGCTCGCCGCCGCGCCCGACGATGCGGCGCAGCGCGGCGCCCAGGCCGGCGTCGCTGTGCGTGGCCACCAGCCGCCCGGTGAGCAGCAGGCCCCAGGTGGCGGCGTTGACGAACAGCGACGGGCTCTGCCCCAGATGCTGCTGCCAATTGCCGTGGCCGATCTTGTCGCGAATCAGCGCGTCGCGCGTGGCGGCGTCGGGGATGCGCAGCAAGGCCTCGGCCAGGCACATCAACGCCACCCCCTCCTGCGACGAGAGGGCGAATTCTTGCAGCAGGCCTTGCACCAGGCCGGCGCGGCCGCTGTCGCGCGCGCGTTCGCGCACACCACGCGCGATGCGCAACGCCAGCACGTTGGCCTGTGCCGCCAGCGGCGCGGGCAACTCGGCATCAGCCAGCAGACCGGGCAGCAGTTCGGGCTCGGGGCGCCGGGTGGTTGCAGTGATGGCCGCGCGCAAGGGTGACGTAGACAGTGGTGGCGTCAACAGCGCCTGCGCTGCATCGGCGTTGGCCTTGATCGCTGTGACTTCAACCGGGCTGTTCATGACGAGATCGCTCCAGCATTCATTTCATCGCTTTACGGACGCTCAGGCTTGCACCGACTCTTCAGACGTTGCCACCTCGGCGGGGCGCGCGGGTTGAAGGCGCAGCACGCCGAACAGGTTCTTCGGGTCAGCCGCCTGCGGCACCAGCTCGACCACATCGCCGATGCCCAACTCGGCCGCGGTGTCGCCCACCCAGACCAGCGCCGAGTAGTCTTCCAGTGCAAAGCCGACCGAATCGAACACCGTCACCTGCTCGGCGCTCGTGCGCCCGGCCCTGCGGCCGGCCAGCACCTGCCAGAACTCGGTGACAGCAAAGTCGGCCGGCATCTGCTGGATGTCGCCCTCGATGCGCGTTTGCGGCTCGAACTCGACGAACACTTCGGCAAGCTCGAGCACACCGCGGTGCAATTCGGTCTTGCCCGGGCAGTCGCCGCCCACCGCATTGAAGTGCATGCCGGGCTCGACCATCTCGGGGGTGATGATGGTGGCGTAGGCTTTGTCGGCGGTCACGGTGGTCACGATGTCGGCGCCGCGCACAGCGTCTGCGGTGCTGGTGCAGACAAGAACCTCCAGGCCCTGGCCGGCCAGGTTGGCGGCCAGCTTGGCGGTGGCGGCCGGGTCCACGTCGAACAGGCGAACTTCGGTGATGCCCACCAGGTCGCGCATGGCCAAGGCCTGGAACTCGCTCTGCGCGCCATTGCCGATCAGTGCCAGGCGCCGGCTGTCGGGCCGCGCCAGCCGGCGTGCGGCCACGGCCGACATTGCCGCGGTGCGGATGGCGGTGGTGATGGTCAACTCCGACAGCAGCCGCGGCGCGCCGGTGGCCACGTCGGCCAGCACACCAAAGGCCATCACCGTGGGCAGCCCGTCAAGCGTGTTTTTCGGGTGGCCGTTGACGTACTTGAAAGCAAACTTCGAGGCATCGGCAATCGGCATCAGCTCGATCACGCCGTTGGCTGAGTGGCAGGCCAGGCGCGCGCTCTTGTCAAACTCGTTCCAGCGCAGGAAGTCCTGCTCGATGCGTTCGGCCACGCCGGCGATGCAGGCTGAAATGCCCTTGCGCTGCACCAGGCGGATCATGTCCTGGACGCTCAGGTAAACGGTGGTCGGGTAGCGGTCGGCGGCGGCGGTGCTTGTCATGGCGAAAAGGCTCCTGAATCGGTGATCCGAAGTGTCCGCGCGACTCACTTCAAAGCGTAGCGGCAAGGATGCAGCGTTTTCGGTCGCATTCTGACGTTTTGGCAGGACTCTTTGCCATATGGCGAGGTTCATCGCCGGTCTAGCCGGCGTTCGGCCGCGTAGCGCGGGCCGAAGTCAGAGAGCACCTGGCGCCAGGTCGGCACCGGGCGCGCCGGTCGTTCGAGATGCGAGAACATGTTGCCCGGGTGGTCGGTGGCCGAAAGCCTCACTCGCGGTGGTGCGTGATATCGCGGCTCTTCAGCCGGTACACCCTCTGCGGCCGCGTGATGCCCAGCAGCCGGGCGGCGGCGGCGACGTTGCCGTGCAACAAGCCGAAAAGCAAAACGCCCCTAGAGCGTTGATCTCTCTAGGGGCGTCAGGCTTTCTGGGAAGTCCCGGAACAATCCGGGACTCTGTACTGGTGG
>JANNDW010000183.1:0-20507 GCA_031378125.1 Methylibium sp. | reverse complement strand
GATAAACCCGCTGATGAAGCATCAAGGCCTGGGCTACCGCGTATCGCTACTGCGCGCGGCAGCCCATCACGGCTCGTCGCATCAGGCGGCCATGATCTTCCAGGTCGTGGCGCCGCGCCAGCTACGCGATCTGACGCTCGGGGCGCATCGCTTGCAGTTCATCTACCAAGAGCCCGAGGCCTTTGCCGCCTGCAACGAACCGGCGCTCGTCGAGGCGCTCAAGACGCCGGCCGGTTTCGCCGTCGTGGCCGGTGTCGAGCTGACGTTGCTCGACTGCGTGCGCTACATGCATCGGGCAGGCGGCCTCGGCAGCGTGGCACAGATCGCCAAAGACCTTGGCGCACGCGCCGATCCGCGCAGGCTGGCGAGGGCTGCTTTGCACTACGAAGGCGCCGCGGTGCGCCGCCTGGGCTACCTGCTCGAACAGGCAGGCCATACCAAGCAGGCGCGGGCCTTGCACGTGTACGCGGACAGCGCGAGGCACTTCGCGCCCCTTGACCCGAGCGTGAAGCCGATCGTTGCCGCGCTGGCAGACGTTCCGGAGCGCGATTCATCCTGGAAGCTGCTGCTCAACGAAATCGTCGAGGTGGACGCTTGATCCCCCAGGCTCATATCCAGGCATGGCGCGAGCACGCCCCGTGGCCGAACCCGGCGCAGGTCGAGCAGGACTTGATCATCTGTCGAGCACTCTGCGACCTGTTCAACGCGCCGACGCTTGCTGGAAAGATCGCGTTCCGCGGTGGCACGGCCATCCACAAGCTTTTGTTCAAGCAACCGCTGCGGTATTCGGAAGACATCGACCTGGTCCAGACGCAGGCAGAGCCCATCGGCCCAACGGTGGATGCCATCCGCGACGCGCTGGCCTGGCTCGGCAAGTGCAATCGCGAGCAGGCGGGGCATTCGATGCACCTGGTCTTCCGCTTCGCGCCCGAGTCTGCGCCGCAGACGACGCTCAAGCTGAAGGTCGAAATCAACACCCGCGAGCATGAAGCCTTCCTCGGCTACCGCCGCTATCCCTTCGCGGTCGCCAGCGACTGGTACTCGGCACAGGCCGAACTCGTGTCCTTCGAGCCCGAAGAGCTTTTCGGCACCAAGCTACGCGCGTTGCTCCAGCGCCGCAAGAACCGCGATCTCTTCGACCTGCACCATGGCCTGCTGCAGCTCGACATGGACGCCGACAAGGTGGTGGCGTGCCTCGACCACTATCTCGCGCTCGAAGGGCATCCGATCAGCCGTGCCGAAGCCGAGGAACGGATGCTCAAGAAGCTCACACGCAGCCTGACGGAGGACATCGAGCCGCTGCTTCCTGTGAGCGTTCGCTTCGACCAGGCTGTCCCCATCGATGCGTTCAATTCGATATGGCGCGAACTCATCAGCCGTCTGCGCGGTGATGCGTGGCGGTTGAGTGCGGAGGTGATCGATCAGCTACGCCGCAAGCACGCCGGGTTGCTTCCATGACCAACGAAGTCTTCGAAGCGATCAGCCCGCGTGGCTCGATGTGGCATCGCTGGGATCCCCACATCCACGCCCCCGGCACCACGCTGAACAATCAGTACAAGGGTGCTGACCCCTGGAGTGACTTCCTGACCAAAGTCGAACAGAGCGATCCGCCGATCCGCGCCCTGGGCATCACCGACTACTGCGGCATCGACGGGTACACCGAGACGATCAAACGCCGCAACAGTGGCCGCCTCGCCGGCGTGGGCCTAGTCTTTGCGAACGTCGAGTTTCGGCTGTCGATAGAAACGAACAAGGGCTCAGCGATCAACATCCACCTGCTGTTTTCGCCGGACGCGGCCGACCACGTTGAGCGGATTCGACACTTCCTCGACGGTTTGGAGTTCAAGTACCAAGGAGAGACCTTCAGGTGCAATCGCGCCGACCTGACGCGTCTCGGGCGCGTCCACAACCCGCAAGTTCCCGACGACAGTGCTGCGTACCGCGAGGGGGTGACACAGTTCAAAGTCAGCTTGGATACGCTGCGCGACGCATGGAAGAACAGTCAGTGGGCTCAAGACAATTGCCTTATCGCAGTTGCCGGCAGCGGGCGCGACGGCACATCCGGTTTACAGGGCGACGGCGGGCAGTGGGAGGCGACGCGCAAGAACATCGAAGGCTTCGCCAAGATCATGTTTACCGCCAACAGGAAGCAGATCGAGTTCTACCTGGGCAAGGGCGCAGCCACCGTCGAAGACCTCGAAACCAAGTGGGGCGGCTGCAAGCCGTGTTTGCACGGCTCGGACGCTCACGAGGCCGACCGCGTTGGACTGCCGGACCATGCACGCCACTGCTGGTTGAACGGCGACGTGACGTTCGAAACGCTGCGCCAGGCGGTCATCGAACCCGCGCGACGTGTGCACATCGGTGACGCACCACCGCGCGGCGCGCTGCCTGGCAACTGCATGCGTTACGTCGAGGCGTCCAACGCGCCGTGGATGCGCCCGTCGCGCGTGCCAATCAATGCCGGCATGCTAGCGATCATCGGTTCGCGGGGATCGGGGAAGACGGCGCTCGCCGACCTGATCGCAACGGGTGCCTTTAGCGTCTCGTCGCAGTTGAGCAAGAGTTCGTTCCTTCGCCGCGCAGCGGAGTTCCTGGCGAACTCGAACGTGAAGGTGGCCTGGGAAGCAGGCGACGACACCGAGAACGCGGTGGCTGCCGTGGACGCGGAGGAACTGTTCGACGCGCCGCATGTGCAGTACCTGTCCCAGCAGTTTGTCGAACAGCTTTGCTCGTCCGAAGGGCTCGACGATTCGCTCGTTGCCGAGATCCAGCGGGTCATCTTCAACGCACACGCCGAGGCCGAGCGGATGGGAGCCGAAGACTTTGCAGCGTTGTTGTCATTGAGGCTCGAGAGCGCGCGCGAGTCTCGCGAACGCCAAAAGCAAGCCCTCGCGCGTGCTGCGGACGCCATGACAGCCGAGCAGTTGCGCAAGGACGGCTTGAAGGCGTTGACCAAAGACCGCGATGATAAGAAGAAGGCCCTCGACAAAGACAAGGAAGACAGAAAGCTGCTTGTTCCCAAAGGTCAGGAGCAGCGCGCCAAGCGCTTCGAGGCGATGGCGACGGCCGTGGAAGGAAAGCAGCGCGCGGTCAGCGCGGTAAGGATGAAGCTCCAGGCGCTGAGCGGCCTTGTAGCCGACGTGCAGGACTTCCGCGCGCGGCGGGTGCCGGACTGGATCACCGATCTCAAGGAAAGACGATCAGCTGCCGGACTTAGCGAGGGCGACTGGAGCACCTTCGGCGTGCAGTTCACCGGCGACGTCGATGCGTTGCTCAAGGAACGCGTGCGGCTGGCGCAAGCGGAAGTCAAGAAGCTGGAAGGGCCGGCAGCAACTGATCCCGTAGAAGACCCCAAGGCCGATCCAGCGGTGCCGCTTGTCGCAGAGACCGCGGACCTCGCTGCGCAGACGCTGCGGCTACTAGAGCGCGAACGCGACCGTCTGCAGCGCTTGGCCGGCGTTGATGAACAGAACGCACGCCGCTACCGAGTGCTGTCAGAAAAAATCACGAAGGCGGAAACCGCGCTGGCGAAGGTCGTTGCTGAGATCGACCGCGCGGGCAAGGCTGACGAGGCGTTGAAGTCCCTGCGCGAGCAGCGGAATCAGGCCTATCAAGGCATCTTTGATGCTGTGCTCGAAGAGGAACGTGAACTTGCAGCGCTGTATGCGCCGTTGAAGGAGCGCATTGCCGCCGGTCCTGGCGCCGTAGCGAAGCTGTCGTTCTCTGTTCGCCGCGCAGTGGACATGGATGCGTGGACGCAGCGCGGCGAAGCGTTGCTAGACCTGCGGACGACCGGGCCGTTTCGCGGCAAGGGCGAACTGGGGCGAGAGGCCGAAGTGGCGCTCGGCGTTGCCTGGCGACAGGGCACAGCGGTGGACGTTGCCAACGCGATGAGCGGCTTCGTAGCCGCCCACGGCGAGAAACTGTTGCAGCACATGCCCGTACAAGCCAACCGGCGCGAGTGGGCGCGGAAAGTGGTTGCATGGCTGTACGGCACGGACCACATCCAGGTGGGCTATGGGTTGCAGTACGACGGCGTCGAAGTCGAGTGTCTGTCTCCTGGCACGCGGGGAATCGTCTTGCTGTTGCTGTACCTGGCGATTGATGCCGACGACGATCGTCCGTTGATCATCGACCAACCGGAAGAGAACCTCGATCCGCAATCGGTCTTCGACGAGTTGGTTCCCGTCTTCCGCGAGGCCAAGAAGCGTCGTCAGATCATCATCGTGACGCACAACGCCAACCTCGTGGTCAACACAGACGTGGACCAGGTAATCGTCGCTCGGTGCGGGCCTCACCGGCCGGGCCAGTTGCCGGAGATCTCGTATCAGAGCGGCGGCCTCGAGAACCCATCGATCCGTGCGGCAGTCTGCGCGATCCTCGAGGGCGGCGAGCGGGCGTTCCGCGAACGCGCCAGACGGCTGAGGGTCGCGCTTTGAGCCGTCTTGCCCAGTGCGCGGCGCCGGCAACCAGGGCGGGGCCATGATCAGGGCCAATACGGTACCCCTTGGAACCGCGCATCAAGCATCCATGCGCCCCACCGCCCGATTGGGAAGTGATGATCGATGACCGTGTCCCGGGCCGTCCCAGGACGGTTCATAGAGAACCCCAATGCATTGATTTGACTGAGGTCTTTTGTTTTCGGTGTCCCTGGCCATATCTGGCAGTCGGGAAGGCGCCGTCGCAATGGTCCGCTCCATACCGTGGCACCACGCGTGCCGATGTATTGCGCTATCGCCCCAACGGCAAATACAGCGTCTGGTGCGCGTCCGGCAGCGTCTTGAACCCGAAGTGCGTGTAGAAAGCTTTGGATGCGTCGTCTTTCGCATCGACGAGCAAAGCGTAAGCTGCAATTTGCTGTCGGGCCTTCAAGCAGCGATCGACGGCGCAACCCAGCGGCAGCTTGCCGAGGCCACGCCCCTGCTGATTCGGTCGACACGCGATTCGGCCCATGCGGAAGCAGGGCACCGGGTAACGGGGCAACTTCTTGCGGCCGGCATCGGAAAGGCGCTGCCCATCGACTTCGGCCGCGCTGAGCGTGTAGTAGCCCAGGATGAACTCGCGCTGCGCCGAGTCTGTCAGCACATAGACTGAACTGATGCCGCAGCGGCGGTGTTGCTCGGCAAAGCGGCGGATGTAGTCGTCAAGCTCCGGTACGCCGCACTCAAACCCTTGCCGATCGTGGATGGAAGTGTCGAGCGGCAGATCGTCAAGCACGCCGCACCTTGCGGCGGGCCTGGGTCAGGGCTTCCTTGAGGCCGGGGTTCGGGGCGAACGCCGAGTCCAGCGCACGGGCAAATGCGGTGAAATCGCGGTCGGTCAGAGTGAGCCGCGTCTCGCGTTCGAGCAGCACTTGTGCCTTTTCCTTGGCGGCCACGCGAACGAAACCTGCCATCGTCGTGCCCATCAAGGCGGCGGCCTTGGCCACGATGGCCTTTTCGTCGGCATCCATCTTGAGATCGAAGCGTGCAGCGGTGGTCATGACAAAGCTCCGAAGCGTTGATACGGGATTATGCCGTATCTAGACACTTCTCGATCTGTGGGCCAGCGCCGTGGCTGGCCGCCAAGTGGTCAGCGCTCGGCGCGCCGCCTTCAAGCCAGCGTGGCGACCAGCACTGCCTTGATGGCGTGGACTCGGTTCTCGCTTTGGGTGCGCCGCAGCGCGTCGGCGCCACCTTCGGCTTGCACAAGCTGCAAGACCGGCTCGGCGCTTGCCGAGCGCAGCGGCGGGACGTTCGGGTCGGCGTAGCGAAAGTCGCACCCGGCCAGCGCCGGTGACGCGGCGTCGTACAGGCTCAGCCGCGCACCGTGCGTTTGCGCCAGACGTTGCAGGCGCTCAAGCTTTGCGCCGGACGGCCAGCAGTCGCGCGGCGCGGCGATGCGCAGGTCCAGCCCCATCAGCAACGCCCCCTGCAACAGCGTTGTCCCGCGTTCGCCGCGCGGGTCTCCGAGCCAGGCCAGGCCGATGCGCGTCAACGGTTTGGCGGCATGCTCTTGCATCGTCATCAGGTCGGCAACGATGCAGGCCGGATGGCAGGCATGGCTGAAGTTGCGGTACACCGGCACGCTGCAATGGCGGGCGAACTCGCGCAAACGGCTCTGCGCCATGCCACGCACTTCGATCGCGTCATACAGACGCCCGAGCAGGCGCGCCAGCTCATGCACATCGCTGGCGCCGGTGCGCTGGGCCTCGCGTGGCCCGATTCGCACGACCATCGCGCCCTGCTCGGTCGCAGCGGCCTCGGCCGGATCGCCCGGTGGGGCCGCATCGGCCGCGGTCAGTGTCGCGATGTGCAGGCCACGCAGCTGCTGGCGCTCGTGGCCATGGGTCCGGTCGCGCTTCAACGACTGCGCGAGTTCGACCAGCAACTCGACGTCGCGCGCGCTCAATTCGTCGAGAGACAGCAGGCTGCGGTTCTTCAAGGCGTACGGCATGGGAAGGTGCGCCGCCGGTGCACAAACCACCGCCGGAATCGTGTGCCCAGCCTAATCGCGCCGCGCCGGCGGTCCTTGATGGGTGTCAAACCGGCTGCCCGCCCCGGATCGCCACATGCACCTGTTCGGCCTGCGGTCGCAGCGGCAACGACGCGGCCGGCCTCAAAGCCAGCCTTGCGATTTTGCTGGCGGGCACGGTCGCGGCGGCGTATCGTTTGCGCTTGGCATTTGTCGGGTTCCCCGACTGACGCCGATTCAACGTGACCGCGCACCCGCTTCCCCCTGTCGACCCATGGCTGTGGGCACAAACCCTGGGCGAGACCCTGGCGGCCGGGTTCGACCCGGCCGGCGCCGGGCGCAGGCAGCGCAACGCACGGCTCGCGCGCCTGATCGAGACCGCGTCGACCGACTCACCGTTCTACCGCGAGCGTTTTGCCGCCGCGCGCGGACCGTGGCCGCGCCTCGAAGACATCGTGCCGGTCGAGAAGGCCGAGCTGATGCACCGCTTCGACGACTGGGCGACCGACCGGCGCATCACCCGTGCCGGTGTCGAGTACTTCTTGAGCGACCCTGCACGCGTGGCCGACGCTTACCTGGGCAACTACATGGTCTGGACCAGCTCCGGCACCAGTGGCAAGCCCGGCATCTTTGTGCAGGACGCACAAAGCCTGGCCGCCTTCGATGCGCTGGACGCGCTGCGGCTCAGGGGCATGCGGCCGGGCCTGCCACCGCTGGGGGCCTGGGGTGCGGGACAGCGCTTTGCGTTCGTCGCCGCCACCGGTGGCCATTTCGCCGGGGTCGCCAGCATTCAGCGGCTCAAACGCACGGCCGCATCGATGACGCCGTCACTGTTGCAATGGCTCGCGCCGGTGGTCCAGACCTTTTCGGTGCTGGACCCGTTGGACGAGCTCGCGCGCGAGCTGCAGGCCTTCGCGCCGACCGTGCTGATTTGCTACCCGAGCTGTGCGGCTGCGCTCGCCCAGGCGCAAACGGAAGGCGCGTTGAAGCTCAAGCTGGCCGAGGTCTGGGTCGGCGGCGAGCAATTGACGGACGAGCAGCGCACGCGCATCCGCGGCGCCTTCGGCTGCGCGCTGCGCAACAACTACGGATCGTCCGAGTTCTTTTCGATGGCCTGGGAATGCGCCCACGGCCGGCTGCACCTGAATGACGATTGGCTCATCCTCGAACCGGTGGACCGCCAGTTGCGCCCGGTGCCCATCGGCGAGCCGTCACATTCGGTGCTGCTGACCAACCTGGCCAATCGCGTCCAGCCGCTGCTGCGCTACCGGCTCGGCGACAGCGTGCGCTTCGCGGCCGAGCCGTGCACCTGCGGGAGTGGATTTCCCGTCATCGAGGTGCAGGGCCGGGCCGACCACACGCTGGTGCTGCACGATGCGAAGGACCGCAAGGTCACGCTGCTGCCGCTGGCGCTGATGACCGTGATCGAAGAGGGTGCAAAGCTCACCCAGTTCCAGCTGCTGTGCACCGGGCCCGATGCGCTTGAGCTGCGCTTGGAGCCCGAGGTGCGCGACCCGGTGGACGCTTTCAAACGCGCCCGTGCGGCACTCGACGGCTTCCTGGCGCAGCACGGGCTCTCCAACGTGCGCATCGTGCACGGCCTGCGAGCGCCGCTGCGGCAACCCCGCAGCGGCAAGATGTGCCGGGTTCTGCTTGAGCCGCGCGCCCCCGGCGCACAAGCGCCGCGGCGTTCGGAACCTCGCCGAGATCATCCTTGAGACCCGGCAGCGGCCCAGGACGTCTGGGAGAACCGACATCTGCAACCATTGGGAGGAACCGTCATGATCAAACTTGGATGCTTTGACCCCGGCATTGCGGATTCGGTGTGCAAGGCTTACCTGAAACAGGTCGAGGACCTCACGCGCGTCCCCCTTGTCGAGATCGAGCCGGGAAGCGACAAGCTGGCGCTCGAGATGCACGTGCCCGATGCGCAGCAATCCATGCCCGTCGCCGAGGTTCAGCAGGGACTCAAATCGATTGGCTTTTTCCCCGGCGGAAAGGTCGACGGGATCTGTGGCTACCGCACGCTCTCCGCGATACGCCTGTTCCAGGAATACGTTCGCTCGGTCGAAAAACTCGACTCCGTGCCGGATGGCCGGTTCGGCCCGGTCTCGCAACAGCATCTGAGGCGCTGGATGGACCCTCAGTTCAAGTCCGACTGGGCGCCGACGATCGAGCGCTGGCAGACCCAAGCCTTGGGCCAGACGGAGTACACCGAATGGCTTTCGCTGCTGGAAAAAGTGAAGCAAAACTACGTTGCCGGTCCGAATCGCACGCTGCAACTGGTCAATGCCTTCAGCGCTGGTGCCGACACGCGAACCCTCGCGCAGTGGGACTTCACCCCGGCTGGGAACATTCACCTCGTCGGCATACGTCGCAGTGAAATGAGCGGCAAGTTCGATGACATCTTCGTGCTTCTGATCAAGGGGCTCGTCTTCAAGTTTCAGGGATCGACGGAGCCGGGGGCATCGAAAGATCCACGCGGCCTTCCGTTTCTCGTCCAGGGCCAGCACGACTATCACTTCGGGTGGCACCAGAAGAAGTACCTGGCGCTTCGCCCGCGGAACAAGGGCGTGCTGGTCGTTCGCTCGAAGGGCGACAAGCGCCTCGACGATGCGGACCTGAACCATGGGCTGGAAGCGAATGCTTCGATCAATATTCATTGGGGCGGGAAGGGGATGACGCGCGACGTGAACAGCTGGTCGGAAGGGTGCCAGGTCATCAATGGCAGCGTGTACCTCAACCCGAGGAACGAGCTCGTCGACTGCTCGGCATTCGCCGCCACGAACAACGCGGAGGTGGCCAGCGAACCGTCGAAGACACGCGGCGCCTACAACGTGCTGCTCGACCTGGTGACCGCGCTCGGCAGCGATTTGAGCCCGACGGTCAAGTACACGCTGCTGACCGAGCAGGATCTGGACCTGGGCCCGGCACTCAAACAGGGACTCGTGGACGCACGCGCCCGAGTGGGGCAGCTGCTCAGCGCCTGAACCCGCCATGCTCGGGCCCGCCGCGTCGCATCAGCGCAGCCAACGCCCCAAGCGCGCCAGCGTACCGCGCTGAACCTGCAACTCCGCGAGTTCGGCGCGGGCATGGCGCAATTGGGTTTCGAACTTTTCGCGCGCGCCATTGAACTTGTCGCTGCCGCCGCTTGACCGGCATCAACCGCAGCCGGCCGATTGCCAACGCGATCGAGATTCGGCTGGCGGCGCTGTGTCGGAGCGCCTAAAGTAACTGACCAAACCTTTGCACATCCCGGAGGCTTTCATGGCGCGCACCTTCAAGCCGGCTCGCAACGCGGCACCCCGCAGGGCAGCCTCCGGCGGCCACGGCGTGGAGTCCGCGGACCCTGCGAGCGACGAAGCGACGGCGTTCAGCGTGGACTTGACGCGCAGCCTCGTCAACGCATCGCTCGGCGCGTCGCAGGGCCTGTTGAGGTTTTTGGACCAGGTGCACCAGACGAACGCGCAGACGCTGAAGGAACTGTCGACGAGCCTGGCCGAGGCGATGGTCGAAGCGGGAGGCGCGCGCGACAGCCAGGAACTGCTCACGCTCCAGGCGAATCTGGTGAGCAGCCAGATGGCCCGGGCCGCGCAGAACTACGCTGCGCTGCTCACGCGCTGGCTCGACGCCGAGACGCAGTTCGTCGAGCAGGCGCAGGAAGAGGCGGCCAAGCTGTCGCACCGGATGCTTGGCAATGGCGCCGGCGCGGCGCCGCAAGGCTCAGCCTCGCTCAACGTGGACCCGACGCCGCTGGCGATGATCGCCAGCGCACAGAACGCGCTCACCGAGATGACGGGCCAATGGGTCGCAGCGGTCAGGAACGCCGCGGCTCAAACCGAGTTGCCCCGGCACTGATACGCGCGGAGTGCGGCTCAGCGGTATTTGAGCTGGCGAGTATTCCAGGCGCCCGAGAACAAATGCTGGAGCACTCAAGCCCTTGGCCTTCAGCGCCTCGTTGGGCTTTCGGCGAGCGTCGTCGAAAAAGCTGCCGAGTCGAGTTGACGGGGGATCTCCAGCTCGACGCTGAGGGCGTCCGGATTCGAAGCGGCCGCATTCACCGTGAACCCCAGCGAGCGAGCCAGCTCGCGCATCGACTTGTTCTCTCGCAGAATGTCGCCGACCATTCGCTGCGTGCCGCGCTGCGAGAGAAAGGCGATCATCTTGCGCATCAACAGCCGGCCCAGGCCGTGGGCTTTCAGGTCCGAACGCACGATGATCGCGAACTCCGCGGTGGCGTTGTCCGGGTCGATCACGACCCGCACCACCCCGAGCGTCTGGGCTGCTCCGCCGGGCAGGGTTCGCACGGCGATGAAAGCCATCTCGCGCGCGTAGTCGATTTGTGTCAACCGGGCGAGCTCGCTGCGCGGCAGCTCCCGGCGCACGCTGAAGAAGCGCAGCCGCACGTCTTCCGGCTGCAACAGTTCGACGAAGGCCTGGTGCTGCGGCCCGTCTTCAGGGCGAATCGGCCGCAGTACGATGGCCTCGCCTTGCCAAACCAAGGTTTCGGCCAGTTCGGCCGGGTAGGGCGTGATGGCGAATTGGGCGGCACCGGCGCCCGCCTGGCGGTTGACGCGCAGGCGTGCGTCGAGCGCGATCACGCCGTTCTGATCGGCCAGCAGCGGGTTGATGTCCAGTTCGGCCAGCTCGGGCAGGTCGGCCAGCATCTGAGACAACGCGATCAACACATCGCAAATGGCGTCGAGGCGGGCGGGCGGGTGGTCGCGATAACCGGCCAGCAACCTGGCCACGCGCGTTCGCGACACCAGTTCGCGCGCCAGCACGCGGTTCAACGGGGGCAACGCGATCGCACGATCGGCCAGCACTTCGACGGCGGTGCCACCCTGGCCGAACAACAACACCGGGCCAAAGACCGGATCGACGCTGGCGCCGACGATGAGTTCCTGCGCCATCGGCCGGGTCGCCATGGTCTGCACGGTGAAGCCGCTGATCCGCGCCCGCGGCTTCAGTTCGTGCACGCGCGCCAGCATCTCGTCGGCCGCCTGGCGCAGATCGTTCTCGTCGCGCAGGTTCAGGCGCACGCCGCCCACGTCGGACTTGTGGCTGATGTCGGGCGACAGGATTTTCAACGCGACGGGATAGCCGAGCTGGTGTGCCGCGGCCACCGCCGCGGTGGCCTGCGGCGGGACCGCCCACGTCGGCACGGTCGGGATGCCGTAGGCCTTCAGCACCGCCTTCGCCTCGATCTCGTTGAGCATGTCACGGCCCTCGGCCAACGCCGCCTCGATGGGCACGCGGGCCGCTTCGATGTCGGGCGGGCCGTTTTCACTCGCGGTCGGCGCTTCCATCAGCTGGGCCTGGTTGGCTCGGTAGGTCGACAGCATCGCGAAGGCGCGCACGGCCTCCTCGGGCGTGGCGTAGTCGGCCACGCCGGCGTCTTCGAAGAGGTGGCGTGCGTCTGCCACCGCGGCATCGCCCAGCCAGCAGGCCATCACGCGGCCGCTCGCTTGGCGCGCAATCGGCGCGCAGGCGCGCGCAATGTCTTCGCTGCGCACGATCGCGGTTGGCGCGTGCATGAACAGCACCGCGCCGGTGTCGCGGTCGGCCAGCAGTGTCTGCAGCGTCTCGGTGTAGCGCTGCACCGGCGCGTCGCCGATGATGTCGATCGGGTTCGCGTGCGACCAGGTCGGCGGCAAAATCGCGTCGAGCCGGGTGCGCAGTGTGTCGCTCAGTTCCAGCAGCGGGACACCCGCGAGTGCTGCCGCATCGGCCGCCAGCACGCCGGCGCCGCCGCCGTTGGTCATCAGCGTCAGCGCCGTGTCGCGGTTCGTTCCAAAGCGGGCCAGCGTCGCAGCGGCCATGAACAGGTCTTGCAGCGTGTCGACGCGCAACATGCCGGCGCGGCGGATCGCGGCGTCGAACACGATGTCCGAGCCGGCCAGCGCGCCGGTGTGCGAGGCCGCCGCCTTGACGCCGTTGCCGGCACGGCCCGCTTTCACAACGATGACCGGCTTGTTGCGCGCCGCGGCGCGCGCGGCCGACATGAATTTGCGCGGCGCTTCGATCGACTCGATGTACAGCAGGATCGAGCGGGTGCGCGCGTCGCTGGCCAAGTGGTCCAGCAAGTCGCCGAAATCCACATCGGCGCGTTCGCCAAGTGACACCATGTGCGAGAAACCGATGCGCCGCGATTGAGCCCAGTCGAGCACCGCGGTGACGAGGGCGCCCGATTGCGAGATGAAGGCCACGCCGCCGGGAATGGCGTCGATGTGCGCGAAGCTCGCATTCAAGCCCAGGTGCGGGGTCAGCAGCCCAATGCAGTTCGGGCCCAGCACACGCAGCAAATGCGGCCGCGCGGCGTCCAGCATCGCCTGTTTCTGGGCGGTGCTCAGGCCCGCCGTCATGACGATGGCGGCGCGCGTGCCAAGCCGGCCCAGTTCGTCGATCAGGCTTGCCACGGTGTCGGGCGGTGTGCACAGCACGGCCAGGTCGGGCGCTTGCGGCAGGTCGGCCGGGCGGGCAAACACGGCCATGCCATCGAGCGTGGCGCGGTGGGGGTTCACGGCGTAGACCGGCCCGGCGAAGTGGCCCGCGCGCAGATTGCGCCACACCGTGGCGCCCACACTGCCGGCACGGCCCGATGCGCCGATGACGGCGACCGACTTCGGCTCCAGCAACCGATCGAGATGGCGAATGCTCATGGATTCATTCAGTGACGGTGTGCGAAGCCTATCGACGCATTCCGGGCTTGGTTTGACACCCGTCAATGGGGGTCGGGGGGCGGTGTGCGGATACGCAGCGGACACAAACCGTTGACGCAGCGTTGCCAAGCGACGCGCGCCGTTGTCGTGGCGTTGACCGCTGCTCCCTAGGCTTGCATTCATTCCAACCCGCAATGCAACCAGGAGTTCAAGATGCTGACCACCGCCACCGCCACCTCGACCGCCGCCCCGACGATTGCCCGCATGATGGCCGCAACCCCGGCCCGGCATTTGAACAAGGACGCCGGCGCCAGCCAGCACGCCAGCCGGCATATCGCCGATTCGCTGAAGCTCTTGCACGACAAGCTCGCCCCGCAGCGCCGGCTGGTGCATGCCGGCGACGTGGTCTACCAGGCCGGCGAGCGCTTTTACAACCTGTACATCCTGAACTCCGGCTCTTTCAAGATTGTCAACCTGTCTCCCGACGGGCGTGAACAGGTCGTCGGTCTCAAGTTCCGCGGCGACTGGCTCGGCTTCGATGGCATCGCCAACAACCAGTACTGCTGCGACGCGATCGCCATGGACACGGGCGAAGTCTGGGTGGTTCGCTACGACTCGCTGCTCACGGCCTGCGCCACTCATCCGGCGTTGTTGACCGTGCTGCACGAAGCGATGAGCCGAGAGATCGGCCGCGACCGCGACTCGCTGATGTCGGTGTGCACGCTGCCCGCCGATGCGCGCGTGGCTGACTTCCTGCGCGTTTGGGCCGAGTCGCTTGCCGATCGCGGCCTGCGCACTGACCAGATCACGCTGCGCATGACGCGTGCCGAGATCGGCAACTACCTGGGCATGAGCCTGGAAACCGTGAGCCGGGCGCTGTCGAAACTGGCCCGTGACAAGGTCATCGCCTTCACCGAGAAGGGGCGGCGCGATGTGCACATCCCGGATGTGGCGGCGCTGTCGGTGTTCGTGCAGCAATGCCTGGCGCCGGCGCCCACGTTGCAGTGACTGGTTTTTTGGTGCCCGGGTCTACGCTGAACTGACGACACGGGCAATCGCCCGCGCGAGTTCGTCGCGGGTGTAGGGCTTGCGCAGCAACTCCCAGCTCGCAGGCGAGTCGCGGTCGGCGTGGAGCAGCTCGGCCGAGAAGCCCGACATCAGCAGCACCGCCATCTTGGGAAAGCGCTGTTGCGCCTGCGCCGCCAGCGTGGTACCGCGCATGCCGGGCCCCAGCGCAATGTCGGTGAGCAGCAAGTCGAATGGGGCAGCCGACCCCAGGGCGAGCAATGCTTGCTCGCCGCTCGCGGCCACCGCCACCTTGCAGCGCATGGTGGCGAGGAAGGTGCGCACGACGGAGCTCACCTCGACGTCGTCTTCGACCAGCAGCACGTTCAGGCCCTCGGGCACCACCTGGCTCACATCGGCATCGTCCCGCGCCGGCGCGGCGGTGTGCCACGGGCTGCGGATGTACAGCGTGAGCGTGGTGCCCACGCCGGGCGTGCTGTCGATGACGATTGCACCCTTGGATTGCTTGACGAAACCGTAGACGGTGCTCAGGCCCAGGCCCGTGCCGCGGCCGGTTTCCTTGGTCGTGAAGAAGGGCTCGAACGCGCGTTCCTTCACATCGTCGGGCATGCCGGTGCCGGTGTCGCTGATCGAGATGGCGACGAAGCCGTCCTCCGGCGCGCTCGGGTCGTCCAGCTCAGGCCGGACTTCGCTGGGCAAAGCGCTGCAAGTCTCGGCGCAAAAGCGCAGCAAGCCTCCCTGGGGCATGGCGTCGCGCGCGTTGATCGCGATGTTGAGCAGCGCCGACTCGAGCTGCCCTGGATCGGCCATCACTGGCGGCACGCAGGACGGTGCATCGACCTCGATGCGAATGTGCTGGTCCAGCGTTCGGCGCAGCATGTCGGCCAGCGATGTCAGCAGCAGCGACACGTCCACCGGGCTGGGTTCCAGCACCTGCCGTCTTGAAAATGCCAGCAGCTTGCCGGTCAGCTCGGCGCCGCGCCGGGTGGCACGCGTTGCGGCGCCCACGAGTTGCTGGCCGTAGGCATCGGCCGCCAGCGCCGGCAGCTCTTCGAGAACCTGCAAATTGCCTTGGATCACGGTGAGCAGGTTGTTGAAGTCGTGCGCGATGCCGCCGGTCAACTGGCCGACGCTTTCCAGCCGCTGGGCATGGTTGAGGGCTTCTTCGGACTGCGCGCGCTGCAAGCTGGTGGCGAGCAGGTTGGACAAGGATTCGAGGAAACGAACCTCGTCGTCGCCGAATTGCTTGGCCTCGCGTGTGCTCACCGTCAGTGCGCCGATCGTGCGGCCGCGGTCGGACAGCGGCACCGACAGGCTGCTCGTCAAACCGGCATCGAGGTAGGCCCGGGGCACCGAGAAGGGCTGCTCGTCGCGGTAGTCGTCCACGATTGACGGCTTGCCATGCGCGAGCATGAAGCCCGGCGGCGTGTCGGGCCGGTTGGGCACGAGCGTACCCACTGCTTCCGCATCGAGCAGGCCGACACCGCTGACGAGACGAAGGTCGAGCCGATTCGGCTCGAGCAGGTGCACCATCGCCATTTCGACCTGCAGCGCCTGCGCGGCGATGGCCGGCACGTGCTGCAGCAGATGCTGGGGATCGCGGGCGTCGACCGCCAGGCGGCCGAGTTGCGCCAGGTGTTCGCTGTAGCGCGCGCGTCGCAAGGCCTGCTTGACGCGCGGATAGGCGCCAATGTCGCGAATCGCCGCCACGACAAGCGGCAGGCCGTGTCGTTGCAGGGGGCTGAGGGCAATCTCGACCATCACTTCAGAGCCGTCGCGGCGCTTGGCCACCAGCTCCATCTGGGTTCCCATCGGCCGCGGCCGCGGGTTGTGGCCGTACGCGTCGCGGTACGCGGCATGCCGCGGCCGGATGGCGTCGGGCACCAGCGCATCGACGCTCAACCCGGTCAGCTGATCGATCGTGTAGCCGAGCAGACTCGCCGCGGCCGGGTTGGCCAGCACGACGGCGCCCTTTGCATCGGCCACGATCAGCGCGTCCGGGTAGGCTGCGAAGAGCGTGCGAAAGACGCTGTGCTCGTCGAAGCCCGAAGGCGCGGGTGGGGACAATTCAGGCGGGGCGGGCATGGATGCACTTTCGGCGCGGTCGGTTCAGCCCGAGGTGACCGGCGCCACCAGGATGTAGCCCGCGCCGCGCACCGACTTGATGAGCTGAGGATCTTCCGCGTCGGCTTCGAGCTTCTTGCGCAGCCGCCCGACTTGCACGTCGATTGTGCGATCGAAGGGCCCTGCTTCGCGCCCGCGGGTCTGCTCCAGCAGGAAGTCGCGCGACAACACGCGGCCCGGGTGCTGGGCAAACGCGCACAACAAATCGAATTCGCCACTCGTCAGCGCCACGTCCTGGCCTTGCGGGCTGGTGAGGCGGCGCGCGGCGAGGTCGAGCTGCCAGCCGGCGAAACGCAGCTTGCCGCGCGCTGTGCCGGCGCTACCCGCCGGTTCCGCGAGCGACTCGTTGGGCGTGAGCCGCCGCAGCACGGCCTTGATGCGCGCCAGCAGCTCACGCAGGTCGAACGGCTTGGTCACATAGTCGTCGGCGCCCACTTCAAGCCCCACCACCTTGTCCACCGAATCGCCGCGGCCGGTCACGATGACGAGCCCGCAGCGCCAGTGTTCGCGCAGCCGGCGCGCGATCGAAAAACCGTCTTCGCCGGGCAGCCCCAGGTCCAGCAGCACCAGAGCCGGGGCGTCGGCGGGCATCAACGCCATCAGCGACGCTCCGCTGTGCAGTTGCGTCACCCGGTAGCCGTGGCTTTGCAGATAGTTGGCCAGCAACTGGGTGATGTCGACTTCGTCGTCGACGATGGCGATGTGCAGGGTGGGGTTCAATCTGGGCGGAAGGCTGACTGCGATGGCGCCGGCCGAAGGTTTCCGGCCGGCGCAAGCGTATCAGCTTTGCCACCCACTCTGATCGGGCGCGGGAGGGGCTTGTGTTGGTGCGGTCAATGCGACATCGGCACCGGCACCGTCATCAAAACCAGCAGGCCGCGCGCGGCAAGCGCTGTCAACGAACCCCGGCGCGCCGCAGGCGTGCGTTGAGCACCTCGATCTGGTCTAGCAGGTCGAGCACGAGCGCCGCGCCAGCGAGGCCGAGTTCCAGATCGCGGGCCAGCCGCAACGCGGCGCGGGTGCGCCGCAGCGACGGTCCGCTGAACAGCCAGTCGTCGGGGCCGCTGCCGGCGGGTTCCAGCACACCTTCGTCGACCAGGGCGATCACCTGCACGCGGTCCGCGCGGCAGGCGCGGCACAGGTCCGCGAGCGTGAACCGAATCGTTTCCTCGACGACGATGCTGTCGACAATATTGCGGTGAGGGTCGGCCATGGTCTTCATGCCTCCAGCGCGCTGCGCGGGTTGAACTGGGGGACGCTGCGCGCCAGTGCGGCGTAGGCGGCCTGGGTCTGCGCCGCATCGGCCGGAGGCAGCGCGATGACCAGCACCGCGTACATGTCGCCGGGCGGGTCGCCGGGCAGGCCCTTGCCCTTGAGCCGCAGTTTGCGCCCGGACGACGAGCCGGGCGGAATGGTCAGCTCCACATTGCCTTCGGGCGTGGGCGCGTCGACGCTGGCGCCCAGCGCCGCTTCCCACGGCGCGATGGGCAGGTCGAGGTAGACATCGCGGCCATCGACCCGGAAATGCGGATGGGCGTTGAACGCGATCTCCAGATACAGGTCGCCGGCCGGGCCGCCCGCATGACCGGGGCCGCCCTGGCCGGCCAGGCGCAGGTGCTGCCCCGCGCGCACGCCCTTCGGAATGTTGACGTCGAGCTGGCGCTCCCGCAGCGTGAGCTGCCCTTGCGCGTCGACCACCGGCACGCGCAATGAAATCGTTCGGCGGGCGCCGCGGTAGGCGTCCTCGAGGTCGATCACCACCTTGGCATGGTGGTCGCCACTCGCCGAGTGCATGGCGCCGGGTGGGCGGGCGCCGCGCGCCTGGCGCCCGAACAGAGACTCGAAGAAGTCGCTGAAGTCCGCCGCCTCGCCAGGCCCGGCATCGCGGCCGCTGAACTCGAAGCCGGAGTCCCAGCCGGGTGGCGGATCGAAGCTTTGCCCGCGCTGATAGCGTGTGCCGATGGCGTCGTAGGCGGCGCGCTTTTCGGGGTCGTGCAGCGCCTCGTGGGCCTCGGCCACTTCCTTGAAGCGCGCTTCGGCGTCGGGCTCCTTGCTGACGTCGGGGTGGTACTTGCGCGCCAGCTTGCGATAGGCACGCTTCACCTCGTCCTGGGTGGCCGTGCGCTGCACACCGAGAGTGGCGTAGTAGTCCTTGAATTCCATTCGGCCCTCAGCGCTGAATGCAGCAACGCGGTGATTACCCCATCCGCGCCACCGATGGGCCTTGCGCTGGCTCAAGGCGAGGCTGCGGGATCGGTGCGGGATCGGCAGGCGCAGCTACCGGATCAGCATCACCCGCATGCCCAGGATCTTGCCGCCGGCGCGATCGAGCACCTGGATCGTGGTCTGGCGCGGCCTGAAGCCTTCGGGCAGCGGCAGGCTGCCACGCACGATCTCGTGGCTGCCGATCGTCAGGGCCACCGGTTTCAAGCTCACCGTGGTGTCGGCGCCGCGCCCCGACTCTCCGCTGACGACGAGTTGCATCACGCCGCTCATCGGCGGGCCGGCCGCGCGCTCGCGGGTGAGCACCACGTCGTAGGCCAGGGTCCCGCCCTTGGCTGTAAACCTTGCGGCGCGCACCTCGATGCCGCCGCCACGCGGGTCGGGTGGCAATGCCGCGACCACGGCGGCCACTTCCTCGCGCTGTCGCTCGACGGTTGCGCGGCTGGCGGCGAGCTCATCGCCCTGGCGCTTTTTGTCGGCCAGCGCGGTGTCGAGCCGCTTGGTGGTTTCGCCAAGTTCGCCTTTCAGGCGCAGCCGCTCGGCCTCTGCTTGGTCAAACGCGCCGCGCAGCTTGGTCGATTCATCGGCCGACAGGCGCGGCGGCAGGTAGCGCTCCTGCACGAAGACAACCGCCCCAGCGCCGATCGCGATGCCGCAGAGCAGCAACACCAGCCATCGAGGCACGCTCCAACGCGAGCGCCGTCTGCCATAGGACTCGAGGACAACAGGTTTGTTTTGGCCAAACATTTGGGGTGTCAGTGGTTTGCCGATGCCAGGCGGAAGGGTACAGCCCCTGGGATTACGATTTGATACAACATGTTCAAAACGGCCTCCGGTGTGGCCTCTTGGACGCGGCGCGCGCGATGGGCGATGGGCGACTCGCCTGCCGGCGCCGAATGGTTCGGCCGGGTCTGGGCCTACCCGCAGCTGCCGATATGCCCACACGCGGTGCAGAACTCGCAGCCGTCCTTGTGGATCAGCGTCGAATTGCCGCATTCCGGGCAGCGTGCACCGGCCATCGGCGCGGCCTGCGTCGAGGGCGATCCGGGCGACTCCAAGATGCCCATCTCACGCAGCGGATAACCGTTCTCGTCGAGCACGCCCAGCATGGCGTAGCGGTGAATGATCAAGCGAGCCAGGTAGGCCACCGTCGACGGCCAGGTCTGCTGGCGTTGCCGTCCGGGCGGCAGCCCCGGCACGAAGGCCATGAAGTGGCCCAGCGGCTCGGCGTAGCTCAACAGCTTGCGCAGCTTCATGCCGATCCACGCCGGGTCGAGCACGCGCATGTCGAGCGAGAGAATGCGCGCCAGGCCGTCCATTGCGCGCGGGTAGTTGCCCGAAAAACCGAGCGCGCAGGGGCGGGTGAGCGTGCCACCTTGCCCGTCCGGCAGCACGACCTCCTTGAGCGTCAGCGTGAACGCGTCGTCGCTCGCCGGGTTGTGGAGGTCGGCCGACCACGCCAGCGTGCCGCTGGGTCCGGTCTGCGGTTCGGCGCGGCTGAACATCGCATCGATCACCGGCGTGGCCGACGGACCGAGCGACCACAGCCCGAGCTGCTCACAGCGCCAGCGGATCACCGCGGCGGTGGCGGCCACCACACCGGGAAAGCGGCGCATCTCGCCGTGCGGCGGGAACGGCATTTCGAAGGCCCGCTCCTCTTGCACGGTGGCCAGGGCGTCGAGTTTCAGCCGCACCCAGGCGGTGTCCTTGGCGCGCAGGTCCATCGACAAGGTCTTGGCCAGCGCGCCCAGTCCGCGCGGTTGCTCCGCGCCGTTAACCCAGACCTCGAATGGCTGAGACCGCGCCGAGACAGCACCTGCGTGCTGTCGAGTGGCTGTCGAAGGACCGAGGGCCTGCAAGCCCTCGGGCTGCCCGTTGCCGCCGTCGGGGATCTCGCCGATGAACAGCGCGAACTCGCCGAAGGGGTGGCGCACCATGTAGGTCCAGGCCGCATTGCCCGCAGGCAGCTCGGGCCGCCCGGGCCAGCGCAAGGACGCCAGCACCGCTTGCGGCATG